>DATJYF010000222.1:0-11787 GCA_035499715.1 Opitutaceae bacterium | reverse complement strand
GCGGCGGGCGCGCACGGCGGACTTTTTAGGGGGACGGCGCAAATTAAGGCAATACTTGCAGGTTTTCAGCCGGTATTTTCACGAACAGACCCTGGCGCAGCACATCCACTGACAGGACGATGCCGTTGAGGTTCGACGGGTCGTCGACCACGCCTTCCAATCCGTGCAGCGGGCCGCCCGCGACCTTCACCCGGCGGCCGCGGGCGAGCAGCGGCAGCAGGCTCAATTCGTAGCCGGAGGCGACGATGGCGCGCACGTCCTCGAGCTGGCCTAGAAAACGCGGCTCGTCCTCCACTGGCAGGACGCGGGCAAGGAGATCCTGCTGGTAGATGCGCGCCCGTTTTTCCGCCGGCACGCGCGCGAACACGTAGCCGGGGAAAAGCGGCTTGGTGAAGCGCTTGGTCTGGCTTTTGTAGCGCCGCACGCTGGGCACGAGCGGCAGATAGTGCACGAAGCCTTCCGCCACCATCAACGCGGCGAATTTTTTTTCGCAACGCGGCCTGGTATGGCAGGCGCACCAGGCCTCGCCCGGCGCGCTGGTGAAATCCGGGCCGGTCATCTCAGCGCTGCAACAAAAACCGCACCGCGGCGTGGTAGCCCTCGAGGCCGAGGCCGCTGATGACGGCGAGGCAGGCGGGCGCGGTGAGCGACTTGTGCCGGAATTCCTCGCGCTGGTAGATGTTGGAGATGTGCACCTCGACCGCGGGCAGCTTGGCGCCGAGCAGCGCGTCGCGCAGCGCCACGCTCGTGTGGGTGAAGGCGCCGGGGTTGATGACGAGTCCGGCCGCCTTGGCGTCGGCCAGCGCGGCGATCTTGTCGATCAGCGCGCCTTCGTGGTTGGACTGAAAAAATTCCAGCTCGGCGCCGCCGCCGAACTCCCGGCGCAGCGCCGCCTCAAGATCGGCCAGGGTGGCGCGGCCGTAGACTTCCGGCTCGCGTTTGCCGAGGCGGTCGAGATTCGGACCGTTGAGAATGGCGATTTTTTTCATGGGCGAAAGTTCAGAGCGGATTATCCGTGGCAATGAATTCCCACGGCAAACCAAACTTTTCGGCCAGCTCCGCCGCCAGGGCCTTCACGCCGTGCACCTCCGTGGCGTAATGGCCGCAGAGGTAGAGGTTGAGGCGCTGCTCCTGCGCGACGTTGAACCATTCCTCGCGCAGCTCGCCGGTCACGAGCGTGTCCACGCCCTCGCCGGCCAGCTCGGGCACCGCGCTGTTGCCGCTCCCGCTGCAGAACGCGACCTGCGGCGGCTGGCCGGAGCCGAACTCGAGCGCGATGACGCGCGGATAGAGTTTTTTCAACTTTTCGCGCAGGGCGTCGCGGCCCAGGCCCGCCGTGCTGGCGATGAGGCCGATGTTTTCCTCCTCGCGCGGCAAAAATCCGCGCACCGGCGTGAGGCCGAGCTGGCGCGCGAGGAGCGCGTTGTTGCCGATTTCCGGATGGGCGTCGAGCGGGAGATGGTTGGAATAAAGCGCGCAGTTGCCGCGCACGAGCGCGGACACGCGCTGATAGACGGCACCGGTCAGCGGCCGCGGCATGTCCCAGTACATGCCGTGGTGCACGATGAGAAAATCCACCCCGGCGGCCACCGCCTTCTGAAAGGGCGCGACGCCGGCGTCGACGGCGGCGCCGATGCGGCTGACGCGGCCGTCGTTGGCCACCTGCAGGCCGTTGCAGGCGCCGGGCGCGTCCTTGAAGGCGGCGCGGCGGGTGCGCTGGTCGCAATAGTCGACAAGGTCCTGAAGCGTGGGCATGTTTACATGGTCACAAAATGGCCGGAAGGGAGCAAAATGATTTTATGGACGCTCCCGTCCCGCCCGGAAAGCGTTTTGCGTAACCCAACCGGCTGCAACTCATCGGTTCGCTGCCGGGCCCAAAGGCGCGCTTACCGGACGCCCACCCGGCAGCAGTGCGCGCTGAAGCCGGCGCCGAAACTCACCAGCCAGTAATCGCCGCCGGTGCCGTTGCGACCGCCGTGCAGGGCCTCGGCCAGCGCGAAGAGGACGGACGGGCTGCTCATGTTGCCCGAATCGTGCAGCACGCGCGCGCTTTCCGCCAGGGGGTAGCCGGGCACGGCTGCCTCGATCGCCGCCAGCACGTCACGCCCGCCCGCGTGCGAGAGGATTTTTTTCACCGGCCGCGGGCCGCGGTTCAGCCAGAGCTGGGCGACGGCGCGCGCCGCCACCTCGGGCACGGAGCGGTGCAGCAGGTTGCGCAGCTTGCCGTCGCGCGTCTCGAAGCGCAGCCGGTCGCGCTCCGCCGGCCAGTGGAGCGAGTTGAACTCGAAGCAGCGCAGCCCGCCCGGGCCCGGCTGCGCGCGCCAGAGGCTGGCCGCGGCGCCGTCACCGAAGAGGCAGGCACTGATGAGGACGCCGGGATCGTTGTCGAGGTAGAACGCGGCCGAGCAGACTTCGACGGCGACACAGGCGACGGTGGCGTCCGGCCGGGCGGCGAGGAGGTGGCTGGCGGCGCGCAGCATGGGGATGGCGGCGCCGCAGCCGAGGCCGACGATGTCCTGGAGCCAGGTGTCGGCGCGCAGGCCCAGCTCCTCGGCGACATAACTGGTGAGGCCGGGGCAGAGGTAACCGGTGCAGGTGCAGATGAGGAGGGCGTCGAGTCCGGCCGGGATCACCCCGGCCTGTTCCAGCGCGGGGCGGAGCGCGGCCAGCGCAAGGCGCGGCGCCTCGGCCCGGAAGGCGGCGTTGAGCTCGTCCGCGCTCAGGTCGGAAATGCGATCGAGGTTGTTCACGGCGAAATGACGCGTGGCGATGCCGTTGTCGCCGGTGAGGACCTTGTGCAGGATGAATTGCGAGCGGCCGTTCAGGCGCGTCACGGCCGGCGAACGCCGGGCGATTTCCCAGCAGTCCTGCTGGGTGAACTTGGCGGGCGGACGGGCGGTGGCGAGGGCGTGGAGAAACATGGTCAATGCAGCGCCGCGTAGAGCGGGCGCAGCGGCAGGAGCCGGGCGCGGTTAAGCGCGGAGAGCCAGCGCTGGCGGCGCGGCAAAAGGAAAAACGCATGCAAGGCGCTGGCCGAGGCCAGCCGCAGCCGGAAGCGCCGGCGCAGGCGCGCGTGCACGGCGCGGCACGTCTCGTCCCAGCCGGCGTTTCCGTGCGCGTAGGCGAGGACCGGCGCGAGCGCGAGCGCGGCGCTTTGAAACGCCATCGCCATCCCGTTGCCGGTGAAAGGCGGGATCATGGCAAAGGCGTCGCCGATCACGAGGCGGCCGGCGCGCGCCGGGCCGCGGTCAAAACGCAGGCCGGCCACGGCGGAGAACGAGGTTTCGTCGAGCGCGGCGCGGCCGAGCCGGTCCGCCAGCGGCGCCAGTCCGGCGGCGCGCAGATGGGCGAGGAGCAGGGCGGCGCGTTCGCCGCGCGCGTCGGCGCGCACGCGGAAAAGCCCGCAAACGTTGATGGCGCCGTCTTCGACCGGCGAGAGGCCGACGTAGGCGCCGCGGCCGAGATGCACTTCGAGATCGGCGCCCAGTTTCAGGCCGTGCGCGTGCAGCTTCAGTCCGAGCCATTGCGGCGGGCCGCGCCGCCGGCCGGTGGCGAAGACGCGGCCGGGTGGAGCCGCGTCGTCGGCGACGCGAGTGCGGGTGCGCAGCCCGCCGCCGAGCCGGACGAATTCGGCGGCGAGCCGCGCATCGAGCGCATGGCGGCTGAGGCCGAAGGCGGGCGAGGGCAGCGTTTGCACGCGCAGCGGCGCGCCGTGCCGGCACCAGGCAACCCGGCGGTGCCGCGGCGCATCGGCGAGCAGCGGCGCCAGGCCGAGACGCGCGAGGGTGGCTTCATCGAGGCCGGTGAGGAATTCGCCGCACACGCGGTGGCGCGGGAAGTCGCCTGCCTCGAACACGGTGACGGGCACGCCGGCGCGCCGCAGCGCCGCGCCGAGAGCGAGGCCGGCGAGGCCGCCGCCGATGATTTCGATGGGGCGGGGCGGATTCATCGACGCTGGGCGATCATGCGGTTGGAACCGAGGGCGGTGCCGGCGCAGCGCCAGGTCCATTTTTTTGAATCGAGTCCGAGCGCGTGCGGCAGCTCATCGCCGACAAAGCCCGCGGCGATGCTGACGTGCGCGTCGTGCCGCGTGACGTAATTGGCGCGCAGCAGCGGGCCGACGCCGCGCAGGAGCCATTGGAAATGCCGACGCCGCGCCGGCTCGCAGGCGACGATGACGCGCGCGGTGCGGCCGAGCGCCGTGCCGAGCGCGGCGAGTTCGGGGCCGGAAAATTGATGAAAGATGAGGTTGCCGAACACGATGTCGTAGCCGGCGTAGCCGGCGAAGGAGCGCAGATCGGCGCGATGCCATGCCGCCTCGCGCGGCCATCGGGCCGGCCGCGGCCAGAGGTCAAGTCCGTCGACCGGCGCGCCGGTCCGGGCCAGCGCGACGCCGAGCGCGCCGTCGCCCGCGCCGAGCTCGAGTGAGCGTTCGCCGGGACGCAGCAATTTGGGCAGCGCGGCGGCGAACCAGCGGAAGTTGCCCATGAGCGCATTGAGCTGGCGGAGATTCCGGCGATTGTGCAGCGCATCGGGGTGATGGGGCGGAAGCGAATCGAGAAGCTCAGGCTGGATCGTACGCTGCATCGAAGAAAAAGTGGAACGGAGAACGTTGTTGGCAAGCACGGCCCATGGTCAGACCCGGCTTGCCCCGGCGGGTGCCTGTCGTTTTGGTTAGGTTTGTCAAAATTCCTTGCATGAGTCGCGCGCATCCGAGTCCGGTTGATTTGATTGCCCAGGCCGCCAGAAAATTCCCTGGCCGTCCGACCTGGGACGAATATTTCATGGCCACGGCGGTGCTGCTGGCCACGCGCAGCCCGTGCGAGCGGCTGCACGTCGGCTGCGTCATCGTCAGCGGCGGGGCGCGCCGCAACCGGCTGGTGGCGGCCGGCTACAACGGCTTCCTGCCCGGCACGCCGCATGTCTCGCGCGTGCGCGACGGCCACGAGCAGGCCACGGTGCACGCGGAGCAGAACGCGGTGGCGGACGCCGCCCGCCGCGGCAGTTCGATCGAAGGTTGTGCGGTCTACATAACGCATTACCCTTGCATCAACTGCGCGAAGATTCTCGCCTCGGCGGGAATCGCGGAGCTAAAGTACCGCAGCGATTACCACAACGATCCGCTTGTCGCGCCCCTGCTGGCCGACGCGGGCGTGAAGATCACCAAACTTTGAGACGAAAATCCGCCGGGTTGCCATGCGTGAACGCCGCAAAAGCACCAAGGAAAGCCTCGCCGGCCAGCTCCTGCTGGCGCATCCCGCCATGCGCGATGCGAACTTTCGCCGCACGGTCGTCCTCATGTCGGCGCATGGCGACGAGGGCGCGATGGGCGTCGTGCTCAACCGCCCGCTCGGCCGGCGCCTCGGCCAGCTCAACGGCCAGTTTGCGCTCGGCGGCCTGAGCGATGTGCCGGTGTTTCGCGGCGGCCCGGTCCAGACCGAGCAGATCATTCTCGCCGCGTGGCAGTTCCGGACCGACGGCTTCAAGCTTTATTTCGGCATCGAGCCGGAAAAGGCGGAGCAGCTGCGTGCCGAGGAGGGCCTGCACGTGCGGGCGTTTCTCGGCTATTCCGGCTGGACGCGCGGGCAGCTGGAAAACGAGCTGAAGCAAAACACCTGGGTCGTGGCGAGCATGCCGGAGGACCTGATGCAAAAGCCGCAGGATGCGGGATTGTGGCGCACGGTGCTCGGCAACATGAGCCCGGAATGGAAACTCCTCGCCGACGAACCGGAGAATCCGGAGGAAAACTGAGGGGATTTGATGCGGCCTTATTTATAAAGCAGGCCACCCCCCCCGCCACATTTCCGGTTGACAGCGCCGGGGTGCGTCTATGCTTTGGACAACTTTATGAAAGTCGTTTCCTCCATCAAATCCGCCAAGAAGCGCCACCCGGACTGCCAGGTCGTGCGCCGCCGCGGCAAGATTTACGTCATCAACAAGACCGACCCGCGCTACAAGGCGCGCCAGGGCTGATTTTAACTCTTCCGCCATGAAAGCCGAAGGCCATCCCCAGCTCAACAATGTCTGCTTCCTCGACGTCGCCACGGGCAAGCGTTTCCTGACCAGGTCGACGATGAAGTCGGCGCGCAAGGAAAAGATCGACGGCGTGGAGTATTTCATCGTGCTGCGGGACGTGACGATGGATTCGCATCCTGCCTACACCGGCGAGAAGCGCCTCGTCGACACCGCCGGCCGCGTCGAGAAGTTCACCTCGAAGTTCAAGCGCGGCACCAAGGCCGCGAAATAATCCGCCGTCAAGACGGAGCCATCAGCCCTCCGATCCGTGGAGGGCTTTTTGTGGGCGCATTTGCCGGGCTCCGTCGTCCCGTAGCCCGGAAATGCAGCCCGGTAGTCGCGGCAGGTTGCAAAGCGGGCCGCATTGAAGGCAAAGATCAGGGTTTCCCTGATGTCGGCGCTGATTTTTTCTATTGCCGAATAGTTGCAACTACGCAGCCTCCGCCCGTTCGCCAAAACTTGGCTGCCACTAGCGAAGCTTCAAGAGAGCGCAGTGGGGCCCCACTTCAACCCTTATTCAGGAGCGCCCCATGCCGCACGTCAGCGTTCACTACAAAGTTTACCTCACCGCCGGCCATCACCGCCAGCCGCGCAACGCCTCGGCCGAACTCGAGCCGAATCCATCCAGCGAGGTCGATGTTACCAATCCGGGCAACATCACGCCGCTCTACATCCCGCAGCTGCCCTATACGCTCAACGGTTCCTCGGGCTTGGCGCAACTCATGTTCTGGAGCGTCACCGACGGGACCAACGGCCAGGTCGTCGCAGCCGGTCCGCTCACCCAGCCGGTGGGCGCAAATCCCCTGACCATCACCGCCTGGTACATGCCCATCGGCGGCCCCGGCGGAACCGGTGGCCCGGCGATCATCGACGACGCCTTCTCCGCGGCGAAGGGCGATTTCATCGATGACACCTTTGTCACCGTGACGAGCGATCCCTCGCTCACGAATCAGGCCAACGTCGTCGGCATCGTGCCAACCACGGTGGCCGAGACGCTGCAGGCCGCGGCCTCCGTTGCATCGACGAGCGAGCCGTTCTCCAAATGGATGTCCTTCGGGGCGGGAACCGCCGCCGGCAATTCCAACACGCTCAGCGTGCCGGCCGGGTCGGTCGGCATCGCCATCGCCGTCTACCAGAAATCCAACGTCGTGCTCAATCCGCCGGGCAACCAGGGCGGACTGATCTACGGCACGGTCCTGGGCGGCGTCGCGGTCGATGGCGGCGGCGTCATCATCATCAACGGCGTCCCGCATCCGGTCGATCCGTGGGGTCCGCTCATCGCCAGCCTGGTCAAGGCCTCGTCTGTGGTTTACGAGGCGAAGAGCTTTGACCAAAAGCTCGGCGCACAGGTAAGCCAGCTGGCCGCGCAGCAGGCCGTCAGCGCGATCAAGCAGGCGCTGCCCGGCATCGAGCGCCAGGCGGGCGGCGGAGCCGCCAACGTCACCCACGGCTGATCTGACCACTGTTCTCCAGACAAAGCCCTCCGTCCGCGGAGGGCTTTTTTTTCGACTCCACCGGGCCGCGCTTGACGCGATGCACCGCCGCCGGCTGCATGGCAGGCATTCATGCGAATCCGCGCCTTTTCAGGACTTGTTCCGCTGCCGGCGCACGCGCCCGAAGTGGCCTGCGTGCCCTACGATGTCGTCAACGCCGCCGAGGCGGCCGCCCTGGCCGCCGGACGGCCGCGCAGCCTGCTGCACGTGGATCGCGCCGAGATCGATCTGCCGGCCGGCACCGATCCTTACAGCGATGCGGTCTACGCCCGGGCCCGGGAAAATTTTCTCGCGCTGCAGCGCGACGGCGTGCTCGGGCGCGAGACCGGTCCCTGCCTGTATCTTTATCAGCAGCAGATGGGCGCGCACCGCCAGCGCGGCCTCGTCGCCGTCTGCCACGTCGCCGACTACGACGCCGGGCTGATCAAAAAGCACGAGAAGACGCGCAAGGACAAGGAGGACGACCGCACGCGCCTCATCGACACGCTCGGCGCCAACACCGGCCCGGTTTTTCTCACCTACCGCGACGAGGCTGCGGTTACCGCGCTGGTCGAGACCAAGACGAAGGAGGCGCCGCTTCACGATTTCACCGCGTCTGACGGCATCCGCCACACCGTCTGGCGCATCGCCGGCGGCGAAGACTGGATCCGCGCCTTCGGCCGCGTGCCCGCGACCTATATCGCCGACGGCCACCATCGCGCGGCCAGCGCGGCGCGCGTCGCCCGCCTGCGCCGCGACCGCAACCCGCGCCACACCGGCGCCGAGGATTACAACTGGTTTCTTTGCGTCCTTTTTCCCGCGAGCGAACTGAAGATTCTGCCTTACAACCGCATCGTCCCCGACCTGCACGGCCGGTCGCCGGCGGATTTTCTCGCCGCCGTGAAGGCGGGATTCGGCCTCGAGGAAAACGCGCCGCCTTCGCCGGCTGCGGCCGGCCGGGTGAGCATGTACCATGGCGGAAAATGGTACGGCCTGCGTTGCCCGGTCGACCCGCAGGCCGACCCAGTGGCGCGGCTCGACGTCAGCGTGCTCCAGGACAAGCTGCTCGCGCCCTTGCTCGGCATCGACGATCCGCGCACGAGCAAGCGCATCGATTTCGTCGGCGGCATCCGCGGCCCGGACGAGCTCGTGAAGCGCGCCGATGCCGGCGGTGGCGTGGCGTTTTCGATGTATCCGGTCACGGTCGCACAGCTCATGGACATTGCCGATGCGGGCCAGATCATGCCGCCGAAAAGCACCTGGTTCGAACCCAAGCTGCGCTCGGGGCTTTTCATTCATACGTTTTGATTTGATTGCCGGAACAAAACGAAGGGCACCGGGCGCCGGCCCGTGGAGATTTGCCTCCTTTCGGACTTCGATTTTCAGACCTTGAATGGCGCGCCGCCGGTCCCCCTTGACCGCGCCGCCGTTCGGCTTTTGCATGGCCGCCTCGCTCGATGACCACCTTTGACATCGCCTCGGTCTTGGCTGGTTTGGCCGCCCTCCTGGGCTATGTGAATCATCGGTTCCTGCGGTTGCCGGCGACGATCGGCGTGCTGGCGCTGACGCTGGCCGGGGCCGTGCTTCTGCTCGTCCTCGAATGGCTCGCCCCGGGCTGGCAGCTGGGCGGACGCCTCGCGGCATTTTCCGCCCGCATCGATTTCAACGCGCTGCTCATGCGGAGCATGCTGGGCCTGCTGCTTTTCGCGGGCGCGTTGCACGTCGGCGTCCAGGAACTGCTCGCCAACCGCTGGACCATCGCCGCGCTCGCGACCGTCGGCGTGGCGATTTCGACCGCGGTGGTCGGCGCGGCGGCCTGGGCGGTGTTTCATTTTCTCGGGCTCGGCATCCCGCTGGCGGTCTGCTTCGCCTTCGGCGCGATTGTCTCGCCGACCGATCCGGTGGCCGTCATCGGCATGCTCAAGCGGCTGCGGGCGCCGAAGGACCTGGAAGCCACGATTGCCGGCGAATCCCTTTTCAACGATGGCGTGGGCGTGGTCGCGTTTCTCGCGCTGGCATCAATCGCGGGATTGAGCGGCGGCCCGCAATTGTCCGGGGAGCACCTTCATCCGGCGGGCGTCGCGTGGCTGCTCCTGCGCGAGGCGGGGGGAGGCATCGTGCTCGGGCTGGCCGCGGGCTATGCCGCCTACCGCGCCCTCCGGAGCATCGATTATCGCGAACTCGAGCTGCTCATCACCCTCGCGCTGGCCATGGTGGTCTACAGCGTGTCCTTTCCGCTCGGCGTCTCCGGGCCGATCGCCGTGGTCGTCGCCGGGCTCGTCATCGGCCATTACGGGCGGCAGTTCGCGATGAGCCGGCGGACGATCGAACATGTTGACGCGTTTTGGGGCATGGTGGACGACATCCTCAACGCCGTGCTTTTTCTGCTGATCGGGCTCGAGGTGTTTTCAACCCGGCTGACCCTGCCGACGGCGATCGCGGCGGCGGTGATGATCCCGATTGCCCTGGGCGCCCGGTTCGTTTCGGTGGCCTTGCCGGTTTTTCTGTTCCGGCTCAGGAGCTCGCATCCCGGCCTGGTTCCGATCCTGACTTGGGGCGGGCTCCGCGGTGGCCTTTCCCTCGCGATGGCGCTGTCTCTGCCGCACCTGCCGGTGAGGGACACCCTGATCGGGTGCACCTATGGAATTGTGGTCTTCTCCATCCTCGCGCAAGGGATGACGATGCGCGGCATGCTCCGGCGCTTCGGCATTATGCCGGGCGGCGAGGCCGAAGCGGCCGTCAAGGACCGGATTTGACGAGCGCGACCTGGCCCTTTGCCTGAAAGTCGCTGCTTCAGCCCAGCATGAGCGGATGGCGCTTCAGCGCGAAGCAGACTTCATCGCGCAGGTGCGCCGGCGTCAGGCCGTGATGCAGCGGGCGGGACAGACGCAGCATAGGGGGATTTCAGTGTGAGTTAGTGGTACGGAAATAAACTTCGTTATCCAGTTGTCCTACGGAGCGCGCCATTTTCCACATGTGGAAGCTCAAAGGAGCAGAACCGATGGTAGCCTATTCCATCAGCACGGCCATTCCATGCAACGGGACTCCGGCGAGTTTCGATCTTCTCACTGGGAAAAAAGTCTCTAGCGGAGGAGATTTGGTCGTCACGCTGACACGCAATCCGGTAAACATTAGTCGTGGCACGCCGTTTGACTGGTCGGTCACGTTATCCGTGACTGACGGCGGTTTGATGGAAATTAAAGACCTTTACCCAAATGAGGCCCCAGCTACCGGCTATCAGCCCTCAATCACGTTCAACATGCCAAAGAACATGAAAGATTGGGACGCTGCACTAAACCGTTCGTTCTATTTCAAGGGCGAAAACGGGAAAAATTATGGCCGGATGACTATTGATATTCAAGCTGATTTTCAACCGCCGCCTACATTGTTTGGCGCAAACGTTTTGATTAATCCCGCTGGTTCGCGAAATTTAGAATTTGATCCATCGAAAGAAATCAAAGTGAAGTAGCGGGTCGCCACCGTGCAGGATCGCTACCAAATCCTGGCTTACGATGCCCAGCCGCGCAGCAAGGCTCTGGGTGCGGTGCCCGATGTGTCCAATACTGCTTTTGGACCGTCACAGAATTTGCAGGATACGAGGATTTGGCCTCGAGATATCTTCGCACCGGACAATCAGCCGAAAAATCAATATGCCGAGCATCAGTGGCATAGTGCTGAATTCAGGTTCACGAATGCCGACCAGGCGGGCTATTGGCATACATTGCTCGGTCAAAATGGATTTGATTTACTTCCATGAATAATCGTTCGTATCTGACTGCTATCCTTGTTATGGTGCTTCTGCTGCTGGGTGGCTGGTGGTTCTGGAGAAATAAAAACGCATCGGCTCCGAAAATTTCCGCTGTCAATTCTGCAGGTGTAAGTCAGCCTCAAAACAAACCGAATTCAAGTAACGCGTCAGATTTATCCAAGCTATCGCCGGCAAATTATCCGGGTGGGTTGCCGCCTGTGAAAGACTTCGTTGATCCTAAAGTGGCGAAAATTGTGGCAATAATGGCATCAGAGAATGCCCAGGCCCAGGATTTTTACGGCAAAGTAGTCGATCAATACGGAAAGCCAGTAATAGGAGCCACAGCCTTGGGCACACTCCTCTGGATTCAAGGCATTGATG
This sequence comes from Opitutaceae bacterium, assembly GCA_035499715.1. GTDB lineage: Bacteria > Verrucomicrobiota > Verrucomicrobiia > Opitutales > Opitutaceae > DASRHD01. The sequence goes on along the minus strand of DATJYF010000222.1, from coordinate 171 downwards.
TTGGAGAAAAAAGGGAGCAGCACACAACGCAGACAGATCAAAACGGCGAATTTCAGTTTACCGGATTTCATGCATCGCGATTGGCTGTAGCAGTCACAAAAGAAGGTTATGAAATGGGGCGTGCGGCGGGTGTTTACACCGCCCCCAACGAGCAGGATAAAACCAGCGCTA
>DATJYF010000221.1:0-18080 GCA_035499715.1 Opitutaceae bacterium | reverse complement strand
TTTTCGGCGAGGCGCTGCAACTCACCCAGGATCGCGCGCTCACGCTCTCGCCGCGCTGGTCGCCCGACGGCCGCCGCATTCTTTACACCGGCTACTTCCAGTCCGGCCGGCCGGACATTTTCGAGCTGATCAACGAAGGCGGCGGGTGGCGCCGCCAGACTTTCGCGAGTTTTCAAGGGACGAACGAAAGCGCGTCCTTCAGCCCCGACGGCAGCCACGTGGCGATGGTGCTGAGCGGCGAGGGCAATCCGGACGTCTACGTCAGCAACGCCGAGGGGCGGGGGGTCTCCCGCCGCACGCGTTCCGACACACCGAAGGCCTCGCCCTGCTGGTCGCCCGACGGCACGCGGCTGGTGTTCACCTCCGCGCCCGGCCCGCAGCTCTACATCATGCCCGCGGCCGGCGGTCTGGCGCAGCGGCTCTTGACCGACATCAGCACTTATTGTGCGGAGCCCGACTGGAGCCGCGGCGACCCGAACAAGCTCGCCTTCACCATCGGGGTGGGGAGCCGCTTTCAGATCGCGGTTTATGACTTTTCCACCCGTTCCAGCGTGCAGGTTTCCCAGGCGCCCTATTACGCCATGCATCCCTGCTGGCTCGCCGACGGCCGGCACCTGCTCTACACCGCGCGCTCGCCCCGTTCGAACAGCATCTGGATTCTGGATACGGTTTCCGGCAAGGCGCGGCAGCTCAGTCCGGCCACGCTCGCGCCCGCCTCCGACGCGAATGTGTGGTATCCGTGAGGCGCGTTCCGGGCGGTTCATTTCCATCCGCGGACAAAAAAGCCGCGCCGATTTCCCGGCGCGGCTTTTTCTTCGGGAGAAATTTCTTGCAGGTCAGGCCGCCTTGTAATTGGCCTCGGCCTGGTCCCAATCGACCACGTTCCAGAAGGCCGCGATGTAATCGGGCCGGCGGTTCTGGTAGCTCAGGTAATAGGCGTGTTCCCAGACGTCGAGGCCGATGACCGGCTTGCCCTCGAGTCCGGCGACGGCCTTGCCCATGAGCGGGCTGTCCTGGTTGGCGGTTGATCCGATCGACAGCTTCTTGCCGGGGCCGGCGACGAGCCAGGCCCAGCCGGAGCCGAAGCGGCCGGCGGCAGCCTTGCCGAAGTCCTCCTTGAATTTGTCGAAACCGCCGAAGGTCGCGTTGATCGCGTCGGCCAGCGAGCCCTTGGGCGCGCCACCCTTGCCCGGGCCGAGGATTTTCCAGAAAAAAGAATGATTGCTGTGGCCGCCGCCGTTGTTGCGGACGACGCCGCGGATGGCCTCCGGCACCTTGCCGAGGTCGGCGATGAGCGCGTCGACGTCGAGCGCCGCGAGCGCGGCCTGGTCCTTCAGGGCGTTGTTGGCGTTGTTGATGTAAGCCTGGTGGTGCTTCGTGTAATGGATTTCCATCGTGCGCGCGTCGATGTGCGGCTCGAGGGCATTGTAGGCATAAGGCAGTTTCGGAAGTTCGTAGGCCATGATGAATGACGGGTTATGGTTTGATGGAATTGCAAACGTGTGGCAGCCGCGCGGATTCGTCAAATGCGGCCGTCACTCTTCCACCAGGCGCTTGGCGCGGAAGAACGCCTGGAGCAGCTCGCGGCATTCGGCCTCAAGCACGCCGCCGGCGGTGAGTTCGAGGTGATGGTTGACCTGCGGCAGATCGTTGAGGTTGGCCGCGCCGCCGAGGCAGCCCATTTTCGGATCCGGCACCGCGTAGCACACGCGCCGCACGCGCGCCATGAGCATCGCGCCTGAACACATGGGGCAGGGCTCCTTGGTCACGTAGACCGTCGCGCCGGCCAGCCGCCAGTCGCCTCGTCGCGCTGCCGCCTGCGTGAGGGCGAGCATCTCGGCGTGCGCCGTCGGGTCGCGGGCGGATTCCACGGTGTTGTGCGCCGCGGCGATGACCTCGCCGTCCAGCTCGATGACCGCGCCGATCGGCACCTCGTCGATCCGCCAGCCGTCGATGGCCTGGTTGTAGGCCAGGCTCATGAAAAACCCATCATCGCGTGCGAGTTGCGACGGGAAGCGTTTTTCAAACGGGCAGTCGGGCGGTGTCGGGTGGATCATGCGGATGCCGGGAAAGCCTTGACTTAGGCGGCGGCCTTACCACTTACAAGAGGCTTTCTCTTCCGCCCACCTCCTGAATGAACCACCTCCCTGTTCCCTGCGACTGCCGCGCTGCGTATGGCTGACGACAAATCGATCGAAGTCGAAGGCAAGATCGTCGCCGTGCTGCCCGGCACGATGTTCAAGGTGGAGCTTCTGAAGAGTCCGGGCCACATCGTGCTCGCGCACATCTCGGGCAAGCTGCGCAAGAATTTCATCAAAATCGCCGCCGGCGATTTCGTGAAAATGGAGATGAGCCCGTACGATCTCGACAAGGCGCGCATCACCTTCCGCATGAAGGACCCCGCTGCGCCGCCCTCCAACTTCATGCCGCGCCGGCGGTATTGAGGTCCGGCTTGCCCCGGCCGCCGGCTTGGCCGATGCTGGGGTGAAATTCCGTGCGTTCCAACCGCAGCAAAGCGCCCGCGGCCTTCGCCGACGCCATCGACGGCTTCATCGGCTTCCTCGAACTCGAGCGCGGCCTTTCTCCCCGCACCTGCGAAAGCTACCAGGGCGACCTCGACCAGTGCGCGAAATTTCTCGTCCGCCATGGCGTCGCCAACTGGCGCGAGGCCCGGCCGCATCATCTCTCCGACTGGATATACGCGCTGAGCGGCGATGACTACACCGTCGGCAGCCTCGCGCGCAAGCTCACCGCGCTGCGCGTCTTCGCCCGCCACCTCATGCGCGAAAAATTCCGTGCCGACGATCTCACCGCGCAGCTCGCCGGCCCCAAGCTCGTGCGCAAGATTCCCGGCACGCTTACCGCCGCCGAGGTCGGGCGCCTCCTCGCCGCTCCCCGCGGCGGCGACGCCTACGCCCTGCGCGACCGCGCGCTGCTCGAGCTTTTTTACGCCAGCGGCCTGCGCGTCTCCGAGCTGGCCGGCCTCACGCTCCAGCAGGTGGATCTCGATCACGGCTTTCTGCGCGTCTTCGGCAAGGGCTCGAAGGAGCGCGTGGTGCCGGTCGGCGGAAAGGCCCGCGAGGCGCTCGCCACCTACCTCGACGCCGGCCGGCGTTTTTTCGTAAAGCCGAAAAAAACCGGCAGCCAGCTTTTCCTCAGCGAGCGCGGCACCGCCATCTCGCGCAAGATGCTCTGGGTGCTGATCAAAAAATACGCCCGGCTTGCCGGCATCACCCGGCCGGTGAAGCCGCACCTTCTGCGCCACTCCTTCGCCACCCACCTGCTCAGCGGCGGCGCCGACCTCCGCGCCATCCAGGAGATGCTCGGCCATGCCAGCATCGCCACCACGCAGATCTACACGGCGGTCGAATCCTCGCGCCTCGTTGACCAGCACGCGAAATTCCATCCGCGTAACAAGGCGGCGCAATGACCGCCGCTCCCGCCGCCGCGGCGCGCGGCGCCTTGCTCAGGACGCGGTGGCGGGATATTGCGCGGCCAGTTTGCGGATCGTCGTCAGGTTGCGCATCGTCGACGACGGTAGCTTGAGCGCTCTCACCGGCAGCGACGCCCAGACCTTGGATTCGTTGCTTTTTATCCGGCACAGCCAGTAGAATTCGCGGCCTTCGACGCAAAACTCATCCGTCTCGGTCCGGCAGGCGAGAAGCCCGCGGGCTTGCGCGGCGCCGAGCGGCTCGCGCAAGAAGCTGCAGTACACGGTGCTCTCGGGCGCCTCCATGTCGGTTTCGGAAAACGGCCGGAAGGCGGCCACGGCCGCGATTTCTTCGCGCGTGCGGACGAACGTGTCGACCTCGTAGCCCAGCGCCACGTGCAGGCCTCGCTCGATGGTTTTTCCCAGTAGGGCGGCGTCCCGGCTGCTGCTTTCAAAAATCACGTTTCCACTCGCGATGAAGGTCGCGACGCGGCCGAATTTCATTTTTTCGAAAATCGCGCGCAACTCATCCATCTTGGGCCGCCGCTTGCCGAGGTTGATTCCGCGCAGAAAGGCGATGTATCGAGGCATGCGGGGCGCATGACAAGGAGATGCCGCCGCTCCGTCAATTCCCGCGAAAAAATCGGGCGCGTTTTCCCGGCGGCGGGCGCGGGCCAGTCGCAGTCGCAATCGAATGGCGCCGAACTTCCCCCAAGTTCCGGCGAGCTTGGGCTTTACAGCGTCAGGCCGGCCGCCTAGGATTTTTCCATGCCGCTTCTGCCCGCCCCGCTGCGCTTGCAGTCGTCGTTTGTCTGGAAAAATCGGCTGGGCGGCCTCGTTTTGATTCTGGCTGGGATCGGGGCGGCCGTGGGTTTCGGCTGGTATGAATCCGGCGCGGTCAAGGAATTGCTCGACCAGTCTCGCATCTGGCAGGAGGGGACGCCGGCCTGGCGCACCGAAGTGAGCGGCCACGTGACCAGCCATGATTTTGTTTTAAACGAATACGACCTGAATGTGACCTTCGTCGATGCGAACCAGGTTTCGCACGACAACAACGTGAAGTTCGACACCTTCATCGGCAAGGTCGACCAGGAGAGGGAGCCGATGGTGCACTATCTTCCAAATGATCCCGACCGTTTTGCGCTTTCCTGGGCGATCGATGCAAAAACCAGCCGCTGGTCCGCCATCGTTTTCATGGCCGTCATCGGCATCGGCCTGATCGGCGGCGCCTTCACCTTCCTCGGCTGGCTCGCCCTGCGGCGCCTCTCCGACGCGAAAGCCTGTGCCTCCCGCCCCGACGAAGTCATCCTCCGCATCGCGAAAATCGTGCCCACGATCGTCAAAGGCAAGCAGACGGGAAACGAGTACCACTTCACCGGCCATACGCTCGCCGGCCGGGAGATCACGGGTAAGACGGTGTTCGCGCTGAAATACGAGCCACTCTTCGCCGATGCCGCGAAGCAGGCCGTGCTCGCACTCGTTCCGCAGGAAAACGTCAAGCGGCCACTGGTCCTGCGCGGCGATTTTTATCCGTTCGATCTCTCGCCGGACGACCAGGCGCGGGTGCGGGCCGCCATCGCCGCCCGGATTGCGGCGGGAAGTTGAAAAACGGTTTTGCCCGTGCCGGCGGAGTTGAGTCGTCCACGGCCTTTTGTTTTGCTCAGAGGATGGGTCCGATTGCTGCCTGTCTGTTTGCGCTGCTTCTGGCCGGCGCGCGCCTGATCGCCGCGGATCCGCCGCCCGCCCAGCCGGAAATCCTGCCCGGCAGCGAAGGTGCCGGCGTGGCCGACGTCCTCTGGGGTCGGTACGCGCCTACTAGGAAACTGCCGGTTTCCTGGCCGCGGGCCATGACGCAAGTGCCAATCAATATGGGTGATTCACACTAAGATCCGCTTTTCCCTATGGCTTGGGATTTGAGCTATTGATCGCGTTGGAATCGCACGTCGCACTCGGAGAAGAATTCTCGGCGAAAGTCGCAGCCAGATTGCTACGTACCAGTCTGAACGCTGGCAACATGAAGGATATTCGCAGTGGAATTAGTTACCCATCGTAAGAACATAAGGATTTCGGATGAAAGGCTTGCGCTGGCTGACGGCGATTGATTTCTACGGGGCCATTTTTTAGGGTTTTATCCTTATCGGCATGCCTTCCGCTGCCACGACATTTTCAGCTTCTCTTATGACCACGAAATTTTCGTTATTGTGTGCCTGCATTTTTGCGGCTGCATCCGCCCATGCCACTCCTCAGGTGGCAGCACCCACCTTCAGCCCGGGGGCTGGCTCGTATTCGAGTGCGCAGTTGGTGACCATTAGCACGACCACCAGCGGGGCCACCATCCGCTATACGACAGACGGTAGCACGCCGACCGAGACCAACGGTACGGTTTACTCCAGCTCGGTGAGCATCAGCAGCTCGACCATGCTCAAGGCTATCGCCTACGAGAGCGGCTTTACGGACAGTCAAACAAGTAGGGCGATTTACAATATTACCAGTTCGCCTGCGGTTGTCTTGAATGTATTGTATGACTTTACGTCGTCTAACGGCGGAGGCACCAATCCGAACGGCTTGATCCAGGCCAGCGACGGCAATTTTTACGGCACGGCGTCTTTTAGCGGCAGCGGAGGCTATGGCACTGTATTTAAAATGGCACCGGATGGAACCCTGACCACGTTGGTTGCTTTCAATAGCACCAATGGCGGCGAGCCTGCGGCGGCCTTGGTGCAGGGCGCCGACGGCAATTTCTACGGCACAACCCAGACAGGCGGTAGCGCCAGTGATGGCACCGTGTTCAAAATGACTCCGGCCGGCACCCTGACGACTTTGGTTTCTTTTAACGGCACTAATGGCAGCGATCCTTACGCAGCTCTGCTGCAGGGCAGCGACGGAAATTTTTATGGCACCACGCGCGGTGGCGGCAGTGCCAGCGACGGCACGGTTTTTCAAGTCACCCCGGCCGGTGTTCTGACCACTTTGATTTCGTTTAACGGCTCCAATGGAGCCAATGGTCTCGCGGGCTTGGTGCAGGACAGTAGCAACAAATTTTATGGCACGACTGAAATAGGTGGGAGCAGCAACGAGGGTACCTTATTTCAACTGACCCTGTCGGGAAATTTGACCACCTTGGTTACATTTAACGGAAGCAACGGGGCTATTCCTGAAGCGCGACTGGTCTTGGGCAGCGACGGCAATTTTTACGGCACAACTTATGGGACCAGTGGCGACAATGGCACCATTTTTCGACTGACTCCAGCAGGCGTCATGACCACCTTGGTTTCGTTTGGCGGCACCAATGGGGCACGTCCTACGGCAAGCTTGCTACAGGGCCGAGACGGCAATTTTTACGGCACAACTTTAGCGGGGGGAAGTAACAACAATGGCACCCTCTTTACAATGACCCCAGCGGGGGCCATAACCACCTTGTTGTCATTTGACAGTGCCAACGGAGCTGATCCTTACGCAACTTTGATCCAAGGCAGCGATGGTTACATCTACGGCACGACCACATTCGGGGGTGGTTCAAATAACGGGGTGATTTTTCAACTGATTTTGCCGTCAGCTGCCACGCCGACGTTCAGCCCGAGCGCCGGTGGCTACACCGGCGTGCAATCGGTGACGATCAGCTCAGCCACGGCCGGTGCATCGATCGCCTATACCACGGACGGAACCACGCCCACGGAGAGCGGCGGCACAGTGACCCATGGCTCGCTCTATTCCGGCCCGGTGACAGTCGGCGCCGGCAGCACCACCCTCAGTGCCATTGCATTCGAGAGCGGCTATGCCGACAGCGCCGTGGCCACCGCCGCTTACACCATTTCCCTTCCTCAGGCGGCAACACCGACGATCAGTCCGGCGGGCGGCGGCTACACCAGCGTACAATCTGTGACCATCAGTACGTCCACCAGCGGTGCGTCGATCGCCTATACGACGGATGGCACCACGCCCACGGAGAGTGGCGGCACGGTGACCCATGGTTTTCTCTATTCCGGCCCGGTGACTGTCGGTGCCGGCAACCACACCATCATCGATGCAATTGCCTTCAAGACCGGCTATAGCGACAGCGCTCCGGCTGGCGCTGGCTATTCCATCAATCTTTCGCCGGCGTTCAGCATAGTCGCCGGTACCTATGCCAGCGCACAGTCCGTATCTATTACTCCCGCTGGCGCCGTTACCATCCGCTATACGACCGACGGAAGCACCCCGACCGAAACCAACGGTACGATCTACTACGGTCCGCTGAACATCACCCAGTCAACGATCGTGAAAGCCTTCTCCTACGGGACCGGGTTTATCGACAGCCCGGTGACCAGCGTAATCTACACTATCACCAGTTCGCCGGCTGCCATCGTGAATGTCATCCATGATTTTGATCCGGCCAACAGCGGCGGCATCGAGCCTTTCGCAGGTCTGACTCTCGGCACGGACGGCAATTTTTATGGCACGACCTACTACGGCGGCAGCACCTACGTTTCGTCGAGCAATCTGGGCCTCGGCACCGTTTTCAAATTAACTCCGGCCGGCGCCTTCACCACGCTGGTTTCGTTCACCGGCAGCAATGGAGAATATCCTTTTGCGGGCGTGACGCAGGGGAGCGACGGCAACTTCTACGGCACGACCAATCCCTCCGTTTTCGATCCCGCCAGCAGCAACTTCGGCATCATCTTCAAAATGACGCCGGGGGGGGCGCTGACCACGCTTACGTCGTTCAACATCTTTGCCGGAGAATATCCTTTCGCGGGCTTGATTCAGGGAAAAGACGGGAGTTTCTACGGCGCGACTTCCGTGGGAGGCAACGGCGTGTATGGCACGCTTTTTAAAATTACTCCCAGTGGCACGAGCGGCAGCGTCATGAGCGGTCTGGTTTCGTTTTCTGGCGCCAACGGCGCGTTCCCGGCAGCAAATCTAGTGCAGGGCAGCGATGGCAACTTCTACGGCACGACCTATTATGGCGGCAGTACCTTCGTTTCGGCGAATAACCCGGGCGACGGCACCGTCTTCAAGGTGACGCCGGCCGGCACCCTGACTACTCTGGTTTCATTTACCGGCTCGAATGGGGAGTTTCCGGCCGCGCCCCTGGTGCAGGGCAGCGACGGAAATTTTTACAGCACGACCACAGAAGACAATGGTGCCGATGCTGGCACGGTCTTCAAGATGACCCCGGCGGGCGCACTCACGACCCTGGCATTCTTTAATGTTGCCAATGGTGCGACACCCAACGGCCTGATGCAGGGCAGTGATGGCAACTTTTATGGCACGGCCAATGCCGGTGGAGACAGTAACAACGTCAACGACGGCGATGGCGTCATTTTCCGGGTCACGCCCGCCGGCAACCTGACCGCACTGGTCTTGTTTGACGGCGCCAACGGCAGCGGCTCGCTGGCCAGTCTGGTGCAGGGCAGTGACGGAAATTATTACGGGACGACCACCGCGGGCGGCAAATCCGGCTATGGCGTGGTGTTTCAACTGATCGTTCCTCCCCTCACGAACGCTCCGGTCTTCAGCCCGGCCGCCGGCACCTACACCAGCACGCAGACCGTGACCATCACCTCGGCGACCAGCGGCGCCTCGATCCGCTACACGACCGACGGCAGCACGCCGACCGAGACCCACGGCACGCTTTATTCCGGCGCGATTTCGATTAGCGCTACCACCACGCTCTCGGCCATCGCCTACAAATCGGGCTCTTTCGACAGCCCGGTGACCAGCGGCACCTACACGATCTCTCCGACAGGCACCCCCGCACCGGCGCCGTCGAGCGGCGGCGGAGGAGGCGGGGGCGGCGGCGCGCCCAGTGAATGGTTCCTTGGCACCCTGGCGCTCCTTGCTGCGCTGCGCTGGAAACTTGGCCCGAAGGCGCGGCGCGAAAACGGATGATCCGAAAAATGGAATGAGTGATTCATTCGAAGGCTGGGAAATTCCCGGCTTCATGGTTTCTGAGTTCAAAATAAATTATCCCTTTGATCCGTGTCATCCGTGGTCAGTTTCACCGCGGATGGCGCCGGGGGGCGCGGATACATCCGTATTGATTCACGCCGGCTGCGGTCAATGATGCCGGCCCATCGACATGAATGATGTTCTCGGCGCTCTCGGCCATCTTTTCACGCAGGCCCCGTATGCCTGGCTCTCCTGGCCGGCGGTGGCCATGCTGGTCGGCGCGCTGATCGGGACGTTTTCCGCGTCAACGGCCAAGCAGCTCGCCGTCGTGCCGCGCACCGCGGAAGGGTTGGTCGGCCTCATCACCGCGCCGTTCGTCCACGCCAATCTCGCGCACTTTGCCGCCAACCTGCCGCCGTTCATTGTGCTCGGCGCGCTTATGATCCGGCGCGGCGCCGGCACGTTCCCTGAGGTCGCGCTCGTCATCCTGCTGGGGCAGGGCGTGTTGCTCTGGCTCTTCGGCCGCAACGCCGCGCACATGGGCATGAGCGGCGTGGTCTTCGGCTTCCTCGGCTGGCTGCTCGCCGTCGCCTGGTTTACGCGCGCCACGCCCGATCTCCTCGTTGCCGGTGGCGTGCTCCTCGTTTATGGCGGCATGCTCGCCGGCCTCGCACCCGCACGCAATGGCACTTCCTGGGAGGGCCATCTCTTCGGCCTGCTTGCCGGCTTCGGCGCCGCCTGGTGGCTCTACCACCGATAAGCCGAAGCTAAGGTTAAACACAGAGAGCACAGAGGACACGAAGGGAAGAATTCTTTGTGCGCTCTGTGTCTCTGTGGTTCAAAAATCCTCACTTCGCCTTGGGATTCAGCTCCCAGAGGGCGAAAATATTTTTTTCGGTGTCCTGCACTTGGATGAAGTAGCCCATGCCGGGCACGGCGGTCTTGGGCGTGCAGATTTTGCCGCCGAGTTTTTCGACCTTGGCTGCAAATTTCGTCACCGACGGCACGAAAATGTAATTGGTGATGGTCTGGCCCTCACACATGCGTTTCATCAGTCCGCCATCGGGCGAGGCATCAGGTCCGCCGGTGTCAAGGTGGTGATAGTCGCCGACCGCGGCGTTCGGCATCGGATTGATCTTCCAGCCGAAAAGGGAGCCGTAGAATTTTTTCGCGCGGTCGATGTCGTCCGCCGGGATTTCAAACCAGCAGAGCATCCTGCCGGGATCGTTGGACTTCTTTTTGGGCTTCGTTTTGGCGCTCATGAATGGCTTTGGGTTGGGAGGGAATGGCCGCAGCAAGGTGGATACCAATTCCCGGAAGTTCAAACGCCGAAAGCAAAGGCGGCCGCCAAAACGGCAAATTTTACCCCTTCGTTTCCTTCGCGAGGGTTTCTCGCGAAGGACGCGAAGGTCACACGGGTGGGTGAAAACTGAAGCCGGCCGGTTTGGACCTTATTTGGCGTTCGAGTCCGTCTCCCAGAGGCCGAACATGTTGTCTTCGGTGTCCTGACAGACGGCGAAGTAACCCATGTGCGGCACGGCGGTCTTGGGTGTGCGGATTTTGCCGCCGAGCTGTTCGACCTTGGCCGCGGATTCGTCCACCGAGGCCACGCCGATGTACTGGGTGATGGTTTCGTCCGGTTGTTTGCGCGACATCAACCCGCCGTCGGGCGAAGCGTCATCGCCGCCGGTGTCGACGTGGAGGTAATTCTGCGCCTCGGGTCCTTGCATGCCCGGGATGGGCGCGATTTTCCAGCCGAAGAGGGTGTTGTAGAATTTCTTCGCGCGGTCGAGGTTGTCGGCGGGGATTTCGAACCAGCACACGCTTCCGGTGGCGGCTTTCTCGTGGGTCATTGTTGCTGTGCTCATGTGATTTCCTTTCTATTTTTTAGGATGCAGCCGGTGCGGCTGTTTTTCCCAGGAAGCTGGCCGGTCTTTGGTTCCGGTCCGAACGTCGCGGCCAAAATCGTTTTCGCAACCGGAAGTGCGGAAAATTTCGCCGTTTTTGCACTCCGCGACGTCAAATCGTGCAAATTGAAGCAACGTCGGTGCCTTCGCCCTGGTTACTGTTCTGGAGTGGCTTCCCGATCGAGAATCTGCCGGACAAAATCCCAATCGGGGCGGAGGCGGAGGGCTTCGCGGTAATGCGCGAGCGCGTCCGCGCGGTGGTCTGGCAGCTTGATCAGCACATTTGCCAGATTAACGTGGGCGTCGGCGAAGTCGGGGTCAATTTTCAGGGCCGACTCATAGGCCGCGATGGCCTCGGTCGTGCGGCCGGCCTTGACGAGCGCATTGCCGAGATCGAACCACGTCAGGATTGAGTGAGGATCGAGCCGGAGCGCGGCTTGGTATTGGGCGATGGCGTCGCCGAGGTGTCCGGGAATGCGCGACCAGGCGGTGCCGAGGTTGGCATGCGCGGGGGCGAACGCCGGCCAGAGGTCGATCGCGGCCTTAAACTGCGCGATGGCCTCCGGCAGGCGGGCGGGATCCGAGGCGAGGAGAATGCCGAAGTTGACGCGGGCGTCGAGGTAGTCGGGATCGGTCTGCAGCGCGGCTTCGTAATGCGCGATGGCCGCGGCGCGCTGCCCAGGCATTTTGGCGAGAATGTTGGCGAGGTTGCAATGGGCCTTGTCGTAGTCGGGCTTGAGCTTCAGCGCCGCTTTGTAGTGCGCGATGGCTTCGGCCGGATGGTCCCGGGCCAGCAGAACCCCGAGATTGTTGTGCGCGAGCCAGCAGCTTGGGTTGCGGTCGAGCGTGGCGGCGTAGAGGGTTTCGGCGTCGCGATAAACGTGGGTCTGCCGCCACGTCAGCGCGCCGAGCGCCACGAGCAGGCCGGCGGCGAGAACCGGCGGCAGCCAGCGGACCGAAAGCCGATTCGCCAGCCGGGTGAGTCCGGCGGCCGCGGGAATGATCAGGCCGATGCTGGCGAGATATTGGAAATGATCGGCGACGTAGGAAAAAACAAACGGGTAGACATTGAAGAATCCGAGCACGGGAAAAAGCATGCCGGCGTAGATGAGGAAGGCGGCGAGCGGACCGCGGCAGATCCGGCGGAGGGCGAAGAGCGCGAGGGCGGCGGCGATCAGCGCCAAGGGAAAAATCCATTGCCATGCGGCGGACGGATCGACCGTCCAGTGGGGATAGATGAAGATCAGGTCCGCGGGCCAGACGAGTTTGCCGAGATAAAACCAGAAAATGCGGCCGGCGAGGAGGCCGCGCGCCAGTGGCGAGAGCGCGAACGCGGAGCCTTCCGCGCCGATCACCGTATGTTCGACCCAGGCGGTGAACAGGCCGAAGCCGGCACCGAGCACGAGCCAGGGCACGAGCGGCCGCACGTCTTCCTTCCAGCGGAGCCGGCCGCGCCGCCACCAGATCACGACCAGCAGCGCGCCGGGCAGCGTGGCGGTGGTGGTCTTGGCGAGCAGCGCGAGAATGAAGAGGACGAAGGCGAGCCGGTAACTTGGTGGACGGCGATCGTCGTCGAAGCGGAGATATATCAGCGCTGAGGCGAGGCCGAGGATCGTCGAAAGCGTGTTTTTTTGCTCGCTGATCCACGCGACCGATTCCACGGCGACGGGATGCAGCGCAAAAATCAGTCCGGCCAGCCAGGCGCCGGGCAGCGCCAGCCGGCGGACCAGGGCGACGACGAAACAGGCCGAGCCGGCGTGCAGCAGAATATTGACCCAATGGTAACCGGCGACGGACTCGCCCCAGAGCTGGAATTCCAGCCAGAATGCGCTGTGCAGGAGCGGATAATATTGCTGGGTGGCGCCGAGATCGGTCCAGATGCGCCAGAGCCCGCGGAGCGAGCGCAGCGGTTCCGGACAGACGTGTCCGTCGTCATCCCAGAGAAATCCGCCGTGGAGCGCGGGCGAATAGGCGAGGACAGCAGCACAGAAAATCGCGGCCCAGCAGGCGGCGATGCGGCGCGCGGAGGGTGTCCGATTTTCATCGTTCGGCCGGCCTGCCGCAGAATCTTCGGCGGATCGGCGAATCATGAAGGGATTTTATTTCGAAGATCCAAAATGATTTTTTCCAGGCGTGCAATGGCCTTGATCGGAAGATTGAATGATTTTGACTTCTGCAATTTTTCGGCCGCCAGCGCATGATTTCCATCCTGGGCGTCTAACCAAGCGAGATAAATGAAACAGTATGCGCGGTCTTGGTCGCTCTCGGTTTCCATGAGGACATCCAGAAGGGCCGTGCGAGCTTCAGCGTTACGGCCCAATTCTGCGAGGACGGAGCCCCGAGTTCCTCTCAGTGTTACCGATTTTGGATCAGCCTCCCATGCCGATGTAGACCATTTGTCTGCATCTTGAAGCCAATCGCTCCGACCATGGTTAAGAACCAAGCAGGCGAGGTAATCGAACACTTGAGTGCGCAGTGCTGCATCCTTCGGAATACTAAGTAAAACTTGCTCCAAACTTTGCCGGGCTTTATCCAAGCAACCTTGCAGTTCAAAAATCTGAGCACCAGTGATCAGGATGGATGGATTATTTGAATTTCTAAGAATGAAATTCTTTGAAATTTCTTCTGCAGCGGCAATGTTGCCCTTCACGATCAATTCCCCATGATATCGAAAATCTCTGAAAAGTTGACGCCCTTTCCATAGGTTCAGCAGCAATAAGGCATCATTCGGCGAAGTAGGACCCTCGATTGTAATCATTGAGGGCCGAACGCTGAAGAAGATCGTGGCGAGCAAGAAAAATCCAGCGGCTAGCAGCGTGTAACGACCAATAGGGTTAAGCCATATCTGATCGTGCCACGTTGGGCTTTGGTAGACCTCCCAGAGAGCCGCAGCCAACAGAACTTCCGCAACTATTCCGCCCAGTATAAAAGGAACATACTGATAGGTGGAAAACAAATATTGCGACTGAACCGGACGGACCAAGCCACATTTTGGAAATAATTTCCAGGTTACCACAGTCTCTCCGAGTCTAAATTCCACAAGTTTTCGCCCGGCTCCAACCAGAAAACTGCTTATCCTGATTCCCACAACGTGACCGGCCAAAGTGTGGCCGAGTTCATGAATGGCGATTATACCGTGCAGGAGAAAAAATCCAATAACGAGGCAGATGAGTGCTGTGAACCAAGATATATGGAGCGTTTCATCGGCCGATAAAACTACCAAGGGATAAACCAACCAACTCAAGCAGGTCCAATTGGGTCTTGGCTTTCGAGCAGAGGACATGTCCTGATGCGAAGCAAGGCACTACCCCACCCAGGCGCGGGCGTTGGAGAAAAGTTTCATCCAGGGCGAATCCTCCGGCCAGTCGGCCGGATGCCAGCTCATCTGCACGGTGCGGAAAACGCGCTCGGGGTGCGGCATGAGGATGGTGACGCGGCCGTCGCGGGTGGTCAGCGCGGTCATTCCAAAAGGCGAGCCGTTGGGATTGAGCGGATAGGCTTCGGTCACGGCGTGGCGGTTGTCCACGAAGCGCGCACAGACGAGTCCGGAATCGCTGCAGCGTTTCGCCGCGGCGTCGTCGGGAAACTCCGCGTAGCCCTCGCCATGCGCGACGGCGATGGGAATGACCGAGCCTTCCATGCCGGCGAAAAACACGCTCGGGCTTTTTTCGATCTTGAGCGAGACGAAGCGGGCCTCGAAGCGTTCGGACTGGTTTTGCACGAAGCGCGGCCAGAGCTCGGCGCCGGGAATGATCGAATGCAGATTGCTCATCATCTGGCAGCCGTTGCAGACGCCGAGCGCAAACGTGTCGGCGCGCGCAAAAAACGCCTCGAACTCGGCGCGGGCGCGCGGATGGAAAAGAATGCTCTTGGCCCAGCCCTCGCCGGCGCCGAGGACGTCGCCATAGCTGAAGCCGCCGCAGGCGACCACGCCGCGAAATTCCCCGAGCGAAGTGCGGCCGGAAAGGATATCGGTCATGTGGACGTCGACGGCGCGGAAGCCGGCGCGCGTGAACGCGGCGGCCATCTCGATCTGGCCGTTGACGCCTTGCTCGCGGAGAATCGCGACCGGAGGTTTGTTTTGAACCACAGAGGCACGGAGGGCATCGGGATCGGCTGAAGAGCCGGCTTTGCCCTGGGTTCCCTGTGTCTCCGTGTTTAATCTAAAAGTTAAAATTGGCGTGATGCCCGGATCGGCGGGATCGAGCTTGAGCTGGTATTCGGATTCGGCGCAGGCGGGATTGTCGCGGAGCGCGGCGATGCGGCGGGTGACGTCGGACCAGATGGCGCGGAGTGCAAAAAGATCCTCGTCGAGCAGGATATTTCCGGCTTGTTTGACGCGGAATTTATAATCGCGGTTGAGCGTGCCGATGCGCGCGGTGAGCGCGTCGAGCTGGTGGGCGCGGAGCACGGCGTTGACGGCGTCGAGGTCGGCCGCGCGGATTTGGATGACCGCTCCCAGTTCTTCGCTGAAAAGCGCGGGGAACGGATCGCCGGCGGAAATTTCCAGATCGAGGCCGGTGTGGCCGGCGAAAGCCATTTCCACAGCGGTGGCGAGGAGGCCGCCGTCGGAGCGGTCGTGATAGGCGAGGAGCTTTTTCTCGCGGCCGAGTTGCTGGATCGCATTCCAGAAATTTTTCAGATCGGAGGCGGAATCGACGTCGGGAGTCTCCGCGCCAATCTGCAAAACAGTCTGGGCGAGGATCGAACCGCCGAGGCGGTTTCGGCCGCGGCCCAAATCGATCAACAATAAAACCGTGTCACCGATGGGCGCCGATTTCTGATTTTGAACCACAGAGGTCACGGAGGACACAGAGGAAGGCGGTGAATCAAACTTTAATTTCCCGGATTGGTTCTCCGTGTTCTCTGTGCCTTCTGTGGTTAAATCCTTCGCATCATATCGCAGCCGCGGCGTGAGCGAGAGGCGGATGTCGGCGACGGGCGCAAAGGCAGAAACGATGAGCGAGACCGGCGCAATCATGCGTTTTTGTTTTTTTTCTTCCGAACCGTCGTTCCAGACGGTGGACATGCTCATCGAATCCTTGCCGACGGGGATGGTGATGCCGAGCTGCGGGCAGAGTTCCATGCCGACGGCCTGGACGGCGGCGTAAAGATCGGCGCCGTCGCCGCGCACGGCGGGCGCGGCCATCCAGTTGGCGGAGAGGTTGACGCGGCCGAGGTCGCCGATCTGCGCGGCGGCGAGATTGGTGAGGGCTTCGCCGACGGCGAGGCGGGCGGACGCGGCGGCGGAGTTGACGGCGACGGGCGTGCGTTCGCCCACGGCCATGGCTTCGCCGGTGTAGACATCGAAAGCCGTCGCGGTCACGCCGCAGTCGGCCACCGGCACCTGCCAGGGGCCGACCATCTGGTCGCGGCAGATCAGGCCGCCGACGGTGCGGTCGCCGATGGAGATAAGAAACGTTTTGTCGGCGACGGCCGGGTGGGAGAGGACGCGCTTCGCCGCGTCGAGCAGGGAAAGGCCGCCGAGATCGAGGGGAAGGAGCGGGCGTTTTTGGGACGCTTCCCGGCGGTGCATGCGCGGCGGCTTGCCGAGCAGCACCTCGAGTGGCAGATCGATGGGCTTGTTCTTGAAATGCGGGTCCTCGAGGACGAGGCGCTTTTCCCCGGTGGCCTCGCCGACGACGGAAAAGGGGCAGCGTTCGCGTTCGCAGAGTTGTTGGAAAACGCCGATGCGGGCGGCGGGAATAGCGAGGACGTAGCGCTCCTGGGATTCGTTGCACCAGATTTCGAGCGGACTCATGCCCGGCTCGTCGTTGGGAATCTTGCGCAGGTCGAAGCGTCCGCCGAGGCCGCCGTCGTTGACGAGTTCGGGCAGCGCGTTGGACAGGCCGCCGGCGCCGACGTCATGGATGAAGGCGATGGGATTGTCCGGACCGAGCGCCCAGCAGCGGTCGATGACCTCCTGGCAGCGGCGCTGCATCTCGGCGTTATCGCGCTGGACGCTGGCGAAATCGAGGTCCTCCTGGCCGGAGCCGCTGGCCATGGAGCTGGCCGCGCCACCGCCGAGGCCGATGAGCATGGCGGGGCCGCCGAGGACGACGAGTTTGTCGCCGGGATCGATCGCACCCTTGGCGACGTGGGCGGCGCGGATGTTGCCGAGTCCGCCGGCGAGCATGATCGGCTTGTGATAGCCGCGCAGCTCGGTGCCGGCGGCGCCGGGAACCTCCTGCTCGAAGGTGCGGAAGTAGCCGTTGATGGAGGGGCGGCCGAATTCGTTGTTGAAGGCGGCGCCGCCGAGCGGGCCCTCGATCATGATGTCGAGGGCGGAAACGATGCGGCCGGGCTTGCCATGGTCTTTCTCCCACGGCTGGACCGCGCCGGGGAGCTTGAGATTGGAGACGGTGAAACCGGTCAGGCCGGCCTTGGGCCGGGCGCCGCGGCCGGTCGCGCCCTCGTCGCGGATTTCGCCGCCGGAGCCGGTGGAGGCGCCGGGGAACGGCGAAATGGCGGTGGGATGGTTGTGGGTCTCGACCTTGCAGAGGAGATGAATGTCCTCGTCGTGTGCGGCGTAGGCGCCGGTCTGCGGATCGGCATAAAAGCGGCCGCCGCGGTTGCCGGCGAGGACGGCGGCATTGTCCTTGTAAGCCGAGAGGATGCCGTCGCGGTGCAGCTCGTAGGTGTTCTTGATCATCTGGAAGAGCGAGCGGTCGCGCTTCTGCCCGTCGATTTCCCAGGTGGCGTTGAAGATCTTGTGGCGGCAGTGCTCGGAATTGGCCTGGGCAAACATCATCAGCTCGACATCATGGGGATCGCGGCCGAGCGCGGTGAAGGTCTGCACGAGGTAGTCGATCTCGTCCTCGGCGAGGGCGAGCCCGAGGTATTTGTTGGCGGTGACGAGTGCGGGGCGGCCG
>DATJYF010000220.1:0-9462 GCA_035499715.1 Opitutaceae bacterium | reverse complement strand
CATGTTTTGGCCGGCGGCAAAGCACGGTTCATGGGACGGTCTTGGAATGAGGATCAAGTTTAGAAAAATTCCATCTGTCGCGGACGGGGCGCGGACGGGGCTTCCTCTTTCTGCCGGTCGAGCAGGGCTTCGCGGATGTCGGCCAGAAACGGCGAGGGACGGCGGTCGCGCACTCCGCCCTGCCAGTGGCGCCGGCGGGCGTGGGTGAGAAACAGCCGCTCGCGGGCGCGCGTGAGGCCGACGAAAAACAGGCGTCGCTCCTCCGCCATGTCGACTTCGCCGTCGAAACTGAAACGATGCGGCAGCAGGCCGTCTTCGCAGCCGACGAGAAACACGACGCGGAATTCGAGGCCCTTGGCCGCATGCAGGGTGAGCAGTGAGACGCGCTCGGCGCGCGGATCGTGCAGGTCCACGTCGACACCGAGGGCAAGTTCGCTGGCGAAGGCATCAAGGTTGGCGCCGTGCTTTTCGGCGAGCGGGCGAAGTGCGTCGGTGATGGCGCGCAGGTCGGCGTCAGGGCTGTCGGCTTTCGCAAGCGCAATGGCGGCGGAGGCGAGACGTTCCGCCAGCGGCGCGTCCGGCGGCAGCGTTTTCATCTGCGCCAGCAATGCCTGCACGGCGGCGTGCCCAGCCAGCGGCGTGTGGGCGCGCTTCTGGAAAGGAATACCCGAGCGGGTGAGCGCCTCGATCAGCGGCGGCGTCTGCGCATCGGTGCGATAGAGGAAGGCGAAATCATTAAAAGCATGGCGGGCGGCCGCCGCGCCGCTCGCCCGGCCGGTGTCGAACGACGTAAGGCTGGTGCCGCCGACAAGCTGCTCGACGGTCGCGACCAGGAACTCCGCCTCGGCGCGTTCGGTGGCGCATTCGCGCAGCGCCACGCGCGCGGTGCCGGCGTTTTGCGCGCGCAGGATACGTTCGCGCACGAGCGTGCCGGGCGCGACGGCTTGCAGCGCGGCCTCGACGATCGGCCGCGTGGAACGGTAATTGCGCGTGAGCGAGACCACACGGGAGGCCGGCCAGTCAGTCTGGAACTGCTGGAAAAATTTCACGTCCGTGCCGCGAAAGCCGTAAATGGCCTGGTCCGGATCGCCGATGGCGCAAAGGCTCGCCCCACCCTGGGCGAGCAGGCGCACCAGCCGGTACTGGCATGCATCGAGGTCCTGGTATTCGTCGATGCAGACATGCGGCCAGCGGGCGGCGTAACGAATGGCGAGTTCGGTCCCGGCTTCGAGCAGTCCGGCGGCAAGCGCGATGAGATCGTCAAACGTCGCGAGGCCGCGGGCGCGCAGCATTTGCACAAAATTTTCCGGCCATGCGGTGCGATCGGCGACCAGCTTGCGCGCTTCGGCGACGCCCAAGCCGCGGGTTTCGCGCGCCAGCGCGAGCAGTTCGTTTTCGTTGACGACGCGCAACGGCGCGCCGAGCCCGAGCTTTTTCTCCTGCTCGCGCAAGATCGTCAGGCCCAGCGCGTGGAAGGTTGTCACGTGGACGCCGGCGCCGCGACCGTCCGGCAGGAGTCGCGCCAGCCGTTCGCGCATTTCGCCGGCGGCGCGACGGGTGAAGGTGACGGCGAGGCAGGATTCCGGCGCGACGCCGTGATCGGCGATGAGGTGCGCCAGCCGGTGCGTGAGCGTGCGCGTTTTGCCGGTGCCGGGTCCGGCGACGATGAGCAACGGACCGGCGACGATTTCCGCGGCGGCGCGCTGGTCGGGATCGAGCCCGGCCAGGATCGGAAATTTCGATTGAACCACAGAGGGCACGGAGGACACAGAGAGATCGGAAACAATTTCGGCAGCCGATTCCGCCACCATATCTTTCTCCGCGGCCTCTGTGCTCTCCGTGGTTGATTTTTTCTTCCGTTTTTTTGCTTCGGGTTTTGCCGACACAGGCAGATCGAACAACAGGCTGATGGACTTGGTGTTTTCCAATTCGTCCGGCTGGAAGAGACGGATGACGCCGTACTCGCCGTCGTAGCCGCCTTCGCGGACAACCTCGCCCGTTCGCATGCGGCGGAGCCCTTCGACGAGCAATGGCGACGCGACCTTGCCAATTTCATCGAGGGGCGTGTCGCCGAGGATGGCGAGTTCGGGGCCGAGGCGGGCGAGAAGCGTCTCGTAGGTCGCGGCTACGGTCTTGCTGGCCGCACCGGTCCGGTGGAGCTCGCCGAGCACCTCCGGCAGCGGCACGAAATTGGAAAACGACGCGGCGCCGGGCGGCGGCCGCCCCTCGCTGCGGTCGGCGAGCTCGCTGATGCGGTTGAGCACGCCAATGGTAAGCGGCTGGCCGCAGAGGGGGCATTGGTTGCCGAGACGGCGCGATTCCTCCGGTTCGCAGCGGAAACCGCAGGCGCGATGGCCATCCATGTGATATTTGCCCTCCTCGGGGAAAAATTCGACCGTGCCGCGGTAGCCGTCGCCGGTCTCGAGGGCGCGTTTCATCGCGAAATAATCGAGGGCGCAATCGAAGCGGCAGGCCTCGCGGCCGAGCTTGCCGGGCGAGTGCGCGTCGGAGTTGGAAACGAGGCGGAAGCGGTCGAGCTGCGACAGGCGCCAGTTCATCGGCGGATCGGAGGAGAGTCCGGTTTCGAGCGCGAAGATGTGCGGCGCGAGATCACCATAGCATTCCTCCAGCGTGTCGCAGCCGGACTTCGAGCCGAAGACGGAGAACCACGGCGTCCAGATGTGCGCCGGAATGAGATAGCAGTGCTCGCCCGCGCCGAGGCAGATTTCCAGCAGGTCGCGCGAGTTGAGGCCGAGGATGGGCCGGCCGTCGGAAGCGATATTGCCGATGCGGGCGAGGCGCGCAGTCATGCGCTCGGCGCTGGCGAGGTCGGGCGCGTAGAGCAGGTGGTGGACTTTGCGGACCTTGTCGCCCTGCTTGTAGATGGTGGAAATTTCGACCTCGAGATGGAAGCGCACGGGCGCGGCCGCGGCGGCACAGGGGCCGAGTTCGGCGTTGACCGCGGCCTCGAGATCGTCGCGCAGGCGGAAAAGCCCGGGCTCGGCGGAAATGAGCTCGTCCTTGATCGCCGCCATCCAGGCCGGATGGGTGAAGTCGCCCGTGCCGACGACGGTGATGCCTTTTTTCTTCGCCCAGAGCGCGAGGTGAAAAAAATCGAGATCGCCGCTGGTGGCGCGGGAATACTTCGAGTGAATGTGCAAGTCGGCGTAAAAGCGCATCGGCGAAGATCGTAGTGTGCAGCATTGCCTGCAGGCGCGCAATCCGCGAAGCTGGCCGGTGCATGAAATCGTTTCGTAAGGAGCTCTGGTTCGAGGTGCCGGCGCGCCGGGCGCTGCTCAACATCACGCCGCAGGTCGAGGTCTGCCTGCGCGAAAGCGGCGTTCGTGAGGGCCTGTGCCTGGTCAACGCCATGCACATCACCGCGAGCGTGTTCATCAATGACGACGAGAGCGGCTTGCACGCGGACTTCGAGCGCTGGCTGGAAAAGCTCGCGCCGGAAAAACCGCATTCGGCCTACGACCACAACCGCACCGGCGAGGACAACGCCGACGCGCACCTGAAGCGCACCATCATGGGCCGCGAGGTCGTCGTGGCGGTGACCGGCGGGAAGCTCGACTTTGGTCCGTGGGAGCAGATTTTCTACGGCGAGTTCGACGGCCGGCGCCGGAAGCGCGTGCTGGTCAAGATCGTCGGCGAGTGACGATCGGTGAACCGCGAAAATCTTCAATCGTCGTCATCCGCCGGGGCGGGCGCGCGCACGAAAGCGGCGTGGACCGGCGCCGGCATCGGCGAACCAGCGCCGCGCATGGCGGCCCAGACCGCGCGGTTGAGCGTCTGCTCATCGGCGGCGTCCTCCCGGGAAAAATCGAGCCGGCGCGAAAGCACGGACAACGGCGACGAGGCGGAGTTGCGTTCATTGAGATCGACCGCGGCCGGCCGGGCGGCGTAGGGCGTGAGGTCCGGCTTGTCGCCAAAGCTCGCGCGCATCGGCGCGGCCGCTTCATCGAAAGCCGACATGGGCGGAAAGCCGAGGATGAGTTCGATTGTATGCAGCATCGAACAGGTCGTGTAGGGCGTGCTGTCAACGGCGGCCCGCCGCGTGTAGGGACTGATGACGAATGCGACGGTGCGATGGGCGTCGACGTGGTCGGGGCCGTTTTGGGCGTCGTCTTCCACGACAAAGATCGCCGTCTGCGGCCAGAATTTGGAATGGCTGACCGCCTCGACGATCTGGCCGAGCGCGAGGTCGTTGTCGGCGACAAAGGCGCGGGGCGTGGGGCTGCCGGCGAGTGTGCCGGCGGTATGGTCGTTGGGCAGGCGCAGGATTTGCAGCCGCGGCATGTCGCCAGCGGCCTCGAAGCGATGGAGCTCGGCGATGAAGCGGGCCGCGCGCTGCACATCGGGATAGGCCAGGTCCCAGCCGTGAAAATGCTCGTCGAAATGTCCGCGCAAGGCCGGCACCGACGTGGTGGACGGATCGGCGGGCGTCCGACCGTTGGCGATAAATTCACCGTAGCTGCGATAACTCACGCCGGACGCCGCGGCGCGATCCCAGAGATAGCCGTTGGCCGGAACGGCGGCGAGAAAGCTTCCCTCCCCCGGATAGACGAACTTCGTGTTTCGGTGGCCATAATTGATGGGCCAGACTTTTTCCACGAACTCGCTCGCGTAGCCGGCCGTGCTCCATTCGTGTCCGCTGGCGCTGACCTCGGCGTTCGCATAAAAATTGTCGAGCAAAACGAATTCGCGCGCGAGGGCATGCTCATTGGGCGTGATGTTTTCGGGAAACAAACAAAGCGCCGGATCTCCGTTGCCCTGCGGCAGGTCGCCCAAGACCTGGTCGTAGGTGCGGTTTTCCTTGATGATGTAAATCACGTAGCGCAGCGGCGTGGGACCGCCGGGTTTTTGCGGGATGGCCGAGGGCCGGTTGTCACGCGAAGGCGCGGGCGGGCCGGCGAGCGCGGCGGCGGTCCACGGAACGAGCGCGCGGGTGAATTCATCTCCGTGCGGCAGCGCTACGATGCCGAGCGCGCCGTGGTAAAGGCCGCCGATGTACTGCGCGCGCTCCGGATGCGGCTGAACGGGCTGCGGGCCCTGAGGGTTGGCCTGGGGCGCAAGGCCGCGGGCGCTGACCACCAGAAGCCGGCTGCCGTCTGGGGTGAGCCGCACTGCGGTGGGCATCCAACCGGTGGGAATGAAACCGAGGGCGCGGGTGTGACCAACGGCGCTCACGTCGAAGACCGCGACGGCGTTGGCGTCGGCATCGGCCACAAAGAGCGTGCGGCCGTCGGGCGAAAGCGCGAGGCTGTCAGGCGTGTAGCCGGGCGGGTCGCCGGCGGCGAGCGCGACGGAAAGCGTTTCGAGGATATCCCCGCTGCGCGCATCGAGCACGGTGACGGTGTTGCGAATACTGTTGGCGGCGAAAAGGCGTCCGTCGGGCGACAGCAGCAATTCGCCCGGCCGGTCGCCGGCGGGCCAACGCGCGAGCACCGCGCCGTCCTTGGCCGAGAGCACGACGATTTCGGACGCACCCCAGAGGCTCACCAAGACACGCCCGCGCCCGGCGTCATAAACCACGGCATAAGGCAGGACGTTATCGGCGAGCTGTCCGGGAACGCTGGTCGGCGGCGGCGGATTGCTTTTCGCTGAAGCCGACGGGCGGGCGAGGGAAACATCCCAGACGACCTTGCTGGCGGCGAGATCCACGCGCATGACGCGCTGCCCCCAAAGGCACGCGACAAAAGCGGTCTTCGCCCCGCGATCGAGCGCGAAGCCCGCCGGCACGGCGGTGCCGGTCTTGGGCGCGAGCACGACGTCCGGCCGCGGCGTCAGTTTTCCGTCCGCAAAATCGAAAACGTGCAGCACCTCATCGCTCGCGCCGCTGCAGACGAGCATGCGGCCATCGGCGGAAAAGGCGATGCCGTAGAAAGCCTCCCGCAGGGGCGCGGCGGCGGTGATTGCTCCAGTATTCAGATCAACGATACGGACCTCGTGGCGGCCGTAACCGCAGTGCAGCACCGCGGCCCAGCGGCCGGAGGGATGCACGGCCATGCCGGTGGGGAAATCGCCGAGCGCCACCTGCCGGCCGGCGGGACGGATCGACCATTGGCTGTGCAGCAAGGTCGAGCCGTCGGGCTGCAAACCCGGCACGATCCGTGGCGGCGCCGGGCCGGCCGGCAGCGGCGCCGCCACCAGCCCGAGCAGAAGGCCGGAAAGACAGGAAAAAAATTGCGACGCTTTCACGCGCCCAAACCTATGGGTACGCCCGCATCCGGGCAACCCCGGCAGGGCGCGGAAATGAAAGTTTTGGGTTACAAATGCGGTTTGACCGGAAATCGGCCCGATGCGGAGGTTGACGCGTCCGGTTTTTCGCCCGAGATTTTGCGCCCCGCACGGCATGAAAATCACCTACTACCTAGAAATTCTCTCCTCCTGGTGCCTCTGGGCCGAGCCGGCGTGGGCCGAACTGAAAGCGCGTTACACCGGCCGGGTCGAATTTGCCTGGAAGATCGCGCTGATGAATCCCGGCGATTTTCCCGTCTCTCGCGCGCAATGCGACTGGTTTTATCGGCGCAGCGGCACGATCATGCGCTCGCCTTTCATGCTCAACTCGGGCTGGTTCGAGCCCGAGCGCCAGGGTCTTTATCTCGCGCCGAATTTCGTGGCCGAGGCCGGCCGTGATTTTGGGTTCACCGATGACCGCCTGCGCCTTGCGCTCATGCACGCCGCCATGCGCGAAGGCCGGAAAATCGGCGACATGGCCGAGGCGGTCGCCGCCGCCGCGCAGGCGACCGGCCTCGACGGCGAAAAGCTGCGCGGGCGGGCGGAAGCGCGCGAAGTCGAGACGCGGGTCCGCGCCAGCACGGCGGAATTCCACGCGCTGCAGATCGCGCAGCGGCCGGCCTTCGTGCTGGAGGACACGATTGGCGACAAGGCAGTTTTTTCCGGGCTCGTCACCGCCGCGCCGCTGGCCGCGGCGATCGACGCCATGCTGTCCGACAGCACGGCCTATGCGGTGCACGCCGCCCATTTCGGCAGGCCGCCGGCGGCGTGAGATCCCGCCCCGCGGCAGCGAACCGGCAAAGCTTGCCCCGGGCCCGGGCGGCTGCAACCTTTGCAGGTTCCAGCCTTCCCTGACAATATGCGCATTTCACACAAGTTCGCCATCGTTCTGGCTTTGCTCGGCGCAGGCGCAACCCTGGCCCGCGCCGACCGCACGCGCGATGTCATCGTCTATTCCTATGTCACGGACGCCGGCAAAAAGCTGATCCCGCCTACGCCCGACCATCCCGCCACCTATCTCCTGATTCCGGGCGGCTATCGGGAAGAAGGCGAGAAAATCGCCGGAGAAAAACCTCCCTCGCCAGATAAGATCAACCAGTTCGTACGCAATGCCCTCGCCGCCGCCAACTATCGGGGCGTCAATGCCAAGGCCCTGGGGGCGCTCAACGGCGAATTCACCAAGAATTTTCCGGCCGGCTATAATCCGGCGAAAGACGATTCCAAGGCGCTCGACTACATCATCGCCTACCACTGGGGCTACATGAACCCCGAAGTCGTCGATCTCGGCAGCGACCTGAGCGATGAAAGCCAGGCCGCCAACCGGCTCGTTTTCAACCAGCCGCAAATGATCGCGCTGGTGGCCGGCGCCAGCATCGACAGGTTGACGCCCGGTTTTTCGGACTACAACAACATCATCCAGGCCACGGAGCAGAACCGCTACTTCGTCGTCATCTCCGCCTTCAGCCCGGCCGCCTATCTGAACCACCGGGTGAAGAAACTTCTCTGGCGCGCACAGATGAGCCTCGATTCCAGCGGCACGACGCAGGAAGAATCCATGCCGGCTCTGGTGAGCGCCAGCGTGCCCTATCTCGGCCGGGCGACGGACATTCCCCGGCAAATCAACGAAAGCCTGGACCGTCCCTCCCAAGTCATCATGGGTGCGCCGGAAGTGAAGGAATACCTTCCGGGCGGCGCCAAAAACAACTAGCCGCCACGGCTCGATCCTTTTCCCGTTCCGTCGATCCGTGCACACCCTGGCCAAATCTGCCGCCGTCCTGCTCGCCTTGAGCATGAGCACCGCCGTGGTTTGCGCCGAGCGTTCGCGCGATGTCATCGTTTATTCTTACGTCACAGAAGCGGGAAAAAAGATGACCCCGCCCACGCCCGACCATCCGGCCGCCTGCCTGCTGGTTGCCGGCGGTTATCGCGAGGAAGGCCAGACCGTCGCCGGGGAAAAGCCCCCGCCGCCGGAGAAGGTCGACCAGCTTGTGCGGAAGGCGCTGGCGGCGGACAACTACGAAGGTCTGACAAGGGATTCGAAGCAAATCGACTACATCATCGTTTATCACTGGGGTTACATGAACCCCGAGATCGAGGACTTCGGTGGCGGCGAAAAAATCATTTTCAACCAGGCGCAGATGCTGGCGCTCGTGGCCGGCGCCAGCTTTGACCGCATGAATCCGGGTTTCTCGGATTACAATGACACGATCCAGGCCCTGGAGGAGAACCGTTACTTCCTCGTCATCTCGGCTTACAGTCCGGCCGCGTATTTCAAGCACAACCGGCAGAAAAAACTGCTCTGGCGCGCGCAGATGAGCCTCGATTCCATTGGCACGGACCAAACGGAGTCTTTGCCGGCTCTGGTCAGCGCCAGCGTGCCCTACCTCGGCCGGACGACCGACCTGCCCCAACAGGTCAATGAAAGCCTCGAACGCCCGTCGCAGGTCATCCTTGGCGCGCCCGAGGTGAAGGAATACCTGCCCGCCATCCGCGTGCAGGATTTGCCCAACGCCGTCCAGAAAAACTGACCGGCCGCCGGCGGACGATTTGCCGGGCGGGTGCGAAGAACCTGACCCGGCGTCCGATGCCGGAACCTCGGATCAAAGCTTTTGCGCCGAGGCGCGGTGCTCCACCCAGTCGTCGTGCAGCGCCATGCCCCTGGTCAGGCCGCGATAGAGGCCCCACTTCGGACGGTAATCCGACGCTTCCGGCCGGTAGACGCGTACGCCGGTCACGCCCTGAAATTTGTCGCCGTCGACCGACACCATCACTTCGCCGTCGGCCTGCTCGGAGGTCTTGATGCGAATACGGACGTTCTGCCAGTCGCCGGGCTTGAAGGAAAATTCCCGCACGGGGATGAAGTCCTTGGAGCTGCCCGGCCAGTAGCGCACGCCAGCGTGGCCGACGCCGTCGAGCACCGAGAGCACGACCAGCGGCGGACCGTTGTCGCCGTCGGTCGCCTTGAGTTGAAAGACATGGCAAAAACGGTCGCTGCCGCGGAAGTCGGGATCCGTGCGCCAAGTGGTGGCGTATTCGAACGTCTCGCCCGGCTTCTGGTGCGGGCCGAGTCCTTTCACCTCGGCGCGCTGCCGCGTCGTGTCGATCCGGTCGCGGTCGCTGTCCCACCAGCCGGGGTTGTAGCGCAGCGTCATGCGCACCGTATGGTCGCCGGCGTCAGTGATGTTGACGTACGGATCGTAGACAAATTTTCCGGTGGCG
>DATJYF010000219.1:0-17956 GCA_035499715.1 Opitutaceae bacterium | reverse complement strand
GCGCATGACGGGATGGGCCTCGGATCCGCCGGAAATGTCCGCCTGCTGAACCGTGTGGACAAGTTCATGCGCCAAGAGGCGCCGGCCCTCGGCTCCGTCCGGTCGAAACTGACCGGCGCCGAAATAAATATTTTGTCCGTGAGTGAAGGCTCGGGCGGAGAACGCCTGGGCGGCCTCGGCCGCATTGGCATCGGCATGAACGCGCACGCGGCCCAGGCTGGCTCCCAGTCGCGCTTCAAAGAAGCGGCGGTCGGACTCGGTGAGCGACTGTCCGCCACCGTTCATCCTGTAGTCGGCGGCGGCACCGGCTTCCGCGGATGCCGGCGCCGTGCCGCCGTCGGGGGATGCCATCACGTCCGCGGCGACGCGGTCCGCCTCCTGCTCGCAGCGATCGCCCGGCCCGCCCCGCGCGGCACCAAAAACGCTGTGGGCGCCGGTCGGATCGGCCTGGGCGTTGACCGCTTTGGCCGGCTTCGCGGCCTTGTCATCCGTATGGACCCGTACCTGGCTGAAGCCGTAATGGAAGCGGGGCCCGCAGCCGGTGATGGTTTCCGGCACAAATGCAGAATTGGAGTTCTTCGCTACGGTCGAACTGATCGCCGGCGTCCTTTCGGGCGATGGCGCCGGAGTTTTTTTCGTGATGGGCGCGGCGATCGTCATGAGTGAGGCGCAGCGACTAGACAACGGCGGAATCAGAGGGAGTCTGCTGCGGGTAGTCTCCCGGCGGAAGCGGTAACGGGCTTCCCGTCTCATTCACCCCACGATACCGGCAGCCACCGAAACTGGGATTTTTTGAGTAGCAGCGGTATTGCCCGTAAGCCGTGTTGGCCGACCACGAACTCGTGTTTTGCGCCCCACTGCCCCATTTCGAATCAAGCTTGCTGGCATCTTCATCCACGCCTCCGCCGGAGTTGACGGCATTCCGGATGACGCCGGAGTGCGTGATGGGATTGCCGCCGCTGAAGACGAGAATATCGCCGGGTTTGGCTGCGCAGGAATCCTGCGGCCCCCAGCCTTCGTCGTTGAGGACGGTCGGCACGTCCTGGCCCCAGAATGAATAGGGGCCGCCGACCGCGGTGTTGCCGCCGAACGTGAAGCCATGGCACCAGTAGCTCTGGCCGTCGTCCGGTTTCCAGATGTTGAGCGAAGTCCCGGCGTCGGTGCTGGCGGTCAAAATCCGGCCATCGGGTCCGGTCCCCCATGGTTTCACTTTGCGACCCGTGTCCACATTTGGATTCCAGCGCACGCAGCGAACGGTGCGGGCCACGGCCGGCTCGGCGGAAATTGCCCGGACGGGGGAAGGCGGCGCGACGGAGGCTGATCTCCCTTCTGTTTTGGCACCCGCATCGGGATTTGAAATTTGCCGCAGGTTCGACGGAGGCGCTTGCCCCTGTTGGATCGAGTGCGTCAGTTCGTGAGCGAGCAGCCGGCGTCCCGATTCGCTTTCCGGCGAATATTCGCCGGCGCCGAAAACGACATCCGGTCCGAGCGTAAAAGCCCGGGCCTGGATCGACGCGGCCATCGCCGCCGCGGCCGGCCCGGTATGGATGCGCACCCGGCTGAAGTCGTGACCGAACCGCGATTCCATCGAAGCGCGCACCGGTGCGGCCAGCGGCCGGCCGCCGCCCTGCAACGAGCCGATCTGGTTTTCAAACTCGCGCGAAAGCTGCGGCGTCCGCCCGGGCTGCGCCTGGGTCTGAACGGTTCCCTGGTCCTGATCCTGATTTTGGGACTGGTTGGCCTGATTGCTTCCCTCGTCGGGCGAATACGGACTCCGCATGTCGCGCTGGATGCGTTTGGTGCCGCCGCCACTTGCTCCGATCGGGAGTGGCGCCGCGGAGCGGGCGCCCGTCATCGGTTCCGGCAATTGCACCACCTGCTCAGCCACGCGTTCCGCCTCCTGTTCGTAGTGATCGCCCGGCGCGCCGATGGACAATCGCGACGCCTGCGAACCGGCATGCACCGGCACGCGGCTGAAATCATAGTCGAAGCGCGGCGCGCGGCCGGCCGGCGGCGCTTCCGCCGAAAAGAGGCTGTGGGCCGAGGCGGCGGCGGTTTTGCGCTGCAGCACCGGGCCGGATTCGCGCTCCTTTTTGCACTCGGGACATTCCTCGCCTCCAGGTCCGGCGAGTTTTTTGCAGGCACAACGTTGCAGGAGACCGCCGACGTGTCCGAACTCAGACGACGCGGCCGGCGTTTGCGGCTTTTTCATCAGGATTGACTGATGTGCGTTCACCATTGGGTCCCTTCAATTGCATTCAGACGTTGAGCGTTACATGGTGCGGAATCCGAATCGTCCAAGTGCCGCAGGATTCGTGTCGTTTTGAAAATTATGAGAGCTCTATGGCCAGGCCGACGTAGGAATCGGCATTGATGAGTGGAGTGGCACCGGGGTAGCCAGGCGTTCTTTGGGCATGCCCCTGCCAGCCGGAATAGGAATCCACGGTCATGGTGGCATTGCTCGCGTGCATGGCTTCGTGCAGAACGCATCCACCCCGGAAATAGGGATCGGTGCTGGCGAGCGTCGCCCGGCAGATGTTTGACGCCCCGCTTCCCGCCACGGAATCTCCGCAGTTGCCCGCAGCGCAAAGCTTATCGTTGGTCGCGTCGGTACAGGCATAGGATTGCTTAAACATACTTGCACGGCCGGCTTCCAAATTCGCAGCAATCGTCGGCGCATTGGCCGCCGTGCCTGACGCGCCAAAATGACGCTGTAGCGCGTCGAGCGTTTTCTGCGTCAGCGGACTGGCGCCAAGGGCACTCACGGTTTTTTTGGCCCAGGGATTGGCATCGAAAATGCCTTGATGGATGACGGGGACTTCCGTGGCGGTGCAATTGGGATTTGCTCCCATGCGCTGCAAGCGACCTGCGGCCTTGGTTGATGGGGCGGCTTGGCCGCCGGACAAAACCTGATCGGCGGCGCGGTCGGCCGCACCCTCGGCGCTGTCGTGGGCCGGCGCCACCGTCAGCGAACCGCCGGCGTGACGGCCGCCTTGCTGGACGACGTGCGCCAGCTCATGGGCGAGCAGGCGCTGGTTGCCCGGCCCCCCGCGGTTCGCGCCAAAAACAATGTTCGACCCGACCGTGTAAGCCTGGGCATTGACCGCCTCGGCCGACTGCGCCGCACGCGCGTCGGAATGCACGCGCACCCGGCTGAAATCATAACCGAAGCGCGGCTCCATGAACGCGCGCGAAGCCGCGTCAAGCGGCTGGCCGGACGAGCGCAGAACATCGTGGACGATCGGCGGAGCTATCGCCGATTGATTGCCGCCGGAAGACCGGGCGCTCTTGCGCTGGAGCTTCGCGCCGGACTCGCGCTTCTTTTTGCACTCTTCGCACTCGCCACTTGGACCGGAGGCTTTGCCGCAGGCACAACTGCGTTGCAGCAAGCCAGCGCGAGGCGTGGATGAAGCCCCGCCGGGCGGGGTTTTATGTTCTTGGTTCAAAGCTTGAGCGATGGAGAACATCAAGGGCGTTGGTTAGTGATCGGTCGTTTGAGAATTGAAAATGAGCTTCAGTGCAGGGCGTTGGGGATTGAATACCGGGTGTTCACGAGAGTTCCATCGCCAGCGTGGTATAGGAATCGGCGTTCGCCAAGGGACTTGGTCCCGGGTATCCAGCCGTTGAATTTGAATGACCGAACCAGCCGGAATAGGAGTCCGCGGCCGCATCCATGCTGGCATCGCTGGCATGCATGGACTCGTGGAGGACACATCCCGCCCGAAAAACCGGGTCCTTGGTCGCAAGCGTTAAATTCGTGCAGATACTGGACGAATGGCATCCGGCCGCCGGTGTAACACCGCAATGATTATTATTGCATTCTTCTGCGGTGTTTCCATCGACGCAGGAAATAGGAATGCTGTTCATGTCCGACTGGCCGGCCCGCAAGGCGGCCGCGATCCTTCCTGCGTTGCCCGCCGTGCCGGCTGGCCCAAAATTGTGCGCCAGAGCGTTCAGTGTGGGTGTAGTCAGCGGAGTGGCAGCGAGCGCCTTCAGCGCTTTCCCAACCCAACTATTGGCATTGAAGATGGCTTGATGAATATCCTGCGCCTGCCCTGCCGTACAACCGGGATTGGCGCCCAAGCGCTGGAGACGACCTTCGGCCTTCGGCGAATTCGAGGCTTGGCCGCCGGACAAAACCTGATCGGCGGCGCGGTCGGCCGCACCTTCCGCGCTGTCGTGGGCCGGCGCGACGGTCAGCGAACCGCCGGCATGGCGGCCGCCCTGCTGAACGACGTGCGCGAGTTCATGGGCGAGCAGGCGCTGGTTGCCCGGCCTCCCGCGGTTCGCGCCAAACACAATATTGGAGCCGACCGTGTAAGCCTGGGCGTTGACCGCTTCGGCCGATTTCGCCGCGCGGGCATCCGTGTGCACCCGCACCCGGCTGAAATCATAGCCGAAGCGCGGCTCCATGAACGCGCGCGTTCCCGCATCGAGCGGCTGGCCCGAAGAACGCAAAACGTCGTGGACAATCGGCGGCGCTTCTGACGACGCCCGCCGGCCGGCCGCGGCCGCCTTGCGCTGCAGCTTCGCCCCGGACTCGCGCTTTTTTTTGCACTCCGGGCACTCCTCGCCTTCCGGTCCGGAAGCGCCTTTCTGGCAGGAACAACGCTGCAGCAAACCGCCGGGTGCGATACCGGCGGGAACCTCCGGCGCCGCTGAAATCCGCATCGCAATCGGGCGAGCTGCGCGCATGTTGCGATTCCGACGCGCCAGCCCATTTTGTCAATGCAACCGACTTTCATCAACGATTTCTACAAAAACTTATACTGTTCTATCACCACATTCGATTGACTTATAATAAAACTGCCGCCTCACCCGGAATTTGCGCCTTCATGGAGCCGACGTGCGTGCGGGTCGTAAATAAAGCAGAGCCGGATGAGTGAATTGACTCCTCCTCCGTCGCCACCATGGTTCCACATCACATCACGTCCGAGGCGCTTTGCGCTTTTTCGCCGCCGTCCACTTTATCCCATGAAGCCCGGCTTCTCCAGCCCTGACTGCCATGGCTCGCGCTGTTGCTCACATTCCTTTCGACAAAAAATCGTTGGCCCAATCCGCCGCACTGGCCACCACCGCAGCGCAGTCTGCCAGCCGCGACCTGTCGGGCCGGGCCGCCGGTCATGGCGGCGGCTACCCTCTGGGCGAGCCGGATCAGCCAGCAAAATCCGGGCCCGGGCGGGAATCGGCTGATTATCCAGAGCCGCGTTTTGGCTATAATCTTGGCCGCGTTTGCATTCATGGCGGCGGCCCGCGCGGCCGCCGCCCGCCCCCGCGCGAGCGATTGATCGAGACCGGCCTCGATTCACCAAGTCAACCGCTGCCGGCCGATCTGCGACGCGACTACTCCGCCCGGCTCGGCACGGAGCTCGACGATGTTCGAGTTCACACCGGCGGCCGGGCTGAAGCCGCCGCCACGCTGCTTGGCGCGCGGGCATTCACACTTGGAAATCATCTGGTATTCGGTCCTGGACGCTTTGCCCCGGCCCACCCGGAAGGGCGCCGGCTGCTCACCCACGAACTGTCCCACGTCGCGCAGCAACGACGGGACGGGCCCGTTGCGCCCTCCGCTCAAACGGAAACCGAGGCAAAGACCATGGAAGCGGCTCCCTTGTCGAAAGTCACGCCACCCCGGCTGGCGGCGGCCGGACCCCAATTCGACCCACTGAGTGAAGCCGAGATCGCCCGCCTTCGGGCGGAAGGCGCTCTTGATCAGCTCGTCGCCCGCTTGCAGGAAAACGAGCAGGAGACGCTGCAGCTTGTCCATTCCCCCGATTATGATGCGGAACTGCAGCGGGAAAATCTTTCGCTCCAGCGCGCGATTATGGCGATGCGCCAACAACAGCCAACAACTTCACAACCACCGCCACTGCCCGATCCGCTGGTCGCCATCGAGCCGCGGCTCACTGCCGAATCCCTTCGATCCATCGATGCCCACCGCCTAGAGCAGCTGTGGGTGCGCGTGAATGGCTGGCTGCAAGCGCATCTTACCCCGGCCAACCAGCCGGCGGACACGCCCGAATACCGCAGGATCGCCGGGCTCGCGCAGCGCATCAGCGACGAACAGACGCGGCGCACGGCCGATACGCGGACCGCGCGCGAACAGTGGGAGCACGATTTCGCCTTAAGCCAGCGTACGCCCGGTCTGCTCGGCCTGCTGCTGCCCGCGCACACACGGCCTTATTATCGCGATCCCACCAGCGAGATTCGCGATCCCATGCTGCGTTTGTCCGCCGGAGTCGACACCCAGGCATTTTATGGTGCCGCCAACCTGGGGCGCGACGTCACCGCCACGGCAATGGGCATCACCGGCGCGGTCATGATCGTGGCTGCCGGCGGCGTCACGCTTGCAGCCACGCTCTCCTTTGCCACCGACGTGGCGGCGGGCACGGCCACCGGCGCGCGGATGATTTGCTTCGTCTATACCAACGCCCAATCCATCACCGCCTTGACCGAGTTTACGGCCGACCAGGTTTTTCAAATTGCGGCGGCCGGCGGCATCGGTGCGTATCTAGCCGGACTCCAAACTCCTGAGGGCGCGCTCAACCTCGGCCTGAGCGTTTTTCACCTCCACATCTCCCTGGGCGGCGGAGGAGGCGGCCCGCGGCGCACGGCCACCGCAACCGCGCAGATCGAATCAGTCGAGGGCGAAACCATCACCGCTCGCATCGTCAGTCCGCCAAGCTTGGAAGGTGGGGAGGGTGAAGCCCCGGCACCTCCGCCCACCACCGGCGGCAGCCGGACCGCCCTGCCAGCGCGTGTCGTCACCCCAGAATCCGAAGGTTCAGGCGGTGAAACGGCCAGTCCTCCTTCCAGCGTGACCGCCCGGACTGCTGATCCGGTTCCGCCTTCCCCCGCTGCATCTGATGCCGATACCACTCCTCCCACGCCAGTTCCAACAGTGACAAGACTTCCGCCCAGCCCCAGGCCCCGCGAGGGCATTACGGCCCAGCCCACGACACCTCCTCGTCGTACGACACTGGGCATCGATGTCGAGGAAGACATCGCAGATGATTCAATCAGTCCCCGGCGCACCCCTGGCGGCGCGTCCTCACCTCGTGCGGCTGAAATCGGGAACTTCGCTCATACGCACGCTGAGGATCTTGAGCAATTTGCAGACGACATTGTTCCTGGACGCGTACCCCGGGGTTTGGAATCGGAAGTGTCCGTCCAAATGCGAAATGGCGACATTTTGCGCATTGATCGCCTGGATCGTCCCAATGGTATCGTGTACGAAATCAAGCCTGACACACCCTACTGGCGCCGCGCCGGATTGGTCCAGGCACGAACCTATGCACAGCGCCTCGATGAAATTGAGCCGCTGCCGGATGGAAGGAGATGGCAGGTGCGCTTGATCACTTATAATATGGCCGAGCTTGAGCGTTACCTCGTGCGCATCGGCTATCTCGAACCACTCTAATCACCCGGGCCAAATTTGATCGTCCTATTTCGCCGGCCCCCAGCGGCGGGTGAAGGGATAATAAATGAAGAGCGGCCGGCCTACCACCTCGCTGGCCGGCACGAAACCCCAGTAGCGGCTGTCAAGACTGTCGGACGAATTGTCACCCAATGCGAAATAGTCTCCCTGTGGCACCGTGACAGTATCACCCGGTCTTGCAAGATACATCATCGGCCTGCCTTCATTGGGCGGCTGGTTGCGGTAACCGGGATAGCCGTCGATCTGCCGCGCTTCCTTGTCGTAGGTGGCCGAACCGGTGATGGGGCGGCCGTTGCGATACAGCACCGGCTGGCGGATTTCGAGCGTGTCGCCCGGCACGCCGGCCAGACGTTTGATGAAATACTGATCCTCGCCGATGTCCGGAATGTTGCCGGTGCGAAAGACAAATCCCTGGCCGGGCTTCGGGCGGAAAAAATGATAACTGAAACGGTCGACGAACAGCATGTCGCCGGCGAGAATGTCGAAGTTCAGCACCGGTTCACCGGCTTGCACCGTTTTTCCCAAATTGATGCGCCAAGAGCGCTTGAGATCGCCGCCTGGACTCAATTGATCAACCACCTGCTCGGCGTGGCCGGCCTTATATTCATTTTGCAGCAGCTGTACGAACCCTGAGCTGCTGCCGTCAGCAAAAACTTTGAAAATCAACCGATTAAATTCCTCAGCGAAATCAGATGGCACATCTACAGTCACAGGCTCGTCGTTTACATAAAAAGTATATTCATAGAACTGCGCAGTAAAAATGAGCCACTTGCGGCCGCGCTTTGCTTTGGGAATCAACGCGAAGCCGTCGTCCGGACTGAAAAAAAAGTCCATCGCCACGTCGCCCGACTGCGGCGCTATGACCTCGCGATGCCGCGCGCCGAAGGCGAGAAAGCGCACCACCTTGGCCAGCGCGCCCGGACTTTCCTGCGGTGAGCGGTAAAGCTGGGCGGTCATGCCGTAATAGCTCGGCCACATCGAATTCGTCGGAATCTGGAAATTGGTCACGAAATAGGCGCGGATGCCGAGGAGCACGATGCCGGCGACAAGAAAGAACTCGACCCACTCGGCCAGTTCGCTTTTCGGGTAAATTCTTCCGCCGGTGCGTCGCAGCACGGGCTCCAGCGCCTCGATGCTGAGCTTGAGCTTGCCGGCCTCGGCGCGCTGCGTGAGTTTGAGGCGCAGGTCGGCCGTGCCTTTCTCCAGCTCGGCCAGTTCGGCGGGGGCGAGCTGGTCGCGCCGGTAGTGAAAGACCTTGTCCGCCAGTTCCAGCCAGTGTTCGGCGCTGGTGCGCATTTTTTTTTCCGGCGAGTGAAATAGTCCGAACATGGGGCTCCTTGGTCTTTAATTTTTCAATACCTGGATGAAGGCATCCGGTGGGATGGAAATTTTTCCGATTTGTTTCATCTTTTTTTTGCCTTCCTTCTGCTTTTCGAGGAGCTTGCGCTTGCGGGAAATGTCGCCGCCATAGCATTTGGCCGTGACGTCCTTGCGCAGCATCCGGACGTTGTCGCGGGCGATGATCTTGCCGCCGATGGCGGCCTGGATTGCCACCTTGAACATCTGGGGTGGAATGATTCCGGCGAGTTTTTCGCAAAGCTGGCGGCCCTTGGCCTCGGCTTTCTCACGGTGCACGATGCAGGCGAAGGCGTCCACCGGATCACCGTTGATCAGGATGTCCAGTTTGACCAGATCGGAAGCGAGATAATCGCCCAGCTCGTAGTCCATCGAACCATAGCCGTGGGTGATGCCTTTGAGGCGGTCGTTGAAATCGACGAGGATTTCGTTGAGCGGAAGCATGCAGCGGAGCATCACGCGGTTCATGTCCAGGGTGTCGGTGTGATCGACAATGCCCCGCTTTTCCATGATCAGCGCGAGGATGTCGCCCATCGAATCATTGGGCAGGATGATCGAGGCCCGGATGGTCGGCTCCTTGATTTCGAGAATCGTGCCGGGATCCGGCATGTTGACGGGATTGTCCACCTCGATTTCTTCGCCGCCCTGCTTGATGATGCGATAAATGACGCTCGGGTAGGTCGAGATGATATCCACGCCGTGCTCGCGGCGGATGCGTTCCTGGATGATCTCCATGTGCAACAGACCGAGAAAGCCGCAGCGGAAACCGAAGCCGAGCGCGATCGAACTCTCCGATGAATAGATAAACGCGGAGTCATTGAGCCGCAGGCGCCCGAGGGCGGCCTTCAATTTCTCATAATCGTCGCTCTCGAGCGGATAGAGGCCGCAAAATACCAGGGGGCGCACCTCCTTGTAGCCGGGCAGCATCTGGGCCGCGGGCCGCGTCGCGAGGGTGATGGTGTCGCCGGTTTTGACATCAGCGGTGTTTTTGATGCTGGAGATGATGTAGCCCACGTCGCCGGCGTTGAGCGCGCCGGTTTTCGTCATCTTGGGCATGAACACGCCGACTTCCTTGACCTCGGCCTTCTGGCCGTTGCTCATCAGCAGCATCATGTCGTTGGCCTTGATCGAACCGGAGAAGACGCGCACATAGGCGATGCATCCGCGATAGGAATCGTAGAGCGAGTCAAACACGAGACAGCGCGTCTGCGCGTAATCGGCCCAGCGCGGCGGCGGGATGCGGTGGACCACGGCCTCGAGGATCTCGGTGATGCCGATGCCCGCCTTGCCGCTGGCCAGAATGGCCTCGTCGCCGGGGATGGTGAGGATGTCCTCGAGCTGGCGCAGGCAGAGATCGAGGTTGGCGCTGGGCAGGTCGATTTTGTTGATGACGGGAATGACCTTGAGGTTCTGGGCGAACGCCAGATGCGCGTTCGCCACGGTCTGCGCCTCGACGCCCTGAGCCGCATCGATGAGCAGCACCGCGCCCTCGCACGCCGCCAGACTGCGCGAAACCTCGTAGGAGAAATCCACGTGGCCCGGCGTGTCCATGAGGTTGAGCTTGTAGGTGCGGCCGTCCTTGGCGAGGTAGGTCATCGTCACCGGGTGCGATTTGATCGTGATGCCGCGCTCCTTCTCGAGGTCCATCGAGTCGAGGTGCTGGTCGGTCATCACGCGTTGTTCGATGGTGTTGGTGTGTTCGAGCAACCGGTCGGAGAGCGTGGTCTTGCCGTGGTCGACGTGTGCAATGATGCAAAAATTGCGTGTAAGGGAAACGTCCATGCGGCGCGGAGGAGAATGAATCAGGCGGCGGCGAAATCGGCAAACTCGCTGAAACTTTTCACCGGCCACGCTTTTTCCGTGCGGCGCGCGAGGCCGGCGAGCACGCCGCCGGGGCCGAGTTCCCAGAATTCCGTCGCTCCGGCCGCGGCGGCGCTGCGCATGCAGTCCTCCCAGAGCACGGAGGACACGATCTGTCTGGCCAGGGCGGCCTTGATCGCCGCCGGCTCGCTGACTGCCTGCCCGGTGGTGTTGGTGAACACGGTGAAGCGCGGCGCAGCGAAAGGAATGTTTTCCAAAAAAGCGGCGAAGGCCGTCCGCGCGGGCTCCATCATACGGCTGTGGTAGGCGCCGGCGACGTTGAGGGACACGATCTTGCGGATGCCGCGCGACTTGGCCGCGACGACCGCGGCCGCGATCCGGGCTTTTTCACCCGAGACGATGATCTGGCCGGGGCTGTTGAAGTTGGCCGCCTCGATGTCGAACTCGCGGCAAAGCTCGGCGACTTTGGCGCGCTCCTCGCCCATGATCGCGGCCATGCCGCCGCTCGTCTGTTCGCAGGCGAGCTGCATCAGCCGGCCGCGCTCCGCCACGATGCGCAGGCCGGTGGCGAAATCGAAAACACCGGCCGCGGCCAGGGCGGTGATTTCGCCGAGCGAAAGCCCGAGGGCGAACCGCGGCTCGCCCGCGGGCACCCGGTCCTTTTCGCGCAGCGCGGCGAGGACGGCCAAGCCGTGGACGAAAAGCGCGGGCTGGCAGATTCCGGTCTGGGTCAGTTCCGCCTCGGGCCCGTCGAAGCTGACTTTCGCCAGGTCCCAACCCAGGACGGAGCTGGCCTCCTGGTAAAGCATGCGCGCGGCCGGTGACTGTTCGTTGAGCGTGCGACCCATGCCGACCTTTTGGGCGCCCTGCCCGGCGAAAAGAAATGCGAGTGCCATGAGAAAAGGACCCGTTTAATCGGCGGCCGGTTAAAAAACCAAGCCCTAAAAGCGATCCTTCAATTGCGGAAAATACTTTTCGTTGTCGTCAGAGGGTGCGAAAGGCGGTGGCGTTGCCGGCGCGGGGGCCGATGCCGCGCCGGCCGGCGGCAGCGGAGGCAACGGCAGCACCGGGGTGGCGGGGAGCGGGGAAAGATCGGCGATGCCATCGAGATAAGGATTGGATCTCGCGTCGCCTCCGGCCAACGCCGGCGGCGCATTCAGCCCGTCCGCCAGGCCGCTGTCCGCCAGCCCTTCCGCTTCCCGCGTGCTCTCGCCGGGCAGACCGGCCGGTCCCGCCGGCGCCGCTGTCTCGCCGGCGGGCGGGCGCCCGAGCAGCGTGTAATCCTGCGGCGTCATCCATTGGTTGAGATAAGGGGTGAGCGGATTGGCGACGACGGGAGGCGGCGGTTCCGATTTCGGGCCGGCCGCGGGCTCGGCGGTATTCTGCGTATCGGCCAGGGAGGAGAGATCCTGGCCGGAAGATTTTTCGTCGGAGAGGATCGAGTCGGAGTTTTTTTTCTGCGCCTCCATCGCGTCGAGCAACCAATGGCTTTTGTCGTCCTTCGATTTTTGCCCCGATGCGCTGTCGAGGACGGCCGGGGCGGCGGCGGTCTCCAATGCCGGCAGCGCCGCGGCGGCGGGCGCCGTCGGCGGCGGCGCGGACTTCACGGCGTCACCGAGCCGGTTTTCCTCCCGGGCAGCCTGAAGCGCTTGCAAATCGCTGCGGGCGGCGTCGAGCGACGGAGCGGCCGGTTCATTCTCCGCCCCGGCCGGGGCGGCAACCGGCAGCGACGAAAGGAAAATCGCAAGAAGCCAGCGCATGGGACTTTCGGCCGGCGTGAACGCCCTTCAGGTCTTGAGGAAAATTCCTTTCAAGTTCATTTCCAGCGCCTGCGGATTGGGCGAGAACTTGAGGCCGTCGGTCTTGCTGATTTTTCCGGCCTTGATGAGCCGGTAAAGGTCCTGGTTGAAGGACATGTTGCCGGAGTCCAGGCCGGATTCGAGCAACCCCTGGATTTTCTCGAACTGCCCTTCGAGGATGAGGTTTCGTACCACGGGATCGGCCTGGAGAATTTCCAGGGCGGGCACGCGGCCGCCGCCTTCGAGGGCGGCGATCAGCCGCTGGCAGATGATGCCGCGCAGCGAGCCGGCGATCTGCCGCCGCGCCTGCACCTGTTGTTCCGGCGGGAAAAATTCGAAAAGCCGCGTGATGGATTGCTGGACCGTGGCCGCATGCATCGTCGACAAAACCAGGTGGCCGGTCTCGGCCGCGGAAATGGCCGTCTCGAAAGTGATGCGGTCGCGCATCTCGCCGATGAGGATGATGTCGGGATTTTGGCGGAGGACGGACTTGATTGCGGCGGCAAAATCGGGCACGTCGAGGCCGATTTCGCGCTGGTTGAAAATGGATTTGTCGTCCTGGAAGGTGAACTCGATCGGATCCTCGATGGTGACGATGTGGCGGTCGAGGTGCTGATTCACCCACCCCAGCATGGCGGCCATGGTCGAG
This sequence comes from Opitutaceae bacterium, assembly GCA_035499715.1. Classification (GTDB taxonomy): domain Bacteria; phylum Verrucomicrobiota; class Verrucomicrobiia; order Opitutales; family Opitutaceae; genus DASRHD01. The sequence goes on along the minus strand of DATJYF010000219.1, from coordinate 4,893 downwards.
CTTTTGCCCGAGCCGGTCGCGCCGCAGAGCAGCACGATTCCATCCTTGGCCTGGGAAAGCTTGATCAACGGGTCGGCCACAAGGTTGAGTTCGTCGAACGACGGCACGCGGCTCTTGACGTGGCGGAAGACAATGCTGGTGGTGCCGCGCTGCTGGAAGGCGTTGACGCGGAAGCGACCGATGCCGTCCGCGGTGTAGGCGAAGTCGATCTGGCCATCCGTCTCCCACTGCTGCTTGAAGACGCGCGGCACCTTCAGGTCGACGAACTCCTGCACCTCGGCGCCGGTGAACGGATCCATGTCGACCGGCTTGAGGCGGCCGCCGAGCCGGACGTAGCCGGGCTTGTTGGACTTGATGATGACGTCGCTCGCGCCGCTGTCGACGGCGAGCTTGAGGAGGTCGTTGAAAATTTCGATATTCATCAAAAACTTGTCAGCAGCTGAAAAAACAAGGTGGATTTTGTAGGCTGGTGTGCTTTGGTGGGCAAGGTCTCTTTATATCCGAAGGCATTTTTTGACACGGTTTTCCATGAAGCTCCGTCCCCTCACAGGCGCCATTACCGCCCTCGTCACCCCGTTAAAGAACGGCCAGGTCTCCCATGACGACCTGGCCAAGCTCGTTGATTTCCAGATCAAAGGGGGGATTGACGGCCTGGTGCCGGTCGGAACCACCGGCGAGTCACCCACCCTTTCGCACGAGGAGCACATGGACGTCATCCGGGCCGTCATCGCGGCCGCGCGCGGGCGCGTGCCGGTGCTGGCCGGGACCGGCTCGAATTCAACCCAGGAGGCGGTCGATCTCACCCGCCTGGCCCACGCGGCCGGCGCGGATGCGATGCTGATCGTCGCGCCCTATTACAACAAGCCGAGCCAGGAGGGCATTTTCCGCCATTACTGTGCGCTGGCCGAGACGACCGACCGGCCGATCGTGCTCTATTCGATCCCCGGCCGCTGCGGGGTGGAGATCAGTGTCGGCGTGGTCGAACGGCTGCGGGCCAAGTATCCACACGTGCGTTACATCAAGGAAGCCGGAGGTTCCGTCGACCGCGTCGACCAGCTCAAGCGGGCGCTGGGCCGCGACCTCACGATTTTGAGCGGTGACGACTCGCTCACCCTTCCCTTCATGGCCGCGGGCGCCGAAGGCGTCGTCAGCGTGGCTTCGAACCTCCTTCCGCGCGAAATCAGCCGGCTGGTCCGGCTGGCCCTGGCCAACGATTATGCGCCGGCCACCAAGCTGCACCAAAAGCTCCATCCGCTGTTCAAGGCGCTCTTCATCGAGCCCAATCCCGTCCCGATCAAGGCCGCGCTGGCGCGGGCCGGCGTGATCGCCTCGCCGGAGGTGCGCCTCCCGCTCTGCGAAATGAGCCCGGCCAGCCTGAAAATCCTCACCGGCGCGCTCGCCGCGCTCGGAAAGTAAACCGCCATGCCTCTCACCATTCTTCTCCACGGCGCCAAGGGCCGCATGGGCCGGGCGGTGGCCGCCGCCGCGCCGGAAATGGACGTCGCGATCGGCGCCACCGTCGATGCCGGCGACAGTCTCGCCGGCGCCTTCAAGGGCTGCGACGTCGTCGTCGATTTCAGTTCCCCCGGCGCGACCGCGCAGCTGCTCGAGGTCGCGGTCGGGCAACGCAAGCCCGTCGTCATCGGCACCACCGGGCACGAGGCGGCGGAAAAGAAAAAACTGCTCGCGCTCGCCGCCCGCGTGCCCTGCGTCTGGACGGGAAATTTTTCCATCGGGGTGAACCTGCTTTTTGCCCTGACGCGCCAGGCCGCGCGCGTGCTCGACGCCAACTACGACGCCGAGGTGATCGAGATGCACCACCGGTTCAAGAAGGACGCGCCCAGCGGCACCGCCGCGCGCCTGCTCGAAATCATCATGGAAGAACGCAGGCTCAACGCCAGCGCGCTGCGCCACGGGCGCTCCGGCCTCACCGGCGAGCGCACGGCGCGCGAAGTCGGCGTCCATTCGCTGCGCGGAGGCGATGTGGTCGGCGATCACACCGTCATTTTCGCCGCGCTGGGCGAGCGCCTCGAGCTCGCGCACAAGGCCTCGGACCGCGGCATCTTCGCCCGCGGCGCGCTGCGCGCCGCACAGTGGGTCGCCGGCCGGCCGCCCGGCGTCTACGACATGCAGGACGTGCTCGGGTTGAAATGATCACCTCGCTCCAGGGCACGCTGGCCACCGCCTCGCCGTTGCGCGCCGTGATCGAGCTCAACGGTCTCGGCTACGAGGTGAATGTCCCGCTGACCACCGCGGAAAAACTTCCCCCGCCCGGCGCGCAGGTGAAGCTCCACACCCTCGTCGTCTATCGGGAGGACGCCCAGACGCTCTACGGTTTCGCCACCGCGGAGGAGCGCGATTTTTTCCGCCTGCTGATCGAACACGTCACCGGGGTCGGTCCGAAAGGTGCACTCACCATCATGAGCCGGCTGTCGCTGCCGCTGCTGGAAAGCGCCATCCGCGCCGGCGACGTCGGCACCCTGGCAAAGTGTCCCGGCATCGGCAAAAAAACCGCCGAACGCCTGGTGGTGGAGCTGAAGGGCAGGCTCGGCGCGCCTGCCGCGGGCGAAACCGGCGCGGACGGGCAGGCTCCGGCCGCAACCGCCGCGCCGGCCGACAGCCGTCAGCACGACGCGGTCATGACGCTCACCGCCCTCGGGTACAAGGCCGCCGACGCCGACCAGGCCGTGCGCCGCGCGGCGCTGGCGCTCGGGGCGAAGGCCTCGACGGAGGCCCTGGTGAAAAAGGCGCTCAGCGGTTGAGCGACGTGCGCCGCGGCGGCGACCGAGTCACTGCTGAAACTCAAACGCCGTCATTTCCACCGCCGGTTGGGCCGACCCGCGCGCCGGCCGGAAGCGCAGATCGGTGGAGGCGGACTCCGCCGGGATCGTGAACATGACCGGACGGTCGGAAACCGGCGCCATCGGTGAAAGCTCGATTTGATTCATCCAGTCAAACGCCATCCGCGGTGTGTCGACGGCAAGACGGTTGTCCGCCGGAGCAAGCTTTCTGGCCGTAAAGACCGTGTGGAACTCGGGCGCGCGGGCGGGAGCATCCGCCACGGCGACGTGAAACGATTCCGCCGGCACTCTCACCTGCGCCACCGGGCTCGTCTGGTTGACCACGACAAAGGCGATACAGGCGGCCGCCACGGCCAGCCCGGCGACGCCGGCCGCGCGGGTGACACGGAAACGCCGCGCGGGGAAGGTGGTGACTTTGCCCTCAGCCTGGTCCAGCGCCTGCGCCAGAGGCGCGGGCGGCACCTGAAAATTTTCAAACAGCATCACGCAAGCGCGGTGCATGCGGCAGTACTGCAGATAAGTGCGGTGATGCGCGGGACTGCGGGCAATCTCCACCTCCAGCTCGGCCGCCTCCGCCGGCGAAATCTGCTGGTCGATGTAAAGGTTGAGCAACTCGATGAAACGCGACTCTTTCATGCGAAATCCTCCCCCAGTTTGGCGCGCAGGCTTTCGCGGGCGCGGGCGATGCGGCTTTTGACCGTGCCGACGGAGATGCCGAGAATCTCCGCGATTTCCTCGTAGGATAGATTCTTGACGTTGCGCAGGATCAAAATTTCCCGGTGCTTGGGGCTGAGTTTTTCCATGCCCTCGGCGATGCGCGACACGAATTCCTGCGTGACGGTGGCGTCCTCCGGCGTCTCCAGCTCGGCGGCGAAAACCTCGGACAGCGGCGTGTCGTTGTCGGCCGCGATCGGCTGGTCGATGGACACGGTGTGGTCGCGCTTGCGGCGCCACCAATACCAGTAGCGGTTGCGGGCCAGATTGGTCGCGATCTGGTAAAGCCAGGTGGAAAAGGCGGACTCGCCGCGAAAATTGGCCAGGCCGCGGTGGGCGCGGATGAAGGCGTCCTGCGTCACCTCCTCGGCGTCCTGCTGGTTGCGCAGCAAGTGCAGGACCATGGAATAAATCCGGCCCCAATAGCGCGAAACCATTTCGTTGAAGGCGCTTTCATCGCCGCTTTTGAAGCGAGCGACCAGGGTCTGGTCGAGGGCAACTTCTTGGGCTTTCATGGACATGCCGTCACTCTGGCTCTGATGCGTGTAACCTCGAATTGTTCCCATGGTTTTGTTTGAAAAATTAACTGTAGTCATGAAACGGACTTACAAGAGGATATGACGTGGCCGGACGCCTGGAGGTTTTAGCCAAAAGATGGCTTTTCGCAAGAATTGTCGGCGATGAGAAAATCCTTGCCAGCGCCGAGGGCTGAAATCTATTTCCGCTATCTTCCGCGACTGTGGGTTGGTAGCTCAATGGTAGAGCAGCGTCCTTTTAAGTCGTTGGTTCCGGGTTCGAGTCCCGGCCAACCCACCAGCTTCCCATTTTTCTCCACTGAATGAAACGCCTCGTCATTATCGAAGACCAGACCGCCATCCGCGAAATGTTGGTGGAGATTCTTCGCCTCGACGCGAACTACAAGCTGGTCGGCGAGGCCGGCGACGGCCAGTCGGCCATCCAGCTCTGCCTCGACACCAATCCCGACGTCTGCGTGCTCGACGCCAAACTCCCCGGCCTCAACGGCGTCGATATCCTCCGCCGCATCTCGAAAAAACTGCCGGCCATGCGCGTGCTGATTTTCTCGGGCCACGAAAATCCGGTGCTCGTCCGCGAGATGCTCGAGGCCGGCGCGCACGGTTTCGTCGAGAAGACCGCCGGCCTGTTCGAATTCAAGAAAGGCCTCGAGACCGTCGCCAACGGCGGCACCTACTTCGGCCCCGCGGTCGCCGCGCTCCTGCGCAACGTCGTCGCCAATCCCGCCACGAGCAACGCCCCCGATTTCCTCACCGACCGCGAACGCGAAATCCTCCAGCTCGTCGCCGAGAGCCACAGCACGAAGGAGATCGCCGCGAAGCTCGGCATCAGCGTGAAGACGGTC
>DATJYF010000218.1:0-3085 GCA_035499715.1 Opitutaceae bacterium | reverse complement strand
TGGCCTCGACGTCCTGCGAGGACTGCGGCTGGTTGTTCGGCTTCACGATCATGGCGCCACGGCTGATGTCGATCTCGTCGGCCAGCGTCATCGCGACCGACATGGGCGAAAAAACCTCCGCGACCGGTTCGCCGTGCACATAGAGGCCGGTGATGCGGGTGGCCAGGCCGCTGGGCAGCGCAATCACCTCGTCGCCGGTCTTGAACACGCCGCCGGCCACGCGGCCGGCAAAGCCGCGAAAATCATGAAACGCGTCGTTGTTCGGCCGGATGACGGTTTGCACCGGAAAACGCGGATCGACGTGGTTCGCGTCGCTTCCGATGTAAACCGTTTCGAGCGTGTAGAGCAGCGAGCCGCCCTGGTACCACGGCATCCTGGCGGACTTCTCGACGACATTGTCGCCGTGCAGCGCGCTGATGGGAATGAACTTGATGTCCGCGATTTCCAGGCGCGAGGCGAAATCGGAAAACCGGGCCACGATCTCGTTGAAAACCTCCTGCCGGTAGCCGACGAGGTCCATTTTGTTCACGCAGAGGACAAGGTGCGGGATGCGCAGGAGCGAGGCGATGAAGGAGTGGCGGCAGGTCTGCTCGACGATGCCGTTGCGCGCGTCCACCAGCACGATCGCGAGGTTGGCCGTGGAGGCGCCGGTGACCATGTTGCGGGTGTACTGGATGTGGCCGGGCGTGTCGGCGATGATGAACTTGCGCCGCGGCGTGGCGAAATAGCGGTAGGCCACGTCAATGGTGATGCCCTGTTCGCGCTCGGCGCGCAGGCCGTCGGTGAGAAGGGAAAGGTTGAGATTCTCCTCCCCGCGCTGTTCCGTCGCGCGCTCGAGCGCCGCCAGCTGGTCGTCGAAGATCGCCTTCGAGTCGTAGAGCAGCCGGCCGATGAGCGTGCTCTTGCCGTCGTCCACGCTGCCCGCCGTGGTGAAGCGGAGCAGATCCATGTTGAGGTAATTCGTCGTCTCGGCGGTGGCGGTCATGTCAAAAATACCCCGCTTTCTTGCGGTCTTCCATCGCGGTCTCGGAGCGACGGTCGTCGGCGCGCGCCCCGCGCTCGGTCACGCGGGCCGAGGCCACCTCCTGGATGATTTCGCCCAGGGTGGCGGCGCTCGACTCGACGGCGCCGGTGCAGGTGGCGTCGCCGACGGTGCGGAAACGGATGCGCTTGCTTTCATAGCGCTCGCCGTTGACCAGGGTGATGAACGGCGACCTCGCCAGCAGCACGCCGCCGCGGTTCACGATCTCGCGGTCATGCGAAAAATAGATCGACGGGATGGCGAGATTCTCCTTCGCGATGTACTGCCAGACGTCCATTTCCGTCCAGTTCGAGAGCGGAAACACCCGGAAGTGCTCGCCGTGATGCTTGCGGCCGTTGAAGAGGTTCCACAGTTCCGGCCGCTGGTTTTTCGGATCCCACTGGCCGAATTCGTCGCGGTGGGAGAAAAAACGCTCCTTGGCGCGGGCCTTTTCCTCGTCGCGCCGCGCGCCGCCCAGACAGGCGTCGAATTTCTGCTCCTCGATCGTGTCCAGCAGCGTGATGGTCTGGAGGGCGTTGCGCGACGGATTCGGGCCTTTTTCCTCGGCCGCGCGGCCGGCCTTGATCGAATCCTCGACATAGCGAACGATCAGGCGCGCCCCGGTCTGCCGCACCAGCTCGTCGCGAAAGGCGATCGTCTCCTCAAAATTATGGCCGGTGTCGATGTGCACGAGCGGAAAGGGAAACTTTGCCGGCCAGAAGGCCTTTTGCGCGAGACGCACCATCACGATGGAGTCCTTGCCGCCGGAAAAAAGCAGCGCCGGCCGCTCGAACTGCGCGGCCACTTCGCGCATGATGAACACCGCCTCGTGCTCGAGCTGGGCGAGATGCGTGAGATTATAGGAGCTCATGAAAGGCGAAGGCGCGGGGCGACGAAGTCGTGCAGCTTTTCCAGCGACTGCTCCGGCGGACAGGCCTCGGTGTCGAGCACCAGCGCGGCCTCGTCCGCGGCCGGCGGCTCGAAAACCGAGTCGCGGCCGGTGAACTGCGCCACTTTGCCGGCGCCGGCCCTGGCGTAGAGGCCCTTCGGATCGCGGCCCGCGCAGGCTGCGAAGGAGGCGGACACGTAAACCTCCAGAAAATCCCCGGCCCCGACGATCCCGCGCGCCAGCTCGCGCAACGCGCGCTGCGGCGTGATGAAGGCTGCGATCACCACCACCCCCGCCTGCACGAAAAGCTTCGCCACCTCGGCCACGCGGCGGATATTTTCCGCCCGGTCGGCGTCGCTGAAACCAAGATCGCGGTTGAGACCGGAGCGCACGTTGTCGCCGTCGAGCAGGTGCGTGGTGAAGCCTCCGGCATGCAGCCGGCGCTCGAGGCCGTTGGCCAGGGTGCTTTTGCCCGAGCCGCTCAAGCCATAAAGCCATATCACCCGGGCTCGCTGATGCAATCGTGCCTCCTTCTCAGCCCTCGAAAGCAGCTGATCATGCGTGGGATGGATGTTTTCAGACGTCGACATCTTTTCTTTACTATACAGATAAACATTCGAAAGAAAAGGATCGGCCCCGCGGGTGCAAGGGGAATCTGCACCGCCTGTTGCCGAGCGGATTATTTGATTCGGAAACCATGAAATTGCGGCTCGCGCTGCCGGGCCAAACGCTCCGTTTTGCGAATATAGCCGTGCATGCGCTCCTCGATCGCGGCGATGAAGGCCCCGATTTCGCCCACCGCGCCTTCGGCCTCCAGCTCTACGCGGCCATCCGCCAGGTTCCGCACATTGCCGGCGACTTCGAACTCCTTCGCCACTTGCATCACGGCATAGCGGAAACCGACGCCTTGCACGCGCCCGGAAAAAAACACGTTTTCGTAATGAATCTCCGGCATGATGGGAGGTGCAAAATAATGCAACCCGCTCCGGCTCTTCAATCCACAAAAATTCCGCCGTTGGTTTGCGACGAATTCCGGATTTTTCGTTGCGTTTACCCGGTCGCTGCGCATATTTTTTTTACAGCAGCATGAGCGATTTCAATTCTGACAGCCTTCCCGAAGGCGAATGGGATGAGCGCGGCGAACTGGCTTGGAATGAGTTCGACTGGGAGAACTA
>DATJYF010000217.1:0-3726 GCA_035499715.1 Opitutaceae bacterium | reverse complement strand
GCGCCGCCTCGCACAATTTCTCATAGGCGAGCGCGCCGTTGACCGCCTCGTCGGTGGTGATTTTCCAGCGCTGGAGCAGCTTGCCGAGCAGGCGGCGGTTGGTCTCGTTGTCGTCGACGATGAGGACGCGTTTGCCCTCGGGCACGCCGGTGTCGCCCGCCTCGGCTTTCTGCGGCGCGCCGCGGCCGAGACAGATGGTGAACCAGAAGGTGGAGCCATGCCCGGGCTCGCTTTCGACCCCGATGCCGCCGCCCATCAATTCGGCCAGCTGCTTGGAGATGGCCAGGCCCAGGCCGGTCCCGGCGTGGCGCCGCGAGGCAGAGTTGTCGACCTGGCTGAACGACTTGAACAACCGCTGCCGCGCCTCGAGCGAGATGCCGCCGCCGGTGTCGTGCACCTCGATGCGGAGCATGAAGTGGGTCTCGTCGACCGGCGCGGACGATGCGCTGACGAAGACCTCGCCCTCGTCCGTGAACTTGATGGCGTTGCCCGTGAGGTTGATCAAAATCTGGCGGAACCGGCCGGGATCGCCGATGCCTTCGGCGGGAACGCTGTCGTCAAACCAGCAGGCCAGCTCGATCTTTTTGCGGCGGGCGGCTTCGCCGAGGAGCTCGAGCACATCCTCGACCGCCTCGCGGGGATTGAAGTCCACGTTCTCCAGCTCGAGTTTCCCCGCCTCGATCTTCGAAAAATCCAGAATCTGATTGATCACGCCGAGGAGGGCTTCGGCGGAGCGGCGGACGGTCTCGGCAAACTCCCTCTGCTCCTCGTCGAGCTTGGTGTCCAGCAGCAGGCCGGTCATGCCGATCACGCCGTTCATCGGCGTGCGGATTTCGTGGCTCATGTTGGCGAGAAACATGCTCTTGGCCTTGGTCGCGGCCTCGGCCTGTTCGGTGGCGACCTGCAGCTCCTGCGTGCGCTCGGCCACGCGGCGCTCGAGTTCCTCGTTTTTGCGCCGGAGCAGGCGCGTCCGCAGCCGGTAGATCATCACGACGGAGCCGGCCGTGCCCGCGGCAACGAGTCCGTAAAACCACCACGTCTGATAAAACCACGGCTCCTGGATCACGCCCAGGGTGGCGCCGGCATTGTTCCAGACGCCGTCGTCGTTGCAGGCGATGACCTTGAACCGGTAGGTTCCCGGCTTGAGATTGGTGTAGTCGGCGATCCGCCGTCTCTTGGCATCCACCCAATCGTCATCGTAGCCTTCCAGCATGTATTTGAACTGCACCTGTTCGGGCCGCGAAAAGCTGACCGCGGTGTAATCGACCGAGAGCAGGCGGGCTCCGGCCTTCAAACGCACGCCGTCTTGGGAGACGACCTCGGTCGCGCCCCGCAGGACGGCGGTCGAATGAAACGTGCTTTTGAAATCAACGTCGCGACCGTCGATGCGCACTTTCTCAATATAGACCGGAGGTGCGGCCGAATTGGTCGGGATATTGTGGGGATCGACGCCCATCAGGCCCTGCCGTCCGCAGAACCAGAGGGTGCCGTCATGCGCCTTCCACGCCACGGGTTGGTACTGGGACCAGATGGCCGAGTCGCGGACGCCGTCGGCCGCCGCCAGGAGGTGAAAATTGACCGGCGACCCGCCGCGGGCCATGGCGAGGATGTCCGCCTTGGGCGCTTCCATCACGCCCTTGGGCGTGCCCAGGAAAAGATGGCCGTTGTCGTCTTCAAAAATCGCCGAGACGGTCAGATCGAAAAGGTCGGCAAACGCCTCGGGATTAAGCCAGCGTCCATCGTGATCCAGCACGGCGAGGCCCCTGCCCTTCATGCCGATCCAGACGTAACCGTCGCGGTCCGGATAAACCGCGCGAAGGTCATCGGCGGGAAGGCCGTTTTTCGTGTTGTAGAGCGTGACTTTGCCGTCTTTCAACCTGGCCAGGCCGTCGCGATGGAAGCCGATGTAGAAGCTGTGATCGGCGAGATTCTCCGCGAAACAGAGTCCGCCGCCCGCCGGCAGACCGTTCTTTCCGCCGATCTGCTCAAAATGTCCATGGTCGAACCGCACGACCGGTTGCGATTCGGGCGCGATCCAAATCGCGCCGGTGTGATCCCGAAACATGCCGCGCACGCGCGGATATTCCGGATGGTTTTCAACAATCTTTCCGTCGCGGCAGATTTGCAGCTCTTTCAACGTTCCGATCCAAAGGCTTCCGTCCGCCGCCGCCGCCTCGCTCCACACCGCGGGCGAGAATCCCTCCTTGGGCCCAAACATTGTGATCTTGCCGTCCGGCGCGATGCGCGCCGGGCTGTTTTCGTCGAACGCGGCCCAGAGATTTCCCGCATCGTCCTCCGTCACAATCCGCGCCGCCCGCCCCGGCGCCCCGTTTTCCCGGGTGATCAGGCGAAATCCGGCCCCGCGCAAACAGACCAGGCCGTCCTGCGAGGTCGCGACCCAGATGTTGCCTTCGCGATCGTTGATCACCGGATGAAAGGAATCGGTCACCTGCGGATAGACCCGGCCGAAACGGTCCGGCCCGCCGCGCCCGTAGAGGAAGATGCCGCCGGCGATCACCCAGACGTTGTCCGATTGATCGACATGCACGCCCATGGCGTTGTTGTCGCCCAGGCCTTCCGCGACGCCGTAGTGCTTTAACTCCCCGCCTCGCAACCGGAAAACCCCGTCGTTGTTGGTCGCAAACCAAACCGAGCCGTCGCGCGACTGGTCCATGGAAACGACATCATCGATGTGGCTGTTTCCATGCTCAAAAACGTGGAACGCGCCTTTTTCATAATAAGCCAGCGGCAGATAATACCTCGCGATCCAGATCCGGCCGCTGGTGTCTTCAAAAAGATCATGGACGCCCTTGCCGGCGACCAGCGGGTCCTGCTTGTGCTGGTCAAGCCGCCCGTTGCGATATTCGAACAGCCCTTGCGATCTCGCGGCGATCCAAAGCGACCCGCGATCGTCCTCCAGGAAATCATCAACCGCCGCATCGGTGAACGGCATGCGTTCGAAGACACCGTCGCGGTAGCGCGACACGCCCCTTTCCGTGCCGATCCACAACGTGCCGGACCGATCCTCGTAGAGGCTGTGGATGGCGTTGTTTTGCAAACCCGGATATTTCGCCATGCGGTAGACGGTGAACTGCACGCCGTCGAAGCGGGCCAGACCCATGCTCGTGCCGGCCCAGATGTAGCCGTCGCGGGTTTGAGTCAGCGTTTCCACCGGCAGCGGGAGGCCGGAAGCCCGGCCAAACGCGGTCGCGACATACTCCTCATTGACATTTCTCGACGTCTGCGCGTCAGCCGCCGCTGCGGTCAAAAATAAAAGTACGGCGGCGGCGCACCGCACCGTCGCACTCCCGGAGAAAAAGTCCTCCCCTTTCCTAAACCTCGGAATGCAATGCCGTGGAATAAGCTTAGGCAGACTGATGACACATCGGGCCACAACTCATTATTCGGCCGGGATTCGCAAAACTTTAGGCGCCAGGCACCCCACCGGCATGGCAAAATGCCCTGCGCCACCGATACTTATGGCGCCAGATAAGGATTGTCCGGCAAGATCCTGAGTTCGAACCCCTCTTTGCGCAACGACTCCATCAGCCGTTGGCCGGGCGTCTCCTTGAAGACCACGGCGACGATGGCCCGGGGCCGCTTGAGACCCAGGCGGCAGGCCAGATCCTGAAGCTTTATCATCCGCCTTGTTTTCTTTTCCTGCGGCGTGTTCTCGCCGATCCTCGCCGTCTCCCCGCCGGGAAGATAATGATCGTTCACGCCGCC
>DATJYF010000216.1:0-19566 GCA_035499715.1 Opitutaceae bacterium | reverse complement strand
CCTGGTACTTCAAGAACGGCACCTACAACAACGGCCTGCCTTCGGGGCACAAGTCGACCGCCTGGTTCAAGAACATCACGTTCTGGGTTAAATAAGCCCCGTTCTCGTCTTTGCGTTCCGATCTGCCATGCTTCGGCAAGGCAGGTCGGAATTTTTTTCGGCTCGCCGCCGAATGGATCCGGCCGGCCGGGCAAAAAGCCCGTCGCGTCAAATTCAGCCGGCCGGCAAGGCGGCGCCGTCCGGCGCGGGCCGCAGAAAATCGTTTACGCCCCGCCAAAATCGAAAAATAAAATCTGCGCCGAGGCCGGCTTGGCCCCATGCTTATTCTCCTGCTGTTTTTCTGCTCGGGCGCAACCGCGCTGGTCTACGAGGTCATCTGGTCGAAGTATCTCGCCCTGCTGTTCGGCAGCACCATTCAGGCGCAGACCGTCGTGCTGGCGGTGTTCATGGGCGGGCTCGCCCTGGGCAACAAGCTTTTCAGCCGGTGGGCCGACCGGGTGCGCCGGCCGCTGGCCATCTACGGCGCGGCGGAGATGGCCGTCGGGATCTATGCGGCCGCTTTTGCGGTGCTCTACCGGGTCGCCGACGCCGTGTTCGTTTCCCTGGGCGGCCGGTTGCTCGACCACAGCGGCTGGCTGCTCGGGCTGAAAGGGCTGCTCAGCGCCGGCCTGCTGGGCGTTCCCACCGTGCTGATGGGCGGCACGCTGCCCGTCCTCGCCGCCTGGCTCGAGAAACACACGCCGGACGCCGGACGCCGCTCGGCCCGCTTTTATTCCACGAACAGCCTCGGAGCGGTCTGCGGCGCCGCCCTGGCCGGATTTGTTTTGATTCCCTGCCTCGGCCTGCCGGCGACCCTGCAAAGCGCCGCCTGGATCAACATCGGAATCGGCGCGGTCGCCTTGCTCGCCGCCCGGAGCCGGCTCTCCGCTCCGCCGGAGACCGCGCCGGCGAATCCCGAAACCACTGCCTCCCCGGCTTCACCGGCGCTGGTGCGCTGGGGCTGCCTCGTGGTCGCCCTGAGCGGCGCCGTTTCGATGGGGCTTGAGGTCCTGGCTTCGCGCTGCCTTTGCCTGATTGTCGGCTCTTCGCTGCAGGCGTTCGCGATCATGCTCATGGCGTTCATTCTCGGTATCGGCCTGGGCAGCGCCGTGATCGCGTCGCCGCGCTACCGTCTCGGTCCGGCCGGGCGCACCACGGTGATCCTGCTCCTGTTCGCCGGCGGCTTCATCGGCCTGCTCGTCTTCAACATCGTCAATCTGGTCGAGTTTTACCGCCATGCCCGCAGCGGCCTGAGCTCCACCGCCATGGGCTACCGTTATTACCAGGGATTCGTGGCCGTCATGTCGTTCGCCGTGCTCGGGCTGCCCGCCGCGGCGCTCGGTTCGGTACTTCCCCTTTGGATACGCGTGGTGTCGGACACGTCCACTCTGCTCGGCAACCGCGTCGGGCGGCTGCTGACCTGGAATACCGTCGGCGCGGTCGTGGGCGTGCTGCTCACGGGCTTCGTGCTGATGCCGGGGATCGGCCTGCGCGGTTCATTTTCCACCCTGGCGCTGGTCGCGGTGGCCGCCGCGTTTCTCGCCGCCTGGGCCACGCGCCAGCGCCTGGCTGCCGGCGTCGCTGTCGCGGTGGCGGCGGCCCTGGTCCTGATCGCGGCCAACGGCGGCGAGGTCTGGCGCTACGCGCTCAGCGCCGGCGTGTTTCGCGTGCAGGAAAACGACGCCTCGCTCGTGCCCATCACCGAACGGCTCAAGGTCGCCCACCTGCTTTTTTATGAGGACGCCGCCGACGCGACCGTCTCGGTCGAGCGCGACGACCTCTCGCCCGATTTTTCCGAACTCGTGCTGCGGATCAACGGCAAGGCCGACGCCTCGTCACACGGCGATTTATCCACCCAGATCCTGCTCGGCCAGCTGCCGCTCATGATCCGGCCGGACAGCAGGGAGGTCTTCTGCTTCGGCCTGGGCAGCGGCATCACCGCCGGAACGACCCTCGGTTATCCCATCGACCACCTCACCGTGGCGGAAAACTGTGCGCCCGTCCTGCGCGCGGCGCGGCTCTTTTCCGCGGTCAACCAGGGCGCGCTGACGGATCCCCGCGTGCGCATCTACGACGAGGACGCGCGGACAATCCTGAAACTCTCCCCGCAAAAATACGACGCCATCATCTCGGAGCCGTCCAATCCCTGGATGGTGAACGTGGGCAGCGTCTTCAGCGCGGAGTTCTACCGCCTGGCGGCCGGGCGGCTGAAGCCGGGCGGCATCATGACCCAGTGGTTTCATACCTACGAGATGGACGACGCCACCGTCGACCTCGTGCTGCGCACCTTCCAGAGCGTGTTTCCGGCGATGGAAATCTGGGACGCCGGCGGCGGCGACATCATCCTGCTCGGTTCGGACCGGCCGTGGAATTCCGATCCCGAGGCCTTCGGCCGGGCGCTGGCCCTGGCCGGGCCCCGGCGCGATCTCGCCGCCATCGGCCTGACCACGCCGGAAGCCGTGCTCGCGCGCCAGCTCGCCTCGCAGCGCACCGCCTTCGCCGTGGCCGGCCCGGGGCCGGTCCAGCGCGACGACTATCCAATTCTTGAATACGCGGCGCCGCGCGCGATGTTCATCGACGTCGGGCGTCAGGCGCAGGGGCTGCAGCGTTTCGACGAGCGCACCTACCAGCTGTTCATCGCCCCGCTGAAAAAAGATCTCGCGCTGGGGGAAATGGACGACGCCACGCTGAAAGCGATTTTCTGCTCCTCCTTTGCCTCGGTCAATCCCGGCCTGCAGCGCTTCATTCAGCTGCGCGTGGAAGGCAACGTGGCACCGGAGCCGGGGCTGCTTTCCATGCCCTGCATTTTCCGCGGCTCGGTCGAATTTGCCGTCTACGAGCCGCTGGCCGCGCAAACCAACGATATCGTCCGCCGCCTCGCCAACGCCGAGTCGATGTTGGAAAACAGCCCCAACCAGGCGCAGGCGGTGACGGAAATCAAAAGCGCACTCGACGCCGTGCGTTCCTACACGCCGAAGACCGCCGGCTGGTCCGCGGCCTACTATGCCTGCCTTGGCAGCGAGGTCAGCCTGCGCCTGGGCAACTCCGCCGACGCCCGGGCCATTCTGCTGCGCGGCCTGCAGCTGGAACCCGGCTCGCCGGAATTGAACTATCTCGCGCGCATCTTCCGGCACGAAGGCGTCCTTTCGCCCGGCGACGCTCCGCCGGGTTTGCCATGACCGCCATTTTTTGAGAGATTCCCCACGGTTTCCCAAAACCCTGAAACCCCATGAGCGACCTGCGCGAACGCCGACGTTTCGCCTTTGGACGATGGTTCATCGTCGCGGGCGGAGCCATGGCCGGCGCGGTGGCGGCGCGGTATCTCGTGCTCGGCCGGCCGCCGCGCGCGGCGCCGCCCGCGCCCGGAGAGGTTCGTGCGCCCGTGGTCGTTCCGGCTGCGCCGCCGTCGCGGACCGCGGCGCCCGCCCGCCTGCCGTCCATGCGGACCGCGAGCTTCGAGGAGGTGAGGGAATTGCTGCTGCGCAAAATGGCTGATGGCGCTTCGCCCGCCGAACTCCTTGCCCTCTTGCACGAAATGGCCGCCGATCAGCCGGCGCTGGCCATCGCGCTGGCCCAGGACCTCGGCCGCAGCGATGATGAAAAAGCCGCCTGGGTTACCGCGCTGGTGCACGGCTGGGCCTCCCGCGACCCGGACGCAGCCTGGCGGTGGCTGGTGGCGCAGGCCGATCACATCAATCAGCTGGCCAACGGTTCGCTGATCAAAGTGGTCCTGGACCAAATGGCCGCGCGCGATCCGCAGCTCTTGATCAAGAACGCCGACGCCTTGCTTCGCGCCGGCGACCAGTTCAACGGCCTCCCGTCCCAGATCGTCGCGCAGGCCGGGCTCGAGGCCCTGGTGAAGAACGGCGATCTCGACGCCGCCTGCGCACTCATCAAATACTGGTCCGCCTGCTCCTACCATCCGGACATCGGCGCCGGAGCCTACGCCACGGTCGCCCTGGAGCTGGCCAAGCGCTCGCCCGCGGACGCCACCGCCTGGCTGACCTCGCTGCCCGTCTCCGACGACCGCAACGCGGCGCTGGGTAGCGTGGCGGCGGACTGGGTTTCCCGCGACCCCGCTGCGGCCCTGCGCTGGAGCGAAACGCTTGCCCCGGCAGACGGCCGGTCCGCCGTGACTCAACGCGCGTTCAGCGAATGGATGGAAACCAGCCCCGCCGACGCCGAGCAATGGCTGGGCAACCAGCTCGTGCAAAATTATGGCGGCCCCGAAAACGACGCGCTGATCATGAATTTCATCAATCAGTCCGCGCTCATCCGCAACGACCCGGCGAGCGCGATGCAATGGGTGGATCTGATCGCGGATCCCGTCCAGCAAAGCCAGGCGCGCGAGCAGATGGTCTTGCGCTGGGGCCAGCGCGACCTGTCGGCCGCCGTCGCTTACGTGAACAGCAGCTCCGCCATCGATCCCCAGCGCAAGGATGCGCTCCTCTCCGCGTTGCGGAGCCAGTCGCTTTCGCCCACAACTTCTCCGGTGTGGTTTTCGTCTGACAGTTTCGGACCGTAAGGGCTGTCTCCGCGCCGATCGCGCGCGGCGGCACGCTCCGCGGCGAAGCATTCCATTAAATGAAAAAATTTCTCGCAGCATTTTGCCTGCTCTTGGCGGCCGGCGGCATTTCCCAACCTCTGCGCAGCGATGCGACCGCGGCGGACCGGCCCTGGATGGATCGCTCGCTGTCGTCGGTAGAACGGGCCGAATTGCTGGTGAAGCAAATGACCCTGGACGAAAAGATTTCCCAGATCCACATGCGGGACGTGAAGGACCATCCGCGGGAAGTCGCCCCCGTCCCGCGGCTCGGCATCCCCACATTCAAGATTACGAACGGCCCGCTCGGCGCCGGGCCGGGTGACACCAAGCCCACCTTGCCGGCGACCGCCCTGCCGGCGGAGCTCGCGCTCGGCGCCTCCTGGGATCCCGCGCTGGCGGCCGAATTCGGCCGGCTGGCCGCCGCGGAGGTCGAGGACCACGGCGACGATCTGATCGAAGGTCCGGGCCTGAACATCACGCGCGTGCCGCAAAACGGCCGCAATTTTGAATACTTCGGCGAGGATCCGTTTTTGTCCGGGCAGATGGGCATCGCCGAGGTCCGGGCGATTCAGCAGCAGGGCGTGATCGCCGAAATCAAACACTACGCGGCGAACAACCAGGAGACCAACCGCAAGACGATCAACGAAGTGATCGACGAGCGCACGCTGCGTGAGATTTACCTGCCGGCCTTCGAAACGGTGGTGAAAGAAGCCGACCCCGGCGCGGTCATGGCCGCCTACCCGAGTGTCAACGGCGCATTTTGCTCCGAAAGCATCCACCTTTTGCAGGACATCTTGCGCGACGACTGGGGCTTCAAGGGTTTCGTGCAATCTGACTACACCGGGACCCGCAACGCCGTGCGCTGCGCGCGGGCGGGGTTGGATCTGGCGATGCAGCCGGTCCATTATTCCGATGAAATGAAAAAAGCCATCGCCGACGGCCAGGTGGCGGAATCGGAGCTGGACGCCATGCTGGTGCGCCGGTTCGCCCAGATGTACCGTTTTGGGCTCTTCGATCACCCGCACCCGCCGCAGCCCATCCCTGCGGAAAAAGACGGAGCGGTCGCACGGGCCATCGCGGAACAGTGCGCAGTGTTGTTGAAGAACCGCGACGGCACGCTGCCGCTGAACGCGAATGCCATTCACTCCATCGCCCTCATCGGGCCCTACGCCGGTGCGGCCAAAACCGGCGGCGGCGGCAGCTCGGCGGTCAAACCGCTTTATACCGTGACTCCCTTGGACGGCCTCAAGCGCCATGTCGGCGCAAGCATCCCGGTCACCTACAACGACGGCGCGAATCCCGACACGGCCGCGGCCATCGCAAAATCCGCGGATGTCGCGATTGTCATGGTCGGAAACAAGGACAGCGAGGGGAAGGACCGGCCGAATTTGTCGCTGCCCGACAAGCAGGACGCGCTGATCGCGGCGGTGGCCGCGGCCAATCCGAAAACGATCGTGATTCTGAAAACCGGGGGACCGGTCTTGATGCCATGGCTCGGTCAGGTGCCGGCCGTCCTCGATGTCTGGTATCCCGGCGAGGAGGACGGGAACGTGGTCGCGGATTTGCTTTTCGGCGACGCCAACCCGTCCGGCAAGCTGCCGATGACATTTCCCAAAGCGGAAACCGACGTTCCCGCCTCCACGCCCGAGCAGTATCCCGGCGTCAATGGCAACGCCGTTTATTCCGAAAAGCTGGAGGTCGGCTATCGCTGGTATGACGCGCACAATGCCGCGCCGCTGTTTCCATTTGGCTTCGGCCTGAGCTATACGACTTTCGCCTTGGGCAACTTTTCCGTCTCGCCGGTTTCCGCCGATGGAACAGTCGGGGTTTCGGTGGAAGTCACCAACACCGGCCGGCGCGCCGGCGCGGAAGTGGTTCAGGTCTACGTGGGGGCGCCGTCCGGCGCCGGCGAGCCGCCGAAGCAGTTGAAGGGTTTTGACAAAGTGAAGCTCGAACCCGGCGAGACCCGGAGGGTGAACTTCATGCTCGACCAGCGGGCGTTTTCCATTTGGGACACAAAAGCCGGCCGCTGGATGGTCGCTCCGGGAAAACACGAAATTCTCGCCGGCACGTCCTCGCGCGACCTGCCACTGCACGCGAGCGTGACGATTCCGGCGGATTCACGGTGATGCGACGGAATCAGCGGCCATATTGTTCGTCGCTGACCTTTTCCATTCAGTCGACGATCTTGCCGTCACCGACCACCGGCGCGAGCGGTAGCGAAGCGGCGGGCGCGCCGGCTAGGTTCCGGCGGCGGGAGGCGCCGGCGCATTGTTTTTCCGCGACCATACGTTTTTTGCGATCCGACCGGCTTCCAGCAGCGCCAGGGGCACGAAGATCCACAGCACCTGCACGGGAAAAAGTTTCCGCGCCGCCGCCTGGTGGTAGGCCGCGAGCGGAGCGGCCAGGTAAGCCAGCCGGTGCAGGTTTTTCCAGCGCCGCCCGCCCAGCCAGCGCACCGCCGCATTGAAGCTTGTCGCGGCGAGCGCCAGCAGGATCAAAAAAATCGCCATGCCGGCCAGCAGAAATGGCTTTCGCATGTCCTTCCAGAACGTGGGCCAGCCGTCCTCGTGGAGAAACTGGAACGTGAGATGGATCGCCGCGTAAACGAAGGTGCTCACGCCCACCGTCCGGCGGTGCCGGTTCAGCGCCTGCACCAGTTTCGACTGCGGAAAAAGCACGCGCAGCGGCGTGAAGCTGAGAACCGTCGCCAGCAGGATGCACGCGACAAACCCGAAATGGTGCAGGAGGTACTTGCCCGGATCGGCCATCACGGTCGGATTCCGCCGCATGATCGGCCAGGCCGGCCACAAGCCCGGCAGCACGATCACGCAAATGACAAAGGCCTTCGAGCGGAGAAGTCGTTCCATCCAGCGCACGTTGGCCTAGAAAAATTTGTCGAGGTCCATCCCTTTGTACATCGCGGCCACCTGTTTCTCATAGCCGTTGAACATCAGGGTCTCCTGCCGCTTGCTGAAAAAGCCGCTGCCGATGACCTCCTCCGAGGCCTGCGACCAGCGCGGGTGGTCATGGGTGGGATTCACGTTCGCCAGAAATCCGTATTCGTCCGGGCTCATCTTCTGCCAGGTGTTGAGCGGCTGCTTGTCGGTGAATTCGATGCGCGTGATCGACTTGATGCCCTTGAAGCCGTACTTCCATGGCACGACGAGCCGCAGCGGCGCGCCGTTCTGGTTGGGAAGCGGCTTGCCGTAAATCCCGGTCGCGATCATGGCCAGCTCGTTCATCGCCTCCGCCAGGACCAGCCCCTCGACGTAAGGATATTCAAGATTCTCCCGCGCCTGCCCCGGCGCGTGTTTCGGGTCCAGAAACGACGTGAACTTGAGGAAGCGGACGCCGGCCTTCGGCTGCGCAAAGGCCACGAGCTTCGCCAGCGGAATTCCGTCCCATGGAACGACCATCGACCAGGCCTCGACGCAACGGTGGCGGTAGACGCGCTGCTCGACGCCGCCCAGTTTGCGGACCAGGTCCTCGACGTCCCACTTTCCGGTGTTGCCGGCCAGCCCCGCGAGCTCGACGGTCCAGCCCGGCTCGGGCGTCCAGCCGCGGTTCGCATTCACCACCGGGTCGCCCTTGTCCGTGCCGAATTCGTAGAAATTGTTGTAGCTGGTGATGAGATTGTAGGGCGTGATCTTGAGCGCCGAGCCGTCAAACGCCGGGTTGAGCTTGTCCGGCAGTCCGGCCATGGCGGCGAAGCCCTTGTGCGCCAGGACCGCGCCCGCGATGCCCATTCCGGCCGTGCGCAGAAAATCGCGCCGCGTCCGCGCCCGGTAAACCGCCTCGGGCGTCACGGCCGATTCCGGCAGTTCCCAGTCTTTTTTGGAGCGGATGAGCATGGCGATGGGTTTGGCAGCGTAACCTTCAATTGGCGTCCCGCAAGCGGACGGTCATGGAAGTGGGAGCCGCGGCGGCAGGAATTATTTCCGGGTTTTTTGCGCAGCTCTTTCGAAAAGAAACCGGCCTTTCGCCCGCCGACGAGGCGCCCGCGCCCATTAGCTGCCGGATCGGTCAAGATTCAAGACATGGCTCCCTCCGGTCGGCCCGTCTTCTGCGCGCTACGGTGTCGGAATGGGAGTCAGCAAAAAGGCGTGGGTTGCGCCGCTCTTGGTCGTGCCAAATCCCACAATATAGTCGGTATTGCTGATAGCCAAGGCCTCCGTTAGTTGGGTAAAGTTGCTGCCGGAAAGATCGACCAGCGTATTGAGATCGTAATTTACGCCGCCCGCAAAGAGCGATGCATATTGCAGGCCAAAGGTGCCTTGCGAGAAGTCTGTCTCGTAACCCACGGCCAGGCCGGCCTGGTTTATTCCCCTCTCGCTGGAAATGTCATCGCCCGTGCCGATGTGGGTCGGGTTGTTGCCAATGATGAAGCCCGTCGGCCCGAATCCTCCCAGCGGATCGCCGTTTTCATCGCCGACAACACCGGCGTCGCTGACCCCGTTGGCGTCAATGAGCGCATTTGCACCACTGATGCCCCAAAGCGAAAGGTCGAACATGCTGCCATTGTAAAATATAAAACCGCTTTGATAGAACATTGGGTTAAATGAAGAAGTTTCGGAATTGCCGACGATGACATTGTTGTCGTCGATCGCGCGAGCGGCGGAAAAATCGCCGCCGAGAGTGCCCAGGTCGTGCATCACGCCGTTGGCATAGAAAAAGGCGCGGTTGGACCCGCTGGGCAATTCGGCCTCGCCCACGACAATTCCGTGATTGTTAATCGCTGCTGCGCTCGAGTTATTGCCGCCCAGCGTGCCCAGGTCGGTCATGGTGCCGGTGGCAAAGGAGAAGAGAAAAGCGTGATCCGCGTTCGTCGCCGTGGACGCCGTTCCGACGATCTGACCGTTATCATTGATGCCGAAGGCGGCGCTGGAAAAATCGCCGCCGAGAGTGCCCAAGTCGATCATCTTGCCCTGCCAATAGGCGAAGGCGCGATAATTGCCGGCGGAATTCATCGCTTCGCCGACCACCTGGCCGGAAGCGTTGACCGCCCAGGCGTACGAAGTGGATCCGCCGAGGGTTCCGAGATCGGTGACCGTGAAAATGGCGCTGCCACGAGAGAGCGGGGGCAGGGCGGCCAGGATGGCTGCGAATACGAAAAAGGGGCGAAGGTTCATGCGAATCGTGCGAGCGAGAATAATGCCACGGCATCCCCCTCCAAGAAGTAAGTGTTCAGGGTTTCCCTGATTCGCGCGGCGCGTATGGCTTCTGGCGGCCGCGCCGAGAGAACTATCACCACGAAGGCACGAAGCCGGCTGAAAAAGGGCCAGGTTGACGATGTTGATCAGCGCGTCGGGAAACGCGCACAATGAAATTAAGATCTTTTGTTTGCTCGATCGCGATTATCATACCGAAGATGAAATTGAATCACGATTGAGCCAAGCCAAAGTTATGGGTGTGGAATTGACAGTTTGGACTGCCAAAGAAATTGAAAATTACATTATAGTCCCAGCCACGATCACTCGAATGATCAATGCAAAGACGACGGCCAATCTGACCACAGTCGAAGTGCAAACCACGATCGATTCTTTCGTTCAAGCAAGGAAGGATGAAACTTTCGATTCGTTTGCAGAAACTTACCGCCGCCTTGACCCCAAGCATGGCGCTGACGGAGCCAATAAAGCTGCAAGACCGCTCTTTAACAAGAGCTGGGCCATTTCAAATGGGTTGTTTACCGTATCCGGCAAGCAGCTTCTATCCGATATCTGTGGTTGGGCGCAAACCCAATACAAAGTTTCACTATCCGCATCACAAATTGTGAGCGCTATGACTTCAAGTGAGGTCCACCAAGAAGTTGTCGCATTTATTTCCAGTGTGACTGCAAAATAGATAAACTAGAGCTTTAGCGATATTCCTTGCCGGTGAGGGTGTTGACGATTTTGAGATTTTCGACGTGGTAGGTCGGGTCGGCGCGGAAGGCGACATTTAGTCGAACCGCTTCAGCTTTGGCCAGAGAACGTGGAAATCGAACTTCGGGCCGCGGCACACGTAGACATCGAACCATTCATCGCGGCGGGAGTACGGATGCTCGACGTGACCGGCTTTTTCCACCGTCGCAAAGTATTGCCGGTCGCCGACGCCGTCGGTATGCAGGATAATCATAATGTCACCGAGACGATCACCGGGTCCCCAGAGCCAGTAGCTGTTGTTCTTGCTGATGGCATGCGGCAGCCCGTACTTCGGTCCGAAGAAATCAACCGCCGCGGCGTCGCCCCAGTTGTTCGAGAAAATCACCGTCCGCTTCTGATCGGCCGGCGGCAGCGCGTGGTACACCCGCGCCACTTCACGGACCATTTCCTCCCAGCCGAATTCGTCGGCAAAGTACTGCGGCAGCGGTCCGTTCCTTGTATGCTCAAACTCTGGCGGCTTCATGCCCAGTCGTTGCTCGTACTGAAGCAATGCTTCCGGTGAAAGGATCGGAACGGACAATGGCAACAGGACCAATCCCGAGGCTGCCAGGAGCACGGGGCACGCGATGCGCAGCCAGCGCCGCTTCCCGCCTTCGGTGAATTGCTCGAGCGCCACCGCGCCGCCGGCGAAGAGGATGGGGTAGACCGGCGAAACATAATAATTTTTCCCTTTGAGCGCGATGAACAAGCCGAGCACGACCAGGAATGTCCACCCGAACACGGCGTTTTGAGCCCGTTGGCGTCCGACGAGAAACCAAACGGCGCCGGCCACCCAGAGCGGCGCTCCCAACGGGCCCATGATGATCATCTGGTCGAGGACGAACGCAACGGGCCCGCGAATAACGTCGCGGTGGACGAGGGCGACATTGTGGCGGAATTCGAGGAAGGGGAAATCGTGGCGCCATTGCCAAAGAAAATTCGGCAGCGCGATCGCACCGCAAACCGCCAGCCCAACCCACAACCGCCAGTTGGCAAATTGGCGGCGCTGCGGACCGGCCGCCAGGCCCGCCAGCACTCCGATGACCAGAAACGCGATCGAATATTTCGTTTCGAGCCCGATTCCCGCCAGCACGCCAAAGCCGAACCAGTAGCGCGCCCCACCGGGTCTGGTGGTCTGGATCACACAATAAACGCACCCCATCCAGATCAGCGGCTCGAATGCATTCATCATGAGCCAGTGATCAAATATCAGGTAGACCGGCGCGAAGCACACCGCGAGCGCCGCCACGACCTGGGCAAACTCCCGCCCACCCAATTCCCGGACGAGACGACCGGTCAGCAGCACGAGCCCGGCGCCTGCCAGCGCGGGCAGCAGTCGCAACCCCGGCAGGGAATCGCCGAACAAATGGTGCGCGATCCAGGCGATCACGATCCCGCCCGGTGGATGATCGACATACCCCCAGTCCAGGTGCCGGGCGCAGGCGAGTCCGTACATCTCGTCGCGAAAAATTCCGTACCGTCCCGCGGTGAGCAGATGGAGCAGCAGTTTCGCCCCCGCCAGACCCCAGACCAGGCGCGACGCGATGACGGCTGATCGCTCAGCCACGGGATCCGATTCGGTCTGAAGCACGCTCTGGATCCTTCGTTGCGCTCAGGATGACGGTTGAATCGGAACACCGCCCCGGCCGGCATTCATGTCAGCATCAGCCAATCTCAGCGGTATTCCTCGCCGGTGAGGGCGTTGATGATCTTGAAGTTTTCGACGTGGTAGGTCGGGTCGGCGCGGAAGGCCAGTTTCACCCCGAAGAGTTTTTCCATGCGCACGAGCAGCTCGGCATCCTCGCTGCGGAGGCGTTCGAGAATGCCCGGGTGCACGAGGACGCGGAGCGAATATTCCTTGCCGTCGTTGCGCGCCTGCAGCCGGCGGACGACCGCGGAGAGCTTGCGCTGGAGTTCGACTGACATGGTTGTGGCGCTCTTGACGATGCCGCGGCCGCGGCAATACGGGCAGTCGGTGTAAAGGTTGGACGAGAGCGACTCCTGCTGACGCTGGCGGGTCATCTGCATGATGCCGAGCTGCGAGATGGGCAGGATGTGGGTCTTGGCCTTGTCGGTCGACATGAGGTCGACCATCCGCTCGTAGATCGAGTTGCGGTGGCGGCGCTCCTTCATGTCGATGAAGTCGAGAATGATCAGGCCGCCGAGGTTGCGGAGGCGGATCTGGCGGGCGATCTCCGTGGCCGCCTCGAGGTTGACGGCGTAGATGGTGTTCTTCTCGTCGCCGGCCTTCTGGCGGTGCGAGCCGGTGTTGACGTCGATGGCGATGAGGGCCTCGGTTTCGTCGATGATGATTTCGCCGCCGGAGGGCAGCGGCACCTTGCGCTGGAAGGTCTGCTCGATCTGGCGCTCGATGTTGAAGCGTTCGAAGATCGGGATGCTGTCCTTGTAGAGGGCGATCTTGGATTTCGAGCGCTGGGAAATCTGGGCGACGAGCTCCTGGGTGCGCTCGAAGTCCTGCGGGCTGTCGAGGAGGACGCGGTCGACCTCCTCAGTGAGGAAGTCGCGCACGGTGCGGCCGACGATGTCGGGCTCCTGGTAAAGGGTGACGGGCGCGCGTTCCGCCTGCATCTTGCGGGTGATGTCCTGCCAGGTGTGGAGAAGGATGTGGAGGTCGCGGACGAAGTAGCGGGATTTCTTGCCCTCGCCGGCGGTGCGGACGATCACGCCCATGCCTTCGGGAATGGTGAGCTCGTTGACGAGCTGCTTGAGGCGCTGGCGTTCGCGCTGGTCCTCGATCTTGCGCGAGATGCCGCACTGGTCGGAGTAGGGCATGAGCACGAGGTAGCGGCCGGGGATGGCGAGGTTGGTCGTGGTGCGCGGGCCCTTGGTGCCGATCGGGCCCTTGGTGACCTGGATGACGATCTCGGTGCCGGGCGGATAGAGGCCGGGGATGTCCTTGACCGTGGGCTCGGCGGAGCGCGGCGCGGCGTTGCGCTTCTTGTTGACGCGGACGACCTCGACGGAGGAGTCGGCGGCGGCGGGGAGCATGTCCCAGTAATGGAGGAAGGCGTTTTTCGAGTAGCCGATGTCGACGAAAGCGGCCTTGAGGCCGGGATCGAGGTTCTTGATCCGGCCCTTGTAGATGCCGCCGACCATGCGGTCGTCGGACTCGCGTTCGATTTCAAACTTCTCGAGCACGCCGTCGACCAGGAGGGCGACGCGTTTCTCGAGCGGTTCGGAGTTGATGATGAGTTCCCGGTAGGTGGTCTTCTGTTTCTGGAAGATGCCGAGAATTTTCTGGAGGATCGGCCGCTGCCGGGCGCGGTCCTGGGCGCCGGCCTTGAGTTCGGCCGGATTGATGAGTTCGGGCGTGTCAGGCTGAGCCGGCGGCTGGGCGAGTTCCTCGTCGTAGCGCTGGGCCGGATCGGCCGGGGGGATGGAGTTGTCGGAGGCGGGCGGCTGCGGGGTGGCGCTGCTGCTCATGGTATGGGTGTCCTTGGGTTGTGACGGGGCGCCCGGGCGCGGCAGTTGCGGCGCAGGAGATTCCGGCAGGGCGGTCAATATCGCAGGCAGGGGAAATCATATGAAGTCCTTGCGGAAGCGATAGACGCTCTGGACCAGTCCTTGCAGCATGCAGCAACTGAGCACGAAGGAGCCGCCGTAGCTGATGAAGGGAAGCGGTATGCCCGTGATGGGCACGAGGCCGATGGTCATGGCGATGTTCACGAACATATGCACCAGAAAGAGCACGGTGACGCCGATGGCGAGCAGCGTGCCGAAGCGGTCCCTCGCGAGACCGGCGATGCGGATGCCGTTGAACAAAACCAGACCAAACAGGCCGAGAACGGTGAGGCTTCCCAAAAAACCTTTTTCCTCGGCGATGACCGAGAAGATGAAATCGTTGTGCGCGACCGCGCGGGGCAGGTAGCCGAGCTGGGCCTGGGTGCCGTCGGTCCAGCCCTTGCCGGTGAGGCCGCCGCTGCCGACGGAGATGAGGGACTGGCGCTGGTTCCAGCCGATGCCCATCGGGTCGATCTTGTCGGGGTCGATGAAGGAGACGATGCGATTGCGCTGATAATCGTGCAGCGGCACCCAGGTGTGGCTTTCGTATTTGCCCTTGTCGTTGATGAACGAATAGCCGTGCGAATCCATGAAGGCGATGTAGCGGTAGCTGTCCCAGGCCACGATGCCGACGACGAGGAGAAAGGCCCCCAACGCCGCCGCGAAAAACCGCGTGGACAACTTGGAAACATACAACATGGAAAAGACCATCGGGGGCAGGACGATCGCCGACTTCAGATCCGGCTGGCGCAGAATTAAGACCATGGGCAGGCCCACCGCAAGAGCCAATTTGCCAAGGACTTTTAAAGACTGCTGCACCGTGCCGATTTCCGACCAGACCAGAATGCTGGCGGTGATGAGCAGCACGGCGGCCTTGGCCGGCTCCGACGGCTGTAACTTGAAGACGCCCAGATCGATCCAGCGCTGCGCGCCAAACTGGGTGTCGCCGATGCCGGGGATGAGGACCAAAAACAGCGGCAGCAGGCAGGCGAGGTAAAACCAGTGCGACACGCTCAGCCAGAAGCGGTAGTCGATGAGCGAGACCGCGACGTAGATCACGGCGCCGGCCGCCAGCCAGAGCAGCTGCATGAGCCAGGCGTTCCCATGCGACGAAAACTGCGCGCTGTAAATGAAGCAGACGCCGAACGTGCTCAGCCCGAGCAAGGCGAGCGGCGTCACCACATCCCACCGCTCGCGGGTGGTGGTTTTGAAGACGCTGAGAAATTCGACCGGTGTGCGCGGATTCACGAAACCGGACAGTTAAACCTTTTCCTCCGCGGCGTGCAAGGCTTCCTCCGGAGCCGCCGTTTTCTCCGCTCCGGCCAACGGCTTGGCCGCGCCGGCGGTGCTGGCCAGACCCAGCACGGTCCAGAACACGACCGCACCCATCGGCCCCTCCAGCACGACGCCAAAGCAGGCGCTGATGAACACGACCCAGCAAAAGCACCACAAGCCCAGCTCCTCACCCGCGCGGTGCGCGGCCTTCCAGGTCCGCCAGGCCATGCAGGCACCCAGTGCCGCCAGCAGCGCCAGGCCGACGAAGCCCATGCGTCCAAACATCGTGAACACGATGCTGTGCGGGCTGCGCACATTGAAATCCGTGTCGGCTTCCAGGCCGTATGCCTCCACGAACCGGTCGGCGAGATCGTAACCGAAGCCGGCGCCGAAAAAAGGATGTTCGCGCAGCGTGTCCGACGCGATGGTCTTCCACCAGACCAGCCGGAACTGGTTGTTGTCGTCCGGCCGCCCCTTGGTGTTGCCGGCCGATGGATAGCTGTGTTCGGCTCCGTTGGCGTCGAGGTCAAGGATCGACCTGGCGTATTCGGCCACCCGATACACTTCGGTCTGTTCCAGCGGGCGCCGGGCCAACAGTTCTCCGCCGAAAGTCGCCGCGGCCAGCACCGCCAGCATGATTGCCACCGTTCCCAGCTCACGCCACCGCCGGCCCAGCGCCTGCCAGACTGCGGCCATGGCCAGTCCAGCCATGGCCGCGCGCGTCAGCGGGAAAAAAGCCCCGGCCAGCGCGCCGGTTAACGCGGCCCCGGATGCGGCGCGGCGGGGCAGGTCTTTCCCCTCGGTCGTTTTGCAGGCGAACCAGAAGACGCCGCCGGCGAGCATCGTCGCCACGAGGTCGTCTTTGTACATGAGCATCGGCACGCCCTGCACGATGAGGTGGGTCAGAAAAAACCACGGAAAGGCCACGGACAGCGCGAACACCGGCGCGAGCAGGGCGAGCGACCAGGCCAGCACGCCGAGCAACTGCCGCCGCGCTGTCGGCTCCGATCCCAGCTCCTGGCCAACGAAAAAATACAACGCATAATAAATCACAGCCGAATCGCGCAAGGCCCACCAGCCTTGCGCGCGCAGATCGACCATCAGCCGGGCACCTCCGATCACCAGCCAGGCCGTCACCACGGCGTTGAGGGCGTCGCGACGTGCGGGCCAGCGCCGTTCCAACGCGCCGCGGGCGAGGATCAGGGCGAGCACTCCGCCCAACGCGAGTTCGGCCACAAACGACGGCAGGCCCGGAACCAGCATCAATTGGGCGAAGCCGCGATTGCCGATGATGTAACCGAAAAGCGCCGCGCCCGCCAAGGCGGTTTCGGGCCGCACCCGCCATTTTGCGAGCACGAGCAAGGCGGCGACGAAAGCCAGGAGCGCCGGCCCGCCGTAGCTGCCCTCCGCCACCTGCCAGCCGGCCCAAACGGCCGCCAACGCCGCCACACTGGCGATGAGCATGCGTTGCAACCGCAGATTGTTCATGGCTTGGGACGATGCAGGAAAACCAGCCGGGCTCAATCCCGCAGCCCGGTGAGGGCAGTCTGCGCCCGCCACTTGAGCCATCGGAGCTTCGCGTAGGACCACAGCGCCGGTGCGCTCCCCAACGCAGCCTGGCCCTCGATCCACCAGCAGGGCGGCCGTCGGGTCCGCGAAATCATCGCCATAAGCACGTCCGCCGGTCCGAAGGCGGGTGCAAGTTGGGTGAACACGGTTTCCTTCAGCTGATCCGAATGCGGCATCCGCCCAAACACGAGGGCTTCCTTTTCCGCCGGCCGCCGGTGAAATTCCCGGTAGGCCCCGATCGCCGCCCCGGCCCATCCGGGTTCGACAGGGAGGAAACGAGCCGCCGTGGAAAGAAACAACCGCGCGAACCGCAATACACCGTCCTGAAGCAAGCGCACCTCGTCGATGGCAACCGGCCCGATCGGATCGAACACGGGCGCGATCGTGCCGCCGGCATGGCGTTCAAATCCCGCCACCGGTCCATGGTCGGCTTGGGCCAGCAACTCGATCAACACCAGATGCGAGGTTTCGCGGCGCAGTGGCAGGCGGCCGAACTTATTGGTGTATCCCAATGTCTCGCCCGCCGGCCGGAGGGCGGCCTGTTCAACAAGCCCGAGGTAAAATCCCGTCAACGGAGCCGGCGCACCGGGACGCCCGATGAGCCGTTCGATGGCCGCTTGAATGCTGCCCATCCAGCCAAGATCGACCAACGCCACGGGCTCTCCGGCGGAAATCCCTTCGGCTGCGAGATAGTCGCGGGCCAGCCCGGCTGAAGCCGCCGGAGCCGCGGTGAATGGCGGACGGCGTCCGGGATGGTCGCTCAACGACGGCGCGTTGAAGGCGAGTCGCGACGCGCATAGATAACGACACTCCACGGCGATGGGCCGGGCGCGGGCGATTTCCCGGGCTATGCGCAGCAGCACCTGTCCGCCGCGCGAAAGAAAATACAGCCGCCGTACTCCGCGCCGCGCGGCTTCATCCAGGCACCAGGACACAAAGCCAAAAAACAGCGGACCGGCCACACCGGAGGCGATTTCCTGCAGGACCTGCTCGCGCCCCGGTTCTTCGGCCCGGGCCAGCCGCGCGCAGCGCATGATTCCGGCCAGCAGCGAGAGACCGGTCTTCGTCCCTGCCGCCGGCGGACCGCGCAGGATGGCGCGCTCGCGCGGCCGCAGCACCGCGAAAGTCACCGGCCGGGCGTCGATGCCAAGCGAACGCGGCTTTTTCACGTCCGACCAGGGATGATCCCCGTAGTGAATCCATTCGGCAAACGATGCGCCCAGTTCCGCGCGGACCTTTTCGAACAAGAGGCCCGAACCCTTGCCGCCGCCATGTTCGCAAGACACACAGAGTCGGTCGCCATCCTGAAAGAAGTTTTCGCGCCGCAACCAGCTCGCGATGATTGCGCCCGGCAGATACATGTCGGAAAGAAACACGATCCGGTCCGCCTCGCGCCGCGCCGCCGCGACCACCGCGCGCATCGGTTCGACGGCGTGCACGTGCTGCGCCTCGATGGCGAGCTCCTGCTCCATGGCGGCGTCGCGTTCCGCCTCATTCCAGTGCAATCGCGCGGCCAGTCCGGAATAAATCGTCGCGAGCGTGACTTCCCTTCGCGGCGCCCGCGCCCGCGCGGCCCTTTCCGCCGCCACCCGTTCGGCGGCAAAATCGTCGCGCCCGAGTCGTTCCCCGACGCAGCCGAACACGTCCGCCGGCCGGGCGAATGCCCGGGTGAGCAGGGTGTCAAAGACATCGAAGCTCGCGACGCGCATGCGTCAGTCCTTGTGCGCGACGGCCAGCAGGTTCAACGATAGCGGCACGCACCGGCCTTCCCTGCGTCCGAATTCCGCCATGTACTCGAGCCGCCGCCAAGCCCGGAAAAACCGTTGCACGAAGGCGCGTGGCGTCCAGTCGGGCGGCGCCAGCTCGATTTCCTGGCAGTGGATGCGGCCGAAGCCGGCGTGGCTGAGCAAAAAGCCGAGGCTTGCCGGCGTGAAGCTCACGTGGTGCGTGTAGTCGTTGTAACCCCAGTAACCGGCCAGGCCGGCGGCGGCGTTGGGTGTTGTGATGATGAGCCGCCCGCCCGGACGCAGGCTGGAGGCGATGGCGAGGAGAAAATCCGGCTGCGCGGTGCGCGGGACGTGTTCGAGCACATCCATCAACAATACCAGTCCGAAATATTGCCGTCGCGCGGCGAGCCACGCCACGGTGTCGGTCACGTGCCCCACCGGCAGGCCGTGAGCCTGCGCATAAGCGGCTTGGCCGGCGTCGGCATCGATGCCTTCGATTTGGGCAAAGCCGAGCTCGCGCAGGACTGCGAGCGCATAACCGTGACCGCATCCAAGGTCGAGCACGGGTGCGGCGCGATCAGTGGGCAGATGCGGCCCGAGCCAGCGCCGCAGGCGCTCGCTCATTTGCCGCCAGTGCTCCGGCGTGTCGGGATGAAAGGAAGCGTAGTGCTTGGCGTAATCCCAATTCATGAATAAAGCAGGCGTCGGACCGCCCTCCAGCGTTGTGGAAAAAATGGGATGAGCAACCCCCGTGTTTGCGCCGCCGCACAGGGCCGCAACGGCGGGAACGCAAAACTTGTCAGCCAGCCGCTGGCCACGCAGGAAACGGCCAGCGCCGCTGCCGCGCCGGTCGAGCCGAGCCGCGGCACCAACCACCAGGCGAGCGGAAACTGCACCGCCAGCCCCACGAGCGCCGCCGGCAGATGCAGCCAGGTCGGCGCGGCCACGAGAATGAATTGCGCCCGCATCAGGCCGCTGCAAAGCA
>DATJYF010000215.1:0-13249 GCA_035499715.1 Opitutaceae bacterium | reverse complement strand
TGGACCTTGAAGCCTTCGCTGATGGACGTCCAACCGCTGCCGATTTGGGCGTAAGCGCTGACCGCGAGCAGGCCAAGGAGGCAGGCGGCGATTGATTTGATAGGTTTAAACGTGCGTGCACTGTTCATGGGGGTTTTTGTTTTGGGATCGAATCATGGAGCCAATGCCGGAAGGCGGGTTGCCTCGGAAAAAGCATTGGGGTATTGTACGCCGATGGCGAAAGCCGTCCGCACCGGCGAACCGTAAGATTACCCAAGCGTCCGCCAAAGTATACCCCCTAAAACTACGGGAAGTAGGCCTGCCCTCCAAGTGGTGCTCAGGAAGGGACTCGAACCCTTACGCCTTACGGCACACGCCCCTCAAACGTGTGTGTCTACCAATTCCACCACCT
The DNA here is from genome assembly GCA_035499715.1 of Opitutaceae bacterium. GTDB lineage: Bacteria > Verrucomicrobiota > Verrucomicrobiia > Opitutales > Opitutaceae > DASRHD01. Next base: position 12,858 of record DATJYF010000215.1, on the reverse strand, counting down.
GAGCGTTTCCATCGGGGGAAGGCGCAATAAGAGCCATCACCCCCGGCTTGTCCAGCCCGGAAGTTCGGGCCGCAAAAATGGGCTTGGAGACGCCCCGCAACCGGCCAATCCTTCCTCTCCCGCCCATGACGCCTCTCGATGACATCCAACGCGCCCTGCTCGCCTCGTACGAGGCCGACGGCGGCATCAACCACCTCGACGGAACCAACCTGCCCTCGGAGGAATCGGTCAACCAGCTTGCGGTGGATTGCATGCACCTGCTGTTCCCGGGCTATTTCGACGAGCGAGGCCTGACCAAAAAGGACGTGCCCGGGCACGTCGGCCGGCTGCTCAAGCGCTTCGAGACGCGCCTCGCCGCCGAGATGGAAAAAAGCCTGCGCTTCGCCCGCGACGCCGATCCCGCGCGCCGCGCCCGCGAGCTCACTGACACCGCGCTCGGCCGTTTCCCGGAGCTGCGCAAGATCATCCAGACCGACGTCGCCGCCGCCTTCAGCGGCGACCCGGCCGCCCGCAACGTCGAGGAGATCATCCTCGCCTACCCCTGCGTGCTGGTCATTTCGCTCCAGCGCTTCGCCCACGTGCTCTACCAGCTCGGTGTGCCGCTCCTGCCGCGCATGCTCACCGAGTTCGCCCATGAGCGCACCGGCTGCGACATCCACCCCGGCGCGGAAATCGGCACGCACTTTTTCATCGACCACTGCACCGGCGTCGTCATCGGCGAGACCGCCCGCCTCGGCCACCACGTGAAGCTCTACCAGGGCGTCACGCTCGGCGCGAAATCCTTCGAGCTCGATCCCGAGGGCAACCCGGTCAAGGGCGTGAAACGCCACCCCGACATCGATGACCACGTGACGATCTATGCGCACGCCACCATCCTCGGCGGCGACACGCGCGTCGGCGCGCACACCGTCGTGGGCTCCAGCGTCTGGCTGCTGCAGAACGTGCCGCCGCACAGCGTGGTTTATTTCAAGGGCGAAAACCTCGTCATCCGCACCCGCCAAAAGGATGAGAGCGTGGTCGAGACGAGCAAGCCGAAGGATTTCGGCGACTGGGAAATCTGAGCCCGCTGCGGTCGGCTTTTTCAGTTGCGCCGCTGCCGGTCGGCCAGCGCCCGCGCCACGTCGCGGGCGAAAAACGGCCCGCGGTAAACCATGCCGGTGTAGACCTGCACCAGCGTCGCGCCCGCGTCGAGTTTTTCGCCGGCCGTCGCCGCGTCGCTGATCCCGCCCACGCCGATGATCGGCAGCCGCCCGGACGTCGCCAGCGCGATGTAGCGGATGATCTGGGTCGAGCGCCCGTTCAGCGGCCGGCCGCTCAGACCGCCGGCTTCATTCGCGCGGGCAAACGCCCCGGGCCGCTCGAGCGTGGTGTTGGTGGCGATGATGCCGTCGAGCCCGAATTCGGCGATGGTCGCGAGCACGGCGTCGATCTGCTGAAAGGACAAATCCGGCGCGATCTTGAGCAGGAGCGGCTTTCTCGTCCGGCCCGGCTGCACGGCGCGGTCGCGGTTGGCCGCGGTCAGCGCGGCCAGCAGCTCGCGCAGGCGTTCCTCCTCTTGCAGCTTGCGCAGATCGGGCGTGTTGGGGCTGCTGACGTTGATCGCGAGATAGTCCGCGTAGTCGGCCAGCAGCGTGAAGCTGCCGAGGTAATCTGTCACGGCCTGGTCGAGCGGCGTGGCCTTGGACTTGCCCAGATTGATGCCGACCGGAATGCGCCGCCGGCCCGGCCCGGGCTGGTGCGCGAGATGCGCAGCGATCTTTTCCGCGCCGCGGTTGTTGAAACCCATCCGGTTGATGACCGCCTCCTGCTCCGGATAGCGGAACAGCCGCGGCCGCGGATTGCCCGGCTGCTCCAGACGTGTGACCGTGCCGATCTCGACATGGCCGAAGCCGAGCGCCGCCGCCGCCGGCCAGGCCACGGCGTCCTTGTCGAAGCCGGCGCCGAGGCCGACCGCATTGGGAAATCTCAGCCCGAACGCCTCGATCGGCCGGGTGCGGTCCGCCGGCAGCTGGGCGAAATGTTCCATCGCCCGGCAGAGCGGTGTCAGCGCGCCGAGCAACCTCAGCCCCTTCACACTCAGCTCATGCGCCGTTTCCGGGTCCAGCCGGAAGAACATCCGCCGGACAATATTTTCATAGAGCGCGCCCATGCGGGCGAAAGTGCGCGCCGGGCGGAAAAAATGCAAGTACCCTGCACCGACCGGCCTGCGGCCCCGCCGCGCCGGCAAACCTGGGTGTTTTTTCTGCTTGTTTTTTCAATATCGGTTTGCACGCTGCGGCTCAAAATTCCGGTCCGGCGACCGGCGGAGGCGGCTGCGGAAAATCGACAAAAAGTCACCTTTCCCAGTTTGACTTGCGCAATCGACGGCCTTTTTCCTCCCTCAATTACCTATGGCCAAATCTACCACCGCCCTTGAATGGTGCATCGTGCGCCTCGGCGAAGACCAAAACTGGTGGGTCGACGAAGTCAGCGACCCCGTGCGTTGGGACGTTGACGGCCTCAGCATCATCGACCCGCGCCAGGTCTCCCACCTCATCGACCTGGTCGAGCCGCTGCGCGACTATGGATTTGACCAGGACGTTTTCGAGTCCGCCTTCATCCCCTTTCGCATCGAGAAGGACCTCGGCCAGGGCCGCGTGCGCCTCAAGCGGGTCAAGGAATCCTTCTTCGAATCCGACGAAAAACTTTTCGCCCTGCCCGATCACCTCGATGAGGAAAACGGCCCCTATGCCGACCTGCTCGACCACATCACCCGCTGCCGCGTGAAGATGCTCAACGAAATTTTCGATTTCGAGGCCAAGCTCACCGTCGACGAGGTCGAGGACCAGCTGCGCGAGGACCAGAACACCAATTTTATCGAGGGCAAGGCGGTCCATGCCTTCGACGAACTCACCGACATTCTCGACTTCGTCCCCGAAGGCTGGGACACCGACGAGGAGCATCAGGAAAAATCCGTCGAGGAGGAAGACGACGCGGATCTGCCCGAGCTCGACGAGGAGGAGGAGGAACGCCTTAAGAACGACGCTTCCCTCAAGTGGGACGAGGACGAGGAGGAGTCTGAGGAAGACGACAAAGAGGGCGGCGAGGACAAAAAGGACGACGAAGAAGAAGAGGACGAGGCGGACGACGCCAGCGAGGACGACGACCAGCCGCGCCGCCGCTCGCGCGGCAAACGGTAGTGTTGCTTTTCCGCGCGCTTTGCGTCCAGCTCGCCGCATGGCTCAGACGTTCCGCGCGCGCGCGCTTTTTCTTTTGCTCTTCGCCGCCGCCAGCACGCTGCTGATTTCCGGCTGCACCGCTCCCGTCGACGCCGGCGCAAATCCGCGCATCCCCGCGCCGTCTTCCGCCGCCGTCCTGCGCTCCGGCGACAGCCTGACCATCGCGCTCCAGGGCGTGCCCGACGCCAGCACCAACAACGTCCAGATCAACGAGCAGGGCTTTGTCTCCCTGCCCTACATCGGCAACGTCACCGCCGCCGGCCTCACCGTCGCCCAGCTTTCGCAAGGCATTCGGGACACGTATCTCGCCAAAAAAATCTACACCATGGTGGAGGTGTCCGTGGTCGTGACCCAGCGCTACGTTTACGTCGGCGGCGAGGTCATGCGGCCTGGCCGTATCGAATGGACGCCCGATCTGACCGTGGCCAAGGCCATCGAGGCCGCCGGCGGGTTCTCGCTCTACGCCAAGCAGACCAGGATCACGCTCGTGCGCGAAGGCGCCGCTTACGGCATCAACGTCGTCCTCGCGCAAAAAAATCCCGCCGAGGATCCGCCGCTCATGCCCGGTGACTCGCTGCAGGTACCGCGCTCGCCGTTCTAACGACGTTCACGGTTCACGGTTGTTATGCCTGCGCGACAGTGAACGGTGAACCGATAACCGTAAACTACCGCCCCAAAGCGATCGCCATTTCCCTGGCAAAATAAGTCAGGATGATGCCGGCGCCCGCCCGCTTGATCGCCAGCAGCGACTCGTGCCGGCAGGCCGCCAGATCGAGCCAGCCGCGCTCCGCCGCCGCATGAATTTGTGCGTATTCGCCGGAAACCTGATAGGCGGCCACCGGCTTGCGCGTCCGCAGGCGCACCTCGCGGATGATGTCGAGATACGGCCCGGCCGGCTTCACCATCACGATGTCCGCGCCCTCGGCTTCGTCCAGCGCCACCTCGGTGAACGCCTCGCGGCGGTTGGCCGGATTGAGCTGGTAGGTGCGCTTGTCCAGCGCGTGCGTGCCCGCGGCCTTGGCGCTGCCCACCGCGTCGCGGAACGGCCCGTAATAGGCCGAGGCATACTTCGCCGAATAAGCCAGAATTCCGGTCTGGGCGCAGCCGGCGGCGTTGAGCGCCCGGCGGATCGCCCCCACCCGGCCGTCCATCATGTCGCTCGGCGCCACGAAATCCACGCCGGCGCGCGCGTGCAGCACGGCCATTTTGACCAGAATCTCCACCGTCCGGTCGTTGTCCACATCGCGGCCATCGGACGTGAGCACGCCGTCGTGCCCGTGACTGGTGTAGGGATCGAGCGCGATGTCGGTCATCACCACCAATTCGGGCAGCGCCTTTTTGATCGCGCGCACCGCGCGCAGCACCAGCGCGTCCTCCTTCAACGCCGCGCTGCCCTCCGAGTCCTTCAGGCGCGCGTCATTTTTTGGAAAGAGCGCCACCGCCGGCACGCCGAGCTTGTGCAGCGTGCGGCATTCTTTCACCAGATCGGCGATGTTCAGCCGGAAGATGCCCGGCATCGACCCGATCTTCTCCGGCCGGCCCTTGCCGTCGACCACGAAGAGCGGCGCAATGAAGTCCGACGGGCGCAACACCGTCTCTTCCACCATGGCGCGGATGCCGGCGGTGCGGCGCAGCCGCCGCGGCCGGTGCAGCAAATCGAGTTTGAAATTTTCGGGCATAGACACGGTGAACTAAGAGCTTTAACTGGCGAAGATTACTGTTTCAAGTTTTCCGGTTCATGCCCATCCGATTATTCGACTCGCTCACGCGGGAGATTCGCGAACTCAAACCCTCCCACCCTGACGGCGTTTTCCGTTTCTACAATTGCGGACCGACCGTCTACGCGCCCGCGCACATCGGCAATTTCCGCACCTTCGTCATCAACGACGTCCTCCGCCGCCTGCTCGAACTCGAATTCGGGCCGGACAAGGTGAGGCACGTCCGCAATCTCACCGACGTCGATGACCGCACCATCGCGCAAGCGAAAAAGGAAGGCCGTCCGCTGGCCGAGATCACCAAAAAATGGACGGATAAATTCCACGCCGACTGCGATGCGCTCAACTGCCTCCGTCCGCACGTCGAACCCACCGCCACCGGCCACATCCGCGAGCAGGTCGACATGATCGACGTGCTGATGAAAAAAGGAAACGCCTACCGCGCGCCCGACGGCTCGGTCTATTTCAAGATCGGCTCATTTCCCGGATACGGCGCGCTCTCGCGCATCAAGGAGCGCGAGCTCAAGGTCACGGACAGCGCTTTCGATTCCGATCACAAGAACAATGTCGGCGATTTCGCGCTCTGGAAAGCCTACAAACCCGAGGAGGACGGCGACGTGAAATGGTCCGGACCCAATGATGCCGCGGCCGGCCGGCCCGGCTGGCACATCGAGTGCAGCGCGATGATTAAAAAGCATCTCGGCGAGACCATCGACCTCCACACCGGCGGCGTGGACCTGCTCTTTCCCCACCACGAAAACGAAATCGCCCAGAGCGAGTGCTGCAACGGCACGACGTTCTCACGTCATTGGTATCACAGCGAATTTCTGCAAGTGGATGCGAAGAAGATGAGCAAGAGCCTCGGCAACATCTTCATGCTCGATGACATCGTGGCGGAAGGCTACTCGCCGATGGCGCTGCGTTACGCACTGCTCATGGGCCATCCGCGCAAGCAGCTCAACTTCACACTCGATTCGCTGCACGCTGCAACTAGTGCCATTTTGAACTTACAAGCACTCGAGACAATGCTTCAGGCTATGGGAGCTGCCAATCCATCCACAGCCAAATCCTCTCGTTTTGATCCTGTTATCGAAGCTCTGAATGATGATCTGAACACACCCGCAGCTCTAGGTGCTCTATTCACAATCCGTAACGAGATAGTTCACGGTAAGGGGGAGCAGAAGCTGACTTCAGCTGATGTCGAGTCATTTGACAGGGCTGTCTTCGCTCTCGGCCTCAAGCTCCACCTCGTTCAATCGTATCCACAAAATGCGCCCGTTCGTCCTGCTGAAATCGCCACTCTCGCCGAAAAGCGCTGGGCGGCCAAGCAGGCCAAGGATTTCGCCACGGCCGACGCTCTTCGTAAGGAGCTGGCCACCGCCGGCTGGGCCATGCTCGATGGCAAGGACGGCTACAAGCTGGAACCATTGAAGAAACAACCCTGAGAAAGCGCGAAGACGCAAAGAGGCAAAGTTTACGCGAAAAACTTTTCCTCTCCGATCTTGGCAGCTTCGCGTCTTTGCGCTTAACTCGTTCTCCTTTTTCCCATGCCGATGACCCCGCTTGAAGAACTCCGCCACTCGTGCTCGCACGTGCTCGCGACTGCGTTGCTGCGCATTTTCCCGGACGCCAAGCTCGACATCGGCCCGCCGACGGACACCGGATTTTATTACGATATCGACCTTGACCACAAGCTGACGGCCGAGGATCTGGCGAAAATCGAGGCCGAGATGAAAAAAGTCGCGGACGAAAACCAGCCGTTTCTCCGCAAAGAGGTTTCGCGCGAGGAAGCCACCGAAATCATCAAAAAAATCGGCCAGGAGCGCTACAAACTCGGCCGCCTCGCCGACATTCCCGAAGGCGAAAAAATCTCATTCTACCAGAATGGCGAGTTCATCGACCTGTGCGCCGGCACGCACGTGCGCTACACTTCGAAGTTAAAAGCCTTCAAGCTGCTTTCCATCGCCGGCGCCTACCACCGCGGCGACGAGCACAACAAGCAGCTCCAGCGCATCTACGGCACGGCGTTTCCGTCCAAAGAGGAGCTGGCACAGTATCTCGACCAGCTCGAGCAGGCCAAGCTGCGCGACCACCGCAAGCTCGGGCGCGACTTGAAGCTGTTCGTGATCGACGAGGATGTCGGCCCCGGCCTCGTGCTCTGGACGCCGAACGGCTCCATCCTCCGCCAGGAATTGCAGAATTTCATCAGCGAGGAGCTGCGCAAGCAGGGCTATTCGCAGGTTTTCACCCCGCACATCGGCAAGCTCGCGCTCTACAAGACCTCCGGCCATTTTCCGTATTACAAGGACGCGCAGTTCTCGCCCATCGTGGAAAACGACCAGCTGGCGCGGATCGCGACCGAGGGCTGCTCGTGCGCGGAAATGACGGCGCGGCTCGACGCCGTCTCGGCCAAGTTCGCCGATGAAATCAACCGCCGCGCCGGCAAGGAGATCATTGCCAGGGACCGCGTGAAGCCCGACGAGATGCTGCTCGATGGCTTCCTGCTCAAGCCGATGAACTGCCCGCATCACATCAAGATTTTTGCCTCGCAGCCGCGCAGCTACCGCGACCTGCCGGTGCGGCTGGCGGAGTTCGGCACGGTTTACCGCTGGGAGCAGAGCGGCGAGCTCAACGGCATGACCCGCGTGCGCGGCTTCACCCAGGACGATGCCCATCTTTTCTGCACCGAGGAACAGGTCGCTTCGGAGGTGCTCGGCTGCCTTTCGCTCGTCAAGGTCGTGCTGACCACGCTGGGCATGAGCGATTATCGCGTGCGCGTCGGCCTGCGCGATCCGGATTCCAACAAATACACCGGCGACGCGGCCAACTGGGACAAGGCCGAGGCGGCCTGCCGGGCCGCGGCCAAGACGCTCGGCGTGCCGTTCACCGAGGAGCCGGGCGAGGCGGCATTCTACGGGCCAAAGATCGATTTCGTGATCAAGGACGTGATCGGACGCGAATGGCAGCTCGGCACGGTCCAGGTGGATTACAACCTGCCGGTGCGCTTCGACCTCAGCTACACCGGCGCGGACAACGCCGCGCACCGTCCGGTGATGATCCATCGCGCACCGTTCGGCTCAATGGAGCGGTTCTGCGGCGTGCTGATCGAGCATTTCGCCGGCGATTTCCCGGCGTGGCTGGCGCCCGAACAGGTCCGGCTCCTGCCCATCAGCGACAAGGTCGGCGACTATGGCCACAAACTCCTCGGCGAGCTCAAGGCCGCTGGCGTGCGGGCCACGCTCGACGAGCACAGCGACAAGCTCGGGGCGAAGATCCGCCGGGCCGAACTGGAAAAGATTCCCTACGCGCTCGTGCTCGGCGCAAAGGAGGCCGAGGCCCAGTCCGTCAGCGTGCGTTCGCGCGCGCGCGGCGACGAAGGTGTGACGCCGTTCACCGTATTCCTGGAAAAGCTGAAAACCGAGATCGCGGCGCGGGCGCTGCCGGAAAAAGCAATCAAGCCCTCTCAATCCAAGGAAACTTCTGCTGGCTCGCCGTGAAGAATCCATCGGGATGATAGCGAGACTCGCAGCGAGGGCTCACTGGATTCTTCGCTGCGCTCAGCATGACAAACAAAAAGCCGGCGCGCAGGCGAGCCGGCTTCGCCTAAAACGGAAGTCCGCCCGATTTCAGATGGCCTCTTCGCCGCGCTCGCCGGTGCGGATGCGCACAACCTCCTCGATGGATAGGACGAAGACCTTGCCGTCGCCGATTTTTTCGGTGCGCGCGGCTTTGACGATGGTGTCGATGGTCTTGACGACGAGATCGTCGGTCACGGCGATTTCCATTTTGACCTTGGGGAGAAAGTCCACCGTGTATTCGCTGCCACGGTAGATTTCGGTGTGGCCTTTCTGCCGGCCGAAGCCCTTCACTTCGGTGACGGTCATACCTTCGATGCCGATTTCCGACAAGGCCGTCTTTACCTCGTCGAGCTTGAATGGTTTGATGATGGCGATGATGAGTTTCATTGGGATGGTTAGTTTGCGGGATTAGATTTCAACGTAGCCTTCCTCACCGTGCTCGTTGATGTCGAGACCCTGGCGCTCGACCTCCGGCGTGGCGCGGAGGCCGACGGTGGCCTTGACGAGATAGGCGAGAATCAACGTGCCGCCGACGGCGAGGACGAGCGTGATGCCGATGGCCTTGAGCTGCTCGAACCAGAGCATGCCGCGATGGATATAGGCATCGACGTTGGCGGCGAGATTCGGGTTGACCGCGCCGGGATTGACGGCGCCGTCGGCCAGCTTGGCGGGGACGGCGAGGATGCCGGTGAGGAGCGCGCCGAGCGTGCCACCGACGGCGTGGACGCCGAAGGTGTCGAGCGCGTCGTCGTAGCCGAACCGGGCCTTGACCTTGTTCACAAAGAGGTAGGGCACGACGGCGGCAAACACGCCGATGATGACGGCGCCGGTGCTGTTCACAAAGCCGCAGGCCGGCGTGATGACGACGAGGCCGGCCACCGCGCCGGAACAAAAGCCGAGGATGGAGGCGTGCTTGCGGAACATCAGTTCGATCATGCCCCAGGTGAAGGCGCCCACAGCCGTCGCGAGGGTCGTGGTGGTGAAGGCGTTGGCCGCGACGCCATCAGCGCCGACCGCCGAGCCGGCGTTGAAGCCGTACCAGCCCACCCAGAGCAATCCGGTGCCGACCATGCAGAGCACCATGCTGTGCGGGGCCATCTTTTCCTTCCCGAAGCCGAGGCGCGGGCCGAGGATCAGGCAGAGGATCAGGGCCGACCAGCCTGACGACATATGCACGACGGTGCCGCCGGCAAAATCGATGGCCTTGATGGTCGCGTTGGAATTCCACACGCCGTTCATGAAGCCGGTGCTGCCCCAGACCATGTGGGCCAGCGGAAAGTAAACCACAAACATCCACAGCCCGACGAAGACGAGAATGGCCGTGAACTTCATGCGTTCGGCGATGGCGCCGACAATCAGTGCGGGCGTGATGATCGCGAACATCAGCTGGTACATCGCAAAGACATTTTGCGAGACCCAGAAGCCGTAGTCGGGGTTGGGGGCCGAGGTGACGCCATTGAGAAAAAACGCCTCCGAACCGCCGAAGAACGGGCTGTGAAAGTTTTTCCCAAAAACCAGGCTGTAGCCAAAGGCCCACCAGAGAATCGTGACCAGGCCCGCGATGCCGAGGCATTGGGCGAGCACGGAGAGCACGTTTTTCCGGCGCACGAGGCCGCCGTAAAAAAGTGCGAGGCCCGGCAGCGTCATGGAGAGCACGAGTGCGGCGCTCGTCATCATCCAAGCATTGTGGCCGGGACCGGGAATGCCGGTGAGGCTCGAGCCGGGATCGGAATTGGTCACGTAAGCCTCCAGCGCGGCGAGGCGCTGCTCCGTCGTCGGTGGCGCCGGACTCTGGGCACGAGCCGCCAGGATCGTTCCACAAGCCAGCAGCGCAAAAATGATGAGCCGGTTTAATTGAAGGGCTTTTTTCATAAGGGGCGGTTATTCGAGCAAATCCACACGATGAGTAATTCTCATGCAAGAAAGTTTCCTGTCCGCCGAACTTTAAGAAGCCGGCCGCGAAACAAAAAAGCCGACGCTTATCGGCGTCGGCCCGGGAAATTTAGCCCGAAAAAACTCAGATGGCGGCCTCGCCGTGCTCGTCGGTGCGGATGCGCACGGCTTCCTCGAGCGGAAGAACAAAGACCTTGCCGTCGCCGATCTTGCCGGTCTTGGCCGCTTTCACGACCGTATCGACTGTCTTTGCCACCGCATCGTCCGTCACCGCGATCTCCAGCTTCACCTTCGGCAGAAAATCCACGGTGTACTCGCTCCCCCGATAAATCTCCGTGTGGCCTTTCTGGCGGCCAAAACCTTTCACCTCGGTGACGGTCATGCCCTCGATGCCGATTTCCGACAGGGCTTCCTTCACTTCTTCGAGTTTGAACGGCTTGATGATGGCGATGATGAGTTTCATCCGGTGAGCTTTCGTTTGGGTGTGGTTGGTCTTGTGGGAGAGGTGAAAATGCTGTCGCCCACCGGCAAAATGTCCAGCGGCGGAGTAAAAGTTATTTCATTTTCCCATGGCTTAAGCAAACATTATGCCAGACATCAGCGGGTAAAACTACCCGGTAAACGCGTGCGGATGTGGTTGCCTGCCCGGAAGGGCATGGGTTAACACCATGGCCGGTTACCCCAGAACATGCGTTACCGAAATCTTGTCTGCGTTGTTACCCTCCAGCTCCTCGCCGCCGGTCCGGTCCGCCCGGCGGAGTTGTTGAACGACGATTTCAGCGGTCTCGCGCCGGGCATGTTTTCCGCCGGCGTCATCGGCGCCCAGAGCGAATATCACCACATTACCGCCCTCGATCCCCGGGGGAACTGGTCGGTGGCGACGTTTCGCAGCGATGAATCCCAGCGCGCCTGGCGCGTGATCGTGGAGGACGGCCGTCACGTCATGGCCCAAGTCTACACCGCCACGCCGCCCGAGCGCGCCTACACTCATCCCACGATCAAGGCGGGCGACGACCTCTGGGCCGATTATGTCGTCGAAGCGCGCTTCGCGCCAGCCGCCGGCGACGGCCTCAGCGGCGTCATGTTCCGCTATCAGACCAACCGCCAGTACTATTTCGCCGGTATCTCCGGCCAGACCGCGATCCTGGAAAAAGTGAATGACGGCACCGGATTCCGGACGATGGACGAGACGATCCTCGCCCAAAAGCCCTGCGCCTGGAAGCCCGGCGAATACATCGCGCTCAAGGTCAGTGCCGCCGGCGACCAGCTGACGGCGGAGATCGGCGGCGTGACCCTGACGGCAAAGGATGCGACGTTTGCCCACGGCAAAATCGGCCTCCTCTCGGACATGCCGACGCGATTCGGTGCCGTGCGCGTCAGCTGTTCGGACGAAGCCAGGCAGGCTTTTGAGACCGCCCGCGCCGCCCGCCAGGCCGAGGAGGACGGCCTCGTCGCCGCCAATCCCAAGCCCGTGCTCTGGAAAAAAATCCGCACGCCCGGCTTCGGCGTCGGCCGCGACATCCGTTTTGGCGACCTCGACGGCGACGGCCGCCTCGACATTCTCATCGCCCAGCAAACCCGCCACGGCCCGGCCGACGGCTTCAGCGAGGTGGGCTGCCTCACCGCGATGACGCTCGACGGGAAAATTCTCTGGCAAAACGGCACGCCTGATTCCTGGAACACCGTCCTGACCAACGACGTGGCCGTGCAAATCCACGATCTCTATGGCGATGGCCATAACGAAGTCGTCTATTGCCGCGATTTCGAGCTCGTCGTGGCCGATGGCGCCACCGGCAAAACCATCGCCAAGGTGCCGATGCCGCAGGCGCCCCTCGATCCGATCAAGCGAACGCGCCGCTTCGAACGCGTCCTCGGCGACGCCATTTATTTTTGCGACCTGGAGGGCAAGGGCCGGCCCAGTGATATCATCGTCAAGGACCGCTACCGCAACATCTGGGCTTACGATGAGCATCTCAAGCCGCTCTGGCATCTCACGCTCAACACCGGCCACTATCCCTTCGCCTTCGACGTCGATGGCGACGGCAAGGACGAGCTGATGGTCGGCTATTCCCTCATCAGTCATGACGGGAAGGTTCTCTGGAGCCACGAAGGCGAAATCCAGGATCATGCCGACGGCGTGGCCATCCTCCGCTTCAAGGACGGCGCCGCGCCGCGCCTGATCTGCAACGCCAGCGACGAGGGACTATTCTTTGCCGATCTCAACGGCCGCATTCTCCGCCGCTACCAGCTCGGCCACGCGCAAAACGTTTCGGTCGCCGATTACCGTCCTGACCTGCCGGGGCTCGAGTCGCTCTGCATCACTTTCTGGGGCAACCAGGGCATCGTGCACATGTTCAACGCCGACGGCGAAACCTATAAGGTGTTCGAGCCGTCCAACCAGGGCAGCATGCTCTGCCCGGTCAACTGGACGGGGCAGCCCGGCGAATACTGGAT
>DATJYF010000214.1:0-8828 GCA_035499715.1 Opitutaceae bacterium | reverse complement strand
CCGGTGCCGACGTCCTATTACGTCTACCGCCAGGCGCCCGCCTATTATTATCAGACGCCGGCGTATTATTCTTCCGATTACGGCGATACGTACGGTTACGCGCAGCCCAACTACACGGCTTCCGGCGCCCTCCTTGGCGGCCTGGCCGGCGGCATCATCGGCTATAACAATCACCATCAGACCGGCCGTGGCATCCTCATCGGCACCGCCTCGGGGCTGATCCTCGGTTCCATTGCCGATCAGGCGGCCCGCGAACGTGAAGCAGCAGTCGCGCCGATTGTTGTCACGGCCGCACCGGTGGCGCAACCCGCGCCGCCCGCTCCGGAGGCGCCCGTGGCCCCGGCCGCCACTTCCAGCCCGCCGGCTTCGTCCATGAGCAGCGCCAACAGTCTTTTCGGCCGCAACTGACGCGCCATTGAAACTTCGCGCGGATCGCCACCGGCGCCGCGCGGGAAAACTTTCCGCCAACCATGAACATCATCCACCGTTTCTTCGTTCTCTCCAGCTTCACCGCCACGACCGCGGCGTTTTTCGCCGGTTGCGCCAATCAGGGCGTGCAAAACCCGTCGGGCGTGCCCGTCACGCAGATGAACGCCGACGAACAGGGCTTCGTCGCCGGCACCGGCGTCGAATCGCAGGATCTCGTCACCGTCACCGACAAGATGGCGCGCAGCATCCTCGGCACGCCGGCCATCGCGAGCGCGACCACGCCGCCGCGCATCGTCATCGATCCGGTCGAGAACGCCACCCGCTTTCCGATCAACAAGGACCTCTTTTCCGATCGCATCCGCATCATGCTCAACTCCAAGTCCGCCGGCCGGGTCGTCTTCCTCGCCCGCGACCGCATGAAGACACTGGAGCGCGAGCGTGAGCTGAAGCAGACCGGCCAGGTCACCTCGAGCTACGATCCCACCCCGGTCGCCTTCAAGGGCGCCGATTATTTCCTCACCGGCAAGCTGGAGGGCCTGACGACCAAGACCTCGGCCGGCACCAGCGATTACATCCTCTACAGCTTCCAGCTCATCGACGCGCGCACGAGCGAGATTGTTTGGGAAGACTCGGCTGAAATCAAGAAACAGGGCCTCGAGGACGCGGCCTACCGGTGATCGAGCCGCGCGTTCCCGCGCTCCCGCGTCCCATGGCTCAAAGGAAAGATGAATCCACGGGCCGACGCACGCCGCACTTCCTTTGCCGTGGCGTGGTCGCGTTGCTCATGCTGGCCGTTTTTGAGCTGCTGGCCGGCTGCATGAGCGGCCCGGCGCCGCGCGCGGCCATCGCCTACACCGGCGATCCGATCGTCGACGGCAACGCCGAGCTCGCCGCCGCGCCGCCGAAGGACCGCGTGCTCTGGGACGACCGCATCGCCGCCACCGCCCTGCGCGTCGGGAATTTCGACGAAGCCAAGACCAAGCTCGACGACGCCATCCTCCAGGTCGGCGGCATCATCAACAACACCGCCGACGCGGCGAAGGCGCGCAGCCTCTTTCATCCCGAGGAAACCAAGACCTTCATCGGCGAGCCCTACGAGCGCGTGATGGATTATTATTACCGCGCCATCCTCTACTGGCGCGACGGCCAGCCGGACAACGCCCGCGCCTGCTACCGCACCGGCCAGCTGATCGACAGCGACGCCGAGACCCACGAATACCAAAGCGACTACGTGCTGCTCGATTATCTCGACGGCTTGGCCTCGGCGAAACTGGGCGAGGACAGCTCCGACGCCCTCGCCCGCGCCCAGGCCCTGACCAAGCGCCGCCTGCCGCCTTACAACCCGGATGCCAACGTCCTCGTCTTTGCGGAATACGGCCAGGGCCCGCGCAAATACGCCGGCGGCGAATACGGCGAGCAGCTCCGTTTCTACACCGAGCCTTCGCGCATCCATTCCGCCCGTCTCATCGTCGACGACCGCCGGATTCCGCTTCCGCCCTACGACGACCTCAACTTCCAGGCCACCACCCGCGGCGGCCGCGTGATGGATTACATTCTCGGCAACAAGGCCGTCTTCAAACGCACCACCAACACCGTCGGCGATGTCGCCCTCATCGGCGCCGCCGCGGCCGCCAACAACGGCTCGCGCGACAGCGACCGCGCCGCCGTCGGCCTCGCCGCCATCGGCCTGATCAGCAAGATCGCCTCGGCCGCCACCACCCCCCAGGCCGACGTCCGCACCTGGGACAACCTTCCCCAATATCTCAGCTTTGCCGCCCTCAAACTCAGCCCCGGCGAGCACCCGGTCCGGCTGGAATTTCTCACCCGGGACGGCGAAGTGGCCTCCGAGCTCACGCGCGAGCTCACCATTAATGTTTCCCCCGACGCCTCAACCAATAACGTTGTTTTTTTGAGTGAACTCACCCGTTAATCCGCAGTCACACCTCTAGTCGACTTATGAAAACTGCCATCCCCGCCTTCGCCACCGCTTCCGTTCTGGCGTTCCTCACCAGTTGCTCCACCCCGGGTCCGTACACGCCGCAGGACACGACCAAGTACACCCTCGAAAACACCAGCCAGTTCGTGCTCCTCGACCAACCCACGCAGACCTCGATCACCTGCACCGGACTCGAACCGCGCACCCTGCCCGACGGCCGCCTCGATGTCGTGGCCCTGGTGAAAAACCGCGAGGATCGCCGCATCCAGGTTCAGATCCAGTGCGTGTTCAAGGACGCGAACGGCTTTTCGACCGGCGACGAGACGCCGTGGGAAAATCTCATCCTGGCGGAATATTCCACCGAGACCGTGCATTTCACGGCCATGAATACGCTGGCCAAAAACTTCACCATTCGCGTCCGCCAGGCGCGCTGAACTTTCGGAGGCACCATGAAAACCCGCACCCTGATCCTCGTCACCGCGCTCGGCCTGCAACCGGCGGCGCTCCTGTGGGCCGATGACACGCCCGAGCCGCCCGTGCCCGTCGTGCCGGCTCCGCCGCCCCCGCCCGCCTCTTATCCGCCCGCGGACAACCAGAAGCTTTATGGCGGCATCCAGACGCCCCTGGTCACGCCCGACACCGCCAAGGCCATCGTCGACAAATTTCACGCCGCCTTCGTCCAGAACGAGGCCCCGCGCTTCGTCTTCTATGTCAACCGCGAACTCATCGACGCCGACTCAGGGCTTCAGTTGACCAAGCGCACCGAGCGCACCGAGGCCACGCGCTCGGACAGCGGCGGCAACGGCCAGACCGCGCCCGGCACGCAGACCGAGAAGGTCGTCGCGCACAACACCTATGAAGCCAAGGACATGCCCGCGCCCACGCTGGCCGACCGCCAGACCGTGCGCGACGTCGAACGTCTCTTTGGCCGTCCCTTCCGCGCCGCCGGTGCGCACCTCGCCGACCAGAAGGTCGCCGCCTCGATCCTCGCCGACAAGCCCTTCGACACCTTCGCCGCCGGTGGCAGCGACCAGGCGCGCAAGGAGCGCGAAGCCCTCGCCAACGTCGCCGACGTCGCCGTCGAAGTCCTCGTCTCGAGCCGCAACGTCACCGTGACCAATGTTTCCGGCGACGAGACCGTGACCGTGCCCGACATCCAGGCCACCGCCATCCGCCTGAAGGACTCGGCCATCATCGGCCAGGCGTCCTCGAGCGACGTGCTGGGCAAGGATCCCCAGGCCGGCCGCCTCGCCCAGCGTTACGACGTGCGCGACATCACCGAAGCCACGGCCCTCGCGCTGATGGAAGACATGGCGTCGAACGCCAAATAACGCCGCCCGAATTTTGCGGCGTTGAATCTCCGGCGCGGCTGCGAGCCGCGCCGTTTTTTTTGCGGCGTGTCAGCCGGCCGCGCCCAGGCGGTGCCGGACTTCCGCGGCGGTCAGGCCGTCGATCCGCACCAGCTTCTGCCGCGCCGCTGCGCCGCGCACCAGCGTGACCGCGCGCCGCGGCCGGCCGAGTTTCTCCGCGAGGAAGGCAATGAGGGCGTCATTGGCCCGGCCTTCCACCGGCGGCGCGGACAGCTTGATTTTTGCCGTTTCGCCAAGCCAGCCGCACAGTTCGTCGCGCGAGGCGCCGGGGATGACTTTCACCGCCAGCGTGCATGAGTTCATCGCGGAAATTTCGACCGCGGATCCGGCCGGCGTTTTCATGCCAGCGCCTCGGCCAGCGCCGCGATGATCTCGTCCGCCGGCTCGGTGCCGACGGACAGCCGGAGCAGGCCCGGATCGATGCCGCTGGCGGCCAGCTCGGCGCGTCCGGCCTCGCTCGTCACCAGGTCGTAGTGCGCGAGGTAAATGAAGGGACAGATGAGCGTGGTGGTCATGCCGAAGCTCGGCCCCTTTGGCAGACGCAGCCGGTCGTAGAATTTTTCGAGCGACCCGCGCAGGGTGAACGAAATCACCGCCCCGACCGCGCCGGGCGCGCGCGCGATGCGCGCGAAATTTTCCCGCGACTCCGCGCGTCGCGCCCAGAAGACCTCGCGCACGGCGGGATGGCCTTCGAGAAACGCGGCCACCCGCGGCACGTTTTCCTGGATGCGTGCGAGCACCGCCTCGGTCTGGCCGATTTGCGCGGCCAGCCGGGCGAGATCGCGGGCGTAGGCCGGCTCAAGCACCGCCGGCAGTTTTTCCCGCAGCGCCGCGGCGTGCGGCGCGGCGGGATTGACCGCGACCAGGCCGGCGATGATGTCGCCCTCGCTGGCGGTATATTTCGTCAGGCTGGCGGTGACGATGTCGGCATGCGGCAGCAGATCGGCGTTGAAGGCGGAGACGAGGGACGGATCGAGGATGAGAGCGGCGCCGTGGCGGCGGGCGAGGGCGGCGAGCCACGGCACGTCGGGCGTCTGGAGGAGCGGATTGGTCGGCACCTCGGTGAGGAGGCCGGCGATACGCGGACCGTGTTCGGCGAAGACGCGCTCGATCGCGGCGCGGTCGAACACATCGCGCAGGTAAAGGTAGTCGCCCGGCGCGGCGGTGAAGTTTTTCAGGATCGCGATCGTGTCGAGGTAAAGCCAGCCGAGCTGGATCCAGAGCGTCCGGCCGCGCGCGGCCTGCAGCTCGGTCAGCGCGCGGAACGAGGCGTAAACCGCGTTCATGCCGCTGTTCGCCAAAAAAAGATCGGGCGCGCCGGCGGTGGGAAATGCGGGCCGCACCTGGCGCCGGATTTCGGCGGCGGCGTCTCCGGCGAAAAGCGCCTCGGGTTCGGCGGCGGCCAGCACGCCAAGCCGCACGAGCCGGTCCTCGGCTTCGCGCGAGGAAAGGAAGCCGCCGACGTGCTGGAGGAAGAGCTTGGCCCGGCCGGCCAGCTCGGCGTCCGCGGCCGGGTGGGCCACGCCGTGCAGGCCGTCATCGGAAATGACGCGCGCCTGCGCGGTGCCAAGCCGGCGCGCGAGTTCGCCGGCCATGCGCGCGGACGAGGTCAGCCAGAGCGTGCAGCCGCGCAGGCGCTGTTTTTGCGCGATGTGTTCGGCGAGCTGGCGTGCAAAGGGATGGACGACGAAACGCGGATAGCCCGAGGTCAGCTGGCGCGTGATGCTCGGGTCCTTTTCCTCGTAGCCGATGATGGCGCGCATGGTCGGCAGGCTGCACGAGACGGAGTGCATGCTGCCGGGAATGCGCCGGCCGAGTGGAAGAGAAGGAAAGGCGGACATGGGGAAGCAAGCGTGGCGCGACCGGCGAGCTTGGCAACAGGAAGGTGGGAGACCGCAAGGTCGAGCCGGGAAGCGGTGTGCATCTCTCCCGGCGCCGCTACGGGCGCGTCGTCGGCCGGGGCTAGTTGCTGGTCGCAGACGCAAATTTTAAGTTCAATTTGGCGATGGCTTCGCTGATGGGCACGGCGAAGGCGAGACCTTCGAAGCCGGGCCCGGCAATTTTCGAGCAAACGATGCCGATCACCCGGCCGTCCTTGCTGATAAGCGGGCCGCCGCTGTTTCCAGGATTGGCGCTGACATCGGTCTGGATCAGCTTGTGGCCGTCGATTTCGCGGTTGCCGCTGACCACGCCCTTGGTGACAGACGAGCTGAGTTCTTCGAGGGCGGGATTGCCGATGGCGTAGACATCCATTCCCACGGCGGGCTTGTCCGGGGCCAATTCGACCGGCTTGTGAGAAGTGCCGGGCAGTTTGATGAGCGCGACATCGGCGCCTTCATCGACCCGCACGACCTCGGCGTCGAGCACAAGGCCGTTGTGCAGGCGCACGGATACCGTCTTGAGGCCGGAAACCACGTGGGCGGCGGTGAGCGCGTAGCCGTTCTCGGTTATGACAAAGCCGGTGCCGAAACCGGCGCCGGGCTTTATCATCACCACGCCGTCAACGAGCGTGGGAAAATCCGCCGGCAGCACCAGCGCTTTTTCCCGATGGAAAGACGGGAGCTCGAACGCCGTGCCGAAGGAGGAGCCGTTGGCCGCGTCATCCTGGTCGCCGGCAACGGGCTTCATGAATGCGACGAAGTCAGGACTGGCCAGCAATTGGCGCGTACCTTTTCGAAACATGTTAAAAGCCGCGCTCACATCGTCTTCATTGGCTTTATAACCGGTGCAAGTCGTATGGGTATAGATGATTTTGTGTTCCAGCGTGTCATAGACCTGCCAGTGAATGGTTATGCTCCCATCAATGTTGAAAAAGCCATGCTGCTCGTCAGAGGGAATCGCCTCGATGTTGATGCGAATGTCGGAGACTTCAGCGCCAAGCTGATAGCGGGCTTTGGCGGAAGCATCATCGCCAAAGATCAGACTTTCTCCGCCCAGCAGACTGTAGTGGGCCTTTTGCAGTTCATCGCGGGCGATGGTCGCGTATTGCTCTGAGCCGACGATTGCCGGCGGGGCTTTCACGGTTTCTGTACGCTGCCATTGCACCCAGTAAATTTTGCCAATGGTGGTGCCGGGCTGGATATTGAAGACCGCGCGCCGGAATGACACCGGCCTGGAGCCGCCCGGCGCCATGTCAATGGGCTGGGCTTCGTCAAAGGAAACATAGGCATGCTGGCTCTCTGACGAATCAGACGGAGAAGACGGAACGACTGAAGTATCGCCGCGGGCGCGGTTTTTTATATACGCCTGGTCCGCGGCGGAGAGCGACGCCAGATTGAATTTCAGCTGGTTCCCGTTCGTCTGGCGCAAAAACACGACGTCACCTATCATCCCGCCGAACTCGGCTTCCACTTTCGTTTTGCCATCGATGGTCCACACCCGTGCATCTGCCAGGCAGGCGGCCCAAGCCATGAGTCCCAAAGTCACTGCGCGCCGGAAGGTTCTATTCATCGATTGTTGAGCCTACCTCAGGCCCGTCGGAGCACAAAGAAAAATCGTCGCCATCGCCGGCCGGGAGTGCATGTTGCCGCCATGAAATTCGTCTCCTGGAACGTCAACGGCGTGCGCGCCGCGCTCAAGAAGGGCCTGCTCGACTACATGGCCGCGTCCGGCGCCGACGTCATCTGCCTGCAGGAGACGAAGGCGCATCCCGGCGACGTCCAGCACGTGGCCTGGCCGCGCGGCTACGAGGTGTTCTGGAACAACGCGGACAAAAAGGGCTACAGCGGCACGGCGGTCTTCACCCGCGTGAAGCCGGCCGGGACCGCGTTCGGCCTCGGCCTGGCGGCGCACGATCGCGAAGGCCGCGTCATCACGGCGGAATTTTCCGATTTTTTCCTCGTGAACGTCTACCAGCCCAACTCGCAGCGCGGTCTGCTGCGGCTGGCCTACCGCACGCAGGAATGGGATCCGGCGTTTTTGAAGTTCCTCAAAAAACTCGAACGACGGAAGCCGGTCGTTTTCTGCGGCGACCTCAACGTCGCGCGCGCCGAGATCGATCTCGCCAACCCGAAATCCAACCGCCGCAACGCCGGCTTCACCGACGAGGAGCGGGAAAATTTCACCAAACTGCTCGGGCGCGGCTTCGTCGACACCTTCCGCGAGTTTGAAAAGGGTCCGGGCCATTACACCTGGTGGAGCCAGTTCAACAACTGCCGGGCCCGCAACATCGGGTGGCGCGTCGATTACTTCGTCGTGAGCGAAAAGCTGCGCCCGGCGCTCAAGCGCGCCTGGATCAGCCCCGAGGTCATGGGCAGCGACCATTGCCCGGTCGGGCTCGAGCTGGGATAGCAGCGCATGACCAACCATCCTTCGACGGAATTGAAATCCCTCCTCCTCGGCCCGCCGCGGTGCACGCTGGCGGCGGCGGAGAGCTTGACGTGCGGCCGGGTGCAGGCGCGCCTCGGCGCGATTTCCGGCGCGTCGGAGTTTTTTCTCGGCGGCATCACCGCGTACGCGCTGGAGGAAAAAGTGCGGCATCTCGGGGTGGAGCGGGCGGCGGCCGCGGCGGTGAACGGCGTGTCGGCGGCGGTGGCGGAGCAAATGGCGCGGGGCGCATGCGCGCTTTTCGGCAGCGATCTCGCGGTGGCCACGACCGGCTACGCCGAGCCGCCCGCGCCGGACAAGGTCGGCGCGCCGTTCGCCTGGTGGGCGCTGGCGCACGCGCGGACCGGCGGCGAATTCGTCGTGCGCAGCGGGCGCGTCGACGGGCCGGGGCTGGCGCGCGTGGCGATGCAGGAGCGGGTGGCGGAGCGTGCGCTGGCCGAGCTGGCGGCTTACCTGCGCGACTGGCGGGCGGCGGGCGGTTAGGCCGCGTGGCGGCGCGTCACGGCGCGATTTGCTGGACGTAATCCATCAGCGGCGTGGCCTCGGGGGTGGGCGTGATCCAGTCGCTGTAGAGAATTTCCGGCAGGCCGTAATGCGTGTGGTAGAAAAGCTGGTTGGCCGTGTCGTCGCGCGTGAGATAGCCGCCCTTGATCGTGGCGCCGGCATAGAGGCCGCTCGATTTGGTGTAAATGAGCACGGGCGTCTTGAGAATTTCCGTGGAATTTTCCACCTCGCTCGAGTGCGGGCCGGCGACGGCCCGGGCGTCC
>DATJYF010000213.1:0-11221 GCA_035499715.1 Opitutaceae bacterium | reverse complement strand
GGCACCGGCACCTGCGTCCGCTGCGAGGCATTGTACTGGGCCTGATCGGCGAGCGAGCCGAGGATCAGCCCGGAAGCCGCGCCGATGGCGATGCCGCGCCCGGTCTGATGGTGATTGTTGTAGCCGATGATGCCACCTGCCAGACCGCCGAGCAGCGCGCCGCCGCCGGCATTCGAACCAAAAATCTGCGCACGCGCAGGAGCCATCGCGAGCAGGGCGAGGGCGAGACAAAGAGGCATTTTCATGGTTGAAACAGGTTCCGGACTAAAGGTATGAGACCTTGGCCTTTGTGCAAGGTTTCACTCATGTTGACGCCCTGGAGGATAGGCGGTTACAGCTTGGCGGGGCGCGCCTTCCGCGCCATCTTTTCCTCATGTCGCGTTTTGTTCTGGCGCTCGATCAAGGCACCACGTCGTCGCGTGCGCTCGTCTTCGACCGCCACGGCCGGCCGCGCGGTCTCGCCCGGCAGGAATTTGCGCAACACTTTCCCCGCCCCGGCTGGGTTGAGCATGATCCGGGAGATTTGTGGACGAGCGTGCGCCGCACCGCCGAACTCGCCCTGCGCCGCGCCGGCCTCGCCCGCCGTGACCTCGCGGCCGTCGGCCTGACCAACCAGCGTGAAACCACGCTGCTCTGGGACCGCGCCTCGGGCCGGCCGCTCGCGCCCGCCATCGTCTGGCAGGACCGCCGCACCGCGCCGGCCTGCGCCGAGTTGAAACAAAAAAAATTCGAACCGCTCTTCCGCGCCCGCACCGGCCTCCTGCTCGATCCCTACTTCAGCGGCACGAAACTCGCGTGGCTCCTCGACCACGTCCGCGGCGCGCGCCGCCGCGCCGAACGCGGCGAACTCGCCTTCGGCACCGTCGACACCTGGCTGCTCTGGCAGCTCACCGGCGGCCGCGTCCACGCCACCGATGTCTCCAACGCGTCGCGGACGCTGCTGCTCAACCTTCACACCGGCGACTGGGACGACGAACTGCTGAAAATCCTGCGCATTCCGCGCGCCCTGCTGCCGGAGGTGCGCGCGAGCAGCGAGGTGTTCGGTGAGATCGAAACCATTCCCGCGCTGCGCGGCGTGCCCGTCGCCGGCATCGCGGGCGACCAGCAGGCCGCGCTCTTCGGCCAGGCCTGCTTCCGCCCCGGCCTGGCCAAGAACACCTACGGCACCGGCTGCTTCCTTCTCCTCCACACCGGCCAGAAGCCCGTCGCGTCGAAGCATCATCTTCTCACCACCATCGCCTGGCGCCTCGGCCCCGACCGCCCGCTCGAATACGCACTCGAAGGCAGCGTCTTCATCGGCGGCGCCGTGGTGCAATGGCTGCGCGACGGCCTCGGCCTCATCCGCCACTCCGCCGACATCGAAACGCTCGCCGCCCGCGTCCCCGACAACGGCGGCGTGTATTTCGCGCCCGCCTTCGCCGGACTCGGCGCGCCGCACTGGGATGCGTCCGCGCGCGGCGCCATCCTCGGTCTCACCCG
Organism: Opitutaceae bacterium; assembly: GCA_035499715.1. Taxonomy (GTDB): domain Bacteria; phylum Verrucomicrobiota; class Verrucomicrobiia; order Opitutales; family Opitutaceae; genus DASRHD01. The sequence goes on along the minus strand of DATJYF010000213.1, from coordinate 9,742 downwards.
CGGCACCACCGCCGCGCATCTCGCCCGCGCCGCGCTCGAAAGCATCGCCTATCAAAGCGCCGACCTTCTCGCCGCCATGGAGGCCGATGCCGGGCTCCGCCTGCGCGAACTCCGCGTTGACGGCGGCGCCACCGTCAACGATCCGCTCATGCAATTCCAGTGCGACCTCCTACGCGTGCCGGTGGTGCGCCCGCGCACGACCGAGACGACCGCGCTCGGCGCCGCCTGCCTCGCCGGACTCGCCGTCGGCTTCTGGAAAGATTGCGCCGAACTCGCCGCACTCTGGCGCCGCGACCGCACCTTCCGCCCGCGCACGTCCGCCGCCGCCATGCACCGGCTCCAGTCCCACTGGCGCCGCGCCGTCGAACGGGCCAAAAACTGGGCCGGCTGACCGCTCCGATCCGCCACGCCGCCCCGGTTAACAACCCGTCAAATCCAATTCCGCCCGCGACTTAGGATTGAGTTTGCCCGCCATCCGCCCTAACCTGCCTCTTTCACGCGCCATGAAATCCATCCTTCCTTTCGCGCTCGCCGGCTTTTTCGCCGCCGTGGTTCATGCCCAGACCGACACGCCCGTCATCACCCGCGCTCCCGTCTCCGCTGATGAAAAGCCCTCCGCTGCGCCCGCGCCTTCGCCCGATGCGGCCGCGCTCACGGACCTGCGCGATCAAAACAAGGAACTCAGCCAGGAGCTCGCCTCCGCCTGGAAGGAAAACGACAAACTGAAAACCAGCGCCCTCGCCCAGGTGGCCGCCGCTAATCAGAAAACCGCCGCCGTCCAGGCCGATCTCGACGCCAAGACCAGGGAAAACGACACCCTGAAGGCCCAGCTGGCCGACGCGCAAAAATCCCTCGACGACCTCCATAAAACCGCCGCCGCTTCCACCGCCGACTCCGCTGCGCTGGAGTCGGCCAAGGCCGACCGCGACAAACTCGCCGCCGATCTGCTCAAGGCCAACGACGAAAAGAATTCCCTCTCCGCCCAGCTCGAGGCCGCGCAGAACGATCTCACGGCCCAAAAGCAAAAAACCACCGACGCCGAGACCGAACGCGACGACCTCAAGCAAAAGCTCGCGGCCCAGGCCGGGACCGGCGCGCTGCCGGCGGCCGCCATCGACACCTCTGCCCTCGACGATCTGAAAAAACAGGAGGCGGAGACCGAGGATAAGCTCAACACCTCGCTCCACTCCTACACCATCCTGCAGGGCGAAAACGACCAGATCAAGGATGAGCTGGCCAAGGCGACCGACGACAAGAACTCCCTCGCCACGCAGCTTGACGACGCCAAACGCCAGATCGCCGACCTCGCGCCGAAAGCCGCGGCCGCCACCGCCGCCGCCGCGGCCGCGGCCAACGAGCTCGCCGGGGTTCGCGACCAGCTCCGCCAGACGCAAAATCTCGTCGCCCAGCTCGCCACGGAAAATTCCGATTTGAAAACCCGCCTGGCCTTCGCCTCGCAAAACGGCGCCGCCCTGCCGCCGCCCGCGCGTCCGGCGCCGGCGATCGCGCCCATGCCCGTGCCGGCTGCGGCCGCGACTCCTCCGCCGCCGCCCGCCGCGACCGGCCCGCACACCTACAAAGTCGTCGCCGGCGACACGCTCGGCAAAATTTCCAAGCAATTCTATGGCACGGCCAACCGCTGGCCGGAAATCCTCGCCGCCAACCACGACAAGCTCCATGACGACAAAAGCCTGCGCGTCGGCATGGAGTTGAAAATTCCCTGAGCCGGCGCGCGGCTTCAAAACGCCGTCAGGATCACCGCCAGCGCCACGATCGACAGCAGCGTGCTGAAGACGATGCTGCCCGAGGCCAGCGCGGGCGAGCCTTCCAGCTCGACGACCTTGGTGTAGCTGATCACCGCCGTCGGCGTCGCCAGCAGCACCATCACCAGCTTCAGGTCCAGCGCGCCCAGCCCCAGCCAGCGGCCGGCCAGCCAGCCCAGCGCCGGACCCGCCGCCGTCTTCAGCGCCGCCGCCGCCAGCGGCGCATGCCACTCGCCGCCGAACGGCGTGCTCACCAGCGCGCCGCCGATGCCGAGCAATGCCAGCGGCAGGGCCAGCTGTGCCAGCGCATCGAAGGTGTCGTGCAAAACCGCCGGCCACGGCCAGCCCGTCAGCGCGTAGGCGACGCCCGCCACCGTCGCAAGCAACGGCGGCGTGGTCACGATCTGTTGCAACAGATATTTCCCGCTCAGCTTCCGCACGTCGAGCTGGCTCGCCAGCAGCACCACAATGCCGGTGACGTTGTAAACCACGAGCATGGGCGCGATCACCATCACCGCCACGGTCCGCACCGGCACGCCGTTTATTTTCAACCCGTCCGGCAGTGAATAAATGATCGGCAGGCCCACGAAGGCCAGGTTGCCGCGAAACGCGCCCTGCACGAACGTCCCCGCCGCCGATGCCGGCAGCCGCAGCAGACGCGCGCCGGCGTAACTCAGCGCGATCACGGCAGCGGTTGCGCCGAGCATCGCGACAAACATCAGCTGGGCCGGCCCGCCGACCGAAAGCGACGCCGTGGCCAGCTCGTTGAACAGCAGCGCCGGCAGCCCGAACCAGTAGACCACGCGGTTGCCCTCGCGCAGAAATTCCGCCGAGACAAATCCGCTGCGCCGCAGCCCCGCGCCAAATGCAATCAACAAAAAGGTCGGGGCCAGAATGCGCAGGATCAGCACGCCGGCAGTTTCGCCGGCGCGCGGGCGGCGGTCGAGCCGTTATGCACCGGCCGCAAAACAAACTTGCCCCCGCGCCGCGCGCCCCGCCACTTTTGCCGGCATGTCGAGCCTCCCCGAAAAATTCCCCGGCGTCACCGTCCTGACCAAGGCCAACGTTTATTTTGACGGCAAAGTCGTCAGCCATTCCGTGCTCTTTCCCGACGGAAGCAAAAAAACCCTCGGCCTGATCTATCCCGGCTCCTACCATTTCGGCACCGGCGCCACCGAGCGCATGGAAATCGTCGCCGGCGCCTGCCGCGTCACGCTCGACGGCGAGACTGCCGCGCACGATTACGCCGCCGGCCAGACCTTCGACGTGCCCGGCAAAAGCGGCTTCACCATCGCCGTCACCGGCGGCCTCTGCGAATACATCTGCTCGTTCCTCGGCTGAGCGCTCCGCCCGAACTTCAGCGCCGCCAGGTGAATTTGGTCGGGCCGAGGTCGGTGTCTTCGCCGCGGTTGAAGATCCGCACCGCCGACCAGGCCAGGGCCGCGATCACGGCCGCCAGCGCCGCGAGCGAGAACCACGGCGGCATGAAAAATTTTCCCAGCAGCGCGCCGCGCATCAGATCCACCGCATAGGCCACGGGATCGAAATACGCCGCGATCTGAATCCAATGCGGCGCCATGGCCAGCGGATAAAGCGCGCCGGAGAGAAAAAACATCGGCAGCAGAACGGCATTGCTCACAATCGGAAACACCGTGACCGAGGTGAAGCGCGAGGCCACGGCCACGCCGAGCGCGGAGAACGTCACTGCCGCCAGCGCCATCGCCCCGAGCAGCGGGAGGATATTCCAGCCCAGCGGCACGTGGGCCAGCGGCGCGAAAAACAGCAGCACCACGCCCTGGACCAGCGCCTGCACGGCGCCGGCCGCGATCTTGCCCACCGCGATGGCCGGGCGCGGCACCGGCGCCACCAGCACGGCCTTGAAAAATCCGATCTGCCGGTCGAACACGATCGTGATGGCGGCGAACGTCGCGGTGAAGAGCATCGAAAGCCCCATCACGCCCGGAAAAATGTAGGGCTGGTAGCCGCCGCTGCCCAGCCGCGAGCTGGCGCCCAGACCCGCGCCCAGCACGAAAAGGTAGAGCAATGGCTGCGCCAGGCCGGCAAACAGCCGCGCCCGGTCGAGCCAGAACCGCTTCAGGTCCAGCACCAGGACGGCAAAAATTCCCCGCCTCATGACCAGCCTCCCCCGCCCGGGCCGCCGCGCGGCGCTGCGGCCGGCACGTCGCCGCCCAGGTCCTTGCCGGTAAGCTTGAGAAAAACGTCCTCGAGGCTCGGTTCGTGCACCTCGACCCGCAACGCCTTCACCGGCAGATGACGCAACAATTCCGGCAGCACCGCCGCCGGATCGGCGTGCAGCAGCATCAATTCGTCGCCGCCCGCTTCCGGTGAGAAGCCGCGCTCCGCCAGCCACGCCCGCGCCTGCGCGTCGTCCTCGGTCTTCAGCTTCACCACCCCGCCGCCCAGCCGCGCCTTCAGCGCGCGCGGCGTGTCGAGCGCGAGGATTTTCCCCTCGGCGATGAGCGCAATGCGGTCCGCCACCTCGGCTTCTTCCATGTAATGGGTGGTGAAAAACACCGTGCGCCCGGCCGCGGCCAGCGCGCGCACCTGGGCCCAAAAGCTCCGCCGCGCGTCCACGTCGAGGCCGAGCGTGGCCTCGTCGAGAAAGAGGATTTTCGGATCGGTCACCAGCGCGCGGGCGAGCTCGAGCTTGCGGCGCTGTCCGCCGGAGAAACTCCGCGCCGGCCGGTCCGCCGCCTCAGCCAGCCCGAGCGAGGCGAGGATTTCGGTGGCCCGCCGTCGCGCCGTCGCCGCGCCCAGTCCGTAAAGCAGGCCCATCATCAGCAGATTGTCGCGGCCCGACAGCCGCTGCTCGATCGCCGGCTCCTGGAAGACGATGCCCATCTGCGCGCGCACCGCGTCGCGCTCGGCCACGACGTCGCGCCCGAGGACCCGCGCGCTGCCTTCCGTCGGCGCGCGCAGCGTGGCCAGCACGGAAAAGAGCGTGGTCTTGCCCGCGCCGTTCGGCCCGAGCAACGCAAACATCTCGCCCGGCTGCACCGCGAGATCGATGCCCTTGAGCGCTTCCACCTTGCCGTAACGCTTGACGAGTCCGCACACATCCACGGCGGGCGCGGCGGAAGCGGCGGCAGAAAGAACAGGTGCGGTCATGGCGGTGAGGGTGGGAGAAAAGACGTCTGGATTCGGAAAAAGTGCCGGCCGGCGGAAAGGCCGCGGCCGTCAGGCGCGCACAGCACAGCAGCTTTGCGGGTTTGGCAAATTTCTTTCGCGCGGAGGGCGGTTGCGTTTGGCGGTTTTTGGTGTCAGATCGAGTCATGTCCACCCCCGCCCCGCTCCGCAGTTTTTTTTGGCTGCTTCTGCTTGGCGTCGTGCTGCTGACGATCGCGCTCGTCGTGCGCTCGGGCCTGCTCGCGCGCAAAAATCCCGGCGAGCCGCTCAGCGCCGCCATGCGCGCCGCCCTCGCCTCCGAGGGCAAACCGGAGCTCAGCACGTCCGACAAGCTCTATATTGATGAACACTTCCCCACTGCGCGCGAGTTCCCGTCCGGCGTGCGCTTCATCTTGCGCGCGCCCGGCACGGGCGATAAACCGCACCCGGGCCAGCAGGTCGTGGTCCGCTACTCCGGCCAGCTGCTCGACGGCACGCCCATCGACAGCAGCGAGGCACATGGCGGACGGCCTTTCATCTTCCGCGTCGGTCGCGGACAAGTCATCAAAGGCTGGGACGAGTCCATTCTGGAAATGAAAAAAGGCGAGAAACTCACCCTCATCATTCCCTACTGGCTGGCCTATGGCGACAACGGCCGCCCGCCGAAGATTCCGCCGCGCGCCACGCTCGTCTTCGACGTCGAGCTGGTGGATTTTTATTGAAAGCTCCGCCCGCGTCAGGGCGTGAGCAATTTGAACGAATCAAAAAAACGCACGACCTCGGGCGGCGCCTCGGCCGTGTGGTAGGCGGAGACCACCATGTAGCAATGACCGCCGACCAGGACCGCCAGTCCGGAAAAATTGGCCTGCTCGCTGGCCGACGTAAACTCGATCGCCGGATGTCCGCCAAATTCCCGCCGTTTGCTGCCGGTGGTGTGGGCGTTGACCTCCTTGTTGAAATTGTCGCGATCAGCCGCGAGTTCCGCCTCGATCTTGTCCGGCGAAGCGGACGGATCATAAGACTTCGGATCGTAGAGCGTGACACCGGCCAGATAAAGATTGCTGCCCTCCTTCGCCATGTAGATGTGCGAGGTGTAGCCCTCCTTGGCGTCATTGGTGACCTGCGGATCGGCCGGCATGAGAATGGAAAACCGGCTTTCCGGGTCGGTAAACGTTTTCCAGCCGGCGCCCGGTGCCGCCGCGGCCTCATCCGCGGCCCGGCCGCGCAGCGCGAACACGAACGAAACCAACAGCACCGCGCTCAACTGCAGCCATTTTGTTTTCATGCATCAGACATATTTATTCCTCCTGCGGTGTCGAGCCCGGCGACGCCGGTAAAATGCAGATGAAATGCAATCCATCGGCCCATCGCTCCGGATGCCCTTCCGGACAATTTGCCATCGGTGCGACGTTGCGGTTTTCCTCTGAATGTGCTTCAAACCACCAGCACTTCCTTTACCATGAAATTCCTCCGCTTGATTTCCATGTTTTTCGCCGCGGCCATCTTGGCTGCGGCTGCGCATGCCGCCGAGGCCTTTTGGTTTACTGATTATCAAGCCGCCGCCAAACAAGCCTCAGCCGAAAACAGGCCCATGTTGCTTGATTTCACCGGCTCGGATTGGTGCCCATGGTGTATCAAGCTCGACCAGGAGGTATATTCGCAGCCGACGTTCATCGATTTTGCCCGTCAGCACCTCGTGCTCGTGAAATTAGATTTTCCGCGTCAGAAGCAATTGCCCGTTGCCGAGAAAAATCAGAATCGAACGCTGGCCAAGAAATTTGACGTGCACGGCTATCCCACGTCCGTCCTGCTCGATGCGCAGGGCAACAAGCTTGGCCAATATGAAGGCTACATGGAAGGCGGCCCCCACGCCTACATCGAATGGGTGGAAAGCCTGAAAAAATAACCGGCGCCCGATTTCGCCTAACCGCCGATGTAGCTCATCTCGATTTTCTCGCGGCCGGCGCCGGCCGCGAGCAGTTCGGCCCGTTCCTCGCTGTAGCGGTCGAGCCGCCCGTGCCAGATGCGCCGGAGAAAATTTTCCAGCCCGGCATCGTCCGCCCCCGCCCGCAGCGCCCCGAGCACGTCCCAGCCGAGCGAGGCGAACAGGCAGGTGTAAAGCTTGCCGTCCGCGGAAAGCCGCGCCCGGTGGCAGTCGCGGCAGAAGGGTTCGGTGACGGAGCTGATGAGTCCGATCTCGCCGCGGCCGTCGGCATATCGGTAGCGGGCCGCGACCTCGCCGCGGTAGGCGGGGGCGAGCGGCTCGAGGGGCCAGACCGCGGAGATTTTCTCCAGGATTTCGCGCACCGGCACGACCAGCTCGTGGCGCCAGCCGTTGGTGTTGCCCACGTCCATGAATTCGATGAAGCGCAGCGGCAGCCCGCGCTCGCGGAAATGGGCGCACAGGTCGAGGATCCCGCCGTCGTTCACTCCGCGCTGGATCACGCAGTTGATCTTGACCGGCAGGCCGGCCGCCACGGCCGCGTCGAGGCCGCGCAGCACGCGTTCCTTGCGGAGACCGCGGCCGGTAAGTCGGGCAAAGGTCGCATCGTCGAGCGAATCGAGGCTGAGGTTAAGCCGGTCGAGGCCGGCCGCGCGCAAGGCCGGCGCAAATTTTTCCAGAAACCAGCCGTTGGTCGTCAGCGCCACCTCGGGCACGCCCACGTCGCGCTTGAACGCCCGGACAATCCCGGGCACATCCGGCCGCAGCAGCGGTTCGCCGCCGGTCAGGCGGATTTTTTCCACCCCCAGCCCCACGAACGCCCGGGCCAGCCGCGTCAGTTCATCCGCCGTCATGAGCTGCGGGTCGCGCAGGAACGCATGCTCCGGCCCGAAGGACTCCGCAGGCATGCAATAGGGACAGCGGAAATTGCAGCGGTCGGTCAGCGACACGCGCAGGTCGCGCAGCGGTCGTTTGAATTGGTCGCGGACAACAGGCATGGGAAAAACAACCAAACGAGAAACTAAAAAATCGCGAGGGTTTGTTTTTTGACGCGGAGGACGCAAAAGAAGAAGCGGCACGGCGGCGAAAATACCCCGCATCCTCGCTTTCCCTCGGCGGCCTCCGTGTTCAAGCTAGCCTCATGCCATTGATCACTCCCGCCGAAGCCGAGGCTTTGATTTTTGCCGGCATCGCGCGCCTGCCGGCCGAGGACGTGCCGCTGGCCGAGGCGCACAGCCGCGTGCTGCGCACCGATGTGCGCGCCGATCGCGACCTGCCGCCCTTCGATCGCGTGATGCTCGACGGCTACGCCCTGCGCTCCGCGGCGTGGGCCGCCGGCCGGCACGCCTTTCGCATCGCCGGCACGCAGGCGGCGGGCATGATTCCACAAGAGCTCATGGCTGACGACGCCTGCATTGAGATCGCTACCGGCGCGGTCCTGCCGCTGGGCGCGGACTGCGTCGTCGGCTACGAGGACACGGCCCGCGAGGGCGGGACGATGAAAATTTTTCCCGAGGCCAGACTCACGCCCGGCCACGCCGTGCACCAGCGCGGCGGCGACTATGCCGCCGGAACCGTCATCGTGCCGGCGGGCATGCGCCTCACCGGCCGTGAGATCGCCGTCGCCGCCGCCTGCGGCTGCGCCACGCTCCCCGTGAGCACGCGGCCGAAGATTGCCGTGATCGCCACCGGCGACGAGCTGGTCGACGTCGGGGCCGAGGTCGGCCCGCACCAGGTACGCCGCAGCAACGACTATGCGCTGCGCGCGGCGCTCCAGGCCGCCGGCTGGCCGCGCGTCGAACGCTTTCATCTCCACGACATGCGCCATGAAATCGAGCACGCGCTCTGGCACATCCTGGCCGAGTTCGAGGTTGTGCTCCTCACCGGCGGCGTGTCGAAGGGCAAGTTCGATTTTCTGCCGGGAGTGCTGGACGACCTGGGCGTGCGGAAAAAATTCCACGGCGTGGCGCAACGCCCCGGCAAGCCATTCTGGTTCGGCCTCAGCCCGCGGGCCCAGCCGGTTTTCGCGCTGCCCGGCAACCCGGTGTCGAGTTACACCTGCCTGCACCGTTACGTGCTGCCGGCGCTGGCTCGCGCCGCGGGCGCGACGCCGGAGCCGCCGCGCCTGGCCGCCCTCGCCACGCCCGTGAGCTTTAAGCATCCGCTCACTTATTTTCTTCCGGTGAAACTCCGCAGCGGACCGGCCGCGGAGTTGCTGGCCGAGCCCGCCGCGGTCAACACCTCCGGCGACTTCGCCGGGCTCGTCGGCACCGACGGTTTTGTCGAATTGCCGGCGGAAAAAGACGAGTTCCCCGCCGGCACGCTGGCGCCTTTTTGGGCCTGGGTTTGAACGGACCTCCGCCGGCGTCGCGCAATGGTCCCGCCTCGTCGCGCATAAAATTCTTTGCGCCGGGGCGCCTTTGCGTGAATCTTTTCCCCATGTTTTCCCACCTCGATGCCCAGAACCGCCCGCAGATGGTCGGGGTGGGCGACAAGCCGGTGACGCACCGCACCGCCCACGCCGTGGCCGTGGTGACGCTGCCGCCCGCGCTCGCGGCCTTGCTGCACGACGGAGAAATCCAGAGTCCCAAGGGCCCGCTGTTCCAGACCGCCATCCTCGCCGGCGTGATGGGGGCAAAAAAAACCAGCGAGCTCATCCCGCTCTGCCATCCCCTGCCGCTGGAGGATTGCAAGATCGAGGTCGTGCCGTCCGCGGACGGCGGCGAGGCTGCGATCCACTGCCGGGTGGAAACCCATGCGAAGACCGGCGTGGAAATGGAGGCGCTCACCGGCGCCACCGTGGCCGCGCTCGCGCTTTACGACATGGGCAAGTCCATCGGCCCCGGCATCGAAATCAAGCACGTGCGCCTGCTCGAGAAAACCGGCGGCAAGCGCGACTACCGCGCGCCGT
>DATJYF010000212.1:0-8965 GCA_035499715.1 Opitutaceae bacterium | reverse complement strand
TCACGCTGTACCCCTCTTTGTTGAAAGAGAAGGCGAGATGCCGCGTCTCGTTGGGCGTCCCGGTCAGACCGTGAAGAAGAATTAGTGTGCGGGGCAGATGGCCTCGAAGCACTATATCGTGATTTTGGGTGGTGAGACGGTCGGCTGGTTTGGTCGAGTTAAGGGAAAAGACAAGTGACATACTGAATCTGCATCTGGATGGGGTGAGTCAGATTTGCGGACGATTGTTCCCTGTGCAATCGCAATTCGCGGCCGGTGCGACCTCCGGCCGCGATATCACTTATTATTCTGTGGCCGTCAGAAATTGTAATCCACTTCCCATACGCAAGTGAATGGCGCATGGCGGCCGCTGCTGCGCAGCAAACGGCCGTGCACGTCTTCGAAGCGATATTGCTGCGCCAGCGCGGCGCCGCCCGCCAGGGACGCGGTGAGGTGGCGGCCCGGCTTGTATTGGAGCCCGCCGCACAGCGGGAAAGCCTCGTAACGCAGGATGCCCGAGGCGATTGAGGACGAGCGCCCCAGGCGGATGTCCTGCGATTGAAATTCCATCTGTCCGAAGAGGCTGAACTCGCCGGTCAACGCATAAGTCAGCCGGCCGCTTTCGCCGTCCAGAGACGTGAGGAGCCAGCGGTCGGAGATATGCCAGTCGATGACGGGGAAGGGCAGGGCCAGGGTCGAGCCGCCCATCCGCTGCTCGACTTCGAAGCCGAGGCCGATTTTCAGATTTTTTTCGCGGTGATAGGCCGCGATCGAGCCGGTCAGCAAAACCGCATCGTTGAATCGGGCCTGGGGGGCACCGGCATACTGCAGGAGGGCGGATCCGACCAGCGACCATTGCGGTGCAGCGGCGAATGTCAGGGTGGGCTGGAGTGTGAGCAGCGAGGCTTGGGACAACGGCGGTGATCTGCCGGGAATAAACTCGCCAAAATCCCGAAAGCGGAAGCCGCGCCGCTCTGCGATCACGTCGAGCCCGGCTCCGGCCCGGCTGGAGCCGGCGACCGGCGTGAAAAAATCGACCAGGCCGGACCATTGCGAAATGCCGGCGCCGGCCGGGTCCAGTTTGGCCTCCGTGGTCGAGCGAACCACCACGTCCACCTCCGGACCGGGGATGGCGTCTTGCGCCACCGCCGGCCGGCACAGGCCGAACGCGGTCAGGGCAAGGCACCCAAAAAACGAAGGCGGCGGTGAAATTATTCTGCGCAAGAACCACGGCTATAACCGCCCGCTGAAAATTGCAGGAAAAATTTCAAGCCTCGCGCGGGTTCGCCCCATCCCCGTCCGGAGCGGAAAAAATGGCGGGGAAAGTGGGCGCGCGGCCGCGGGGCGCAGGCGGCCCCGGCGCGCGACGGCGGCATATTTCGCATCGATATCGCGTCCATTTGTTTTCATGTCCGGGCCTTCCGGTTTTTCCCTAAATGGAAGTCTTTGCTGCCTTTGGTCCGGCGTTGGCAGGATTCCGTGGTCGCCTCGTCCGCACCACGCGGGCGGTGCGGAGGGGAATTTTATTCTCAGGACACTAGGACTTATTGGCCGGGCCGCAAACCCACAAAGTGGTGCTCCAAACAGCGGTCAATTGCAACCAGCTCAGGTTGATATTAATTGACGCGTTCGGTTTTGAAACGGCTGGCTGCTTTAGATGGACAACTCAATCCAATAAAATGCCAGTTCTACTCTGCAATTCCATGAAATCACGCCATTGTGCCAGCCGTTTCGCAGCCTGCGTCCAAAACTGCCAAATAAAGACTAAACCAATTATATTGGCCGTCTCATGTCTGATGCTGCTCGGACTCTCCGGCTGTGTGACCTCTTTCCGCTCAGCGGACGCCGTTCTTACCACCAAAGAGAATCTGGAGAGAGGAAGACTGGTCGGACAGGACACATTCGACCTTCAAGATATCATTGGTTTCCATGTCGATATCACATGGGATGATGTCAGTCAGGAGGCTGGTTGGTGTGATATACAATGGAATTGGTATAAGGACGACAAGCTGGTGGCCCACTATGAAAACGATCGAGCCTATTTGCGTGCGGCGCCGAACCCACGGGTTAAATTGCAGCCGGCATCAAGCCTGGGCGTGGGTCATTTCAGGGTTGAATGTGTGGTCAATGGCAAGCCGATTGCCTCCGCGGAATTCAATATCAAAGACAGTTCGCATACATAAAAAGTCGGGTACGACTCCGATTCTGAGTCGAGGGTTTCCCGCTGCCTTGCTGGCAACGGCGCATCGGGCGCTGCGTTGATGGAAGGCCGGCTGGCGGTCTGGGCTGGCGCTGGGCAAAAACCCACGTTACAGCGTCCGTCCTTTTTATGAAACTTCCGCTTTTGCTTGCCCTGTCGCTCAGTGTTGACGGCCTTCTTGTGCCCGTCGGAGCGGCCGCGGCCGGGTCGAATCAGGCTGCGGCCGGCGCGGCCCAGGCCGAGTTCGCCACCGTCTGCGCGCGGTGCCATAACGCCGACGGCAGCGGGGCTCCCGGCCTCGGCATTCCGAGCTTCATCGATCCCCACTGGCAGGGCGCACACTCCGACGAGGAGTTGAAGCTGGCGATCAAGAATGGATCCGCCGGGAAAATGCCCGCTTTCGGCGCGGCTTACACCGCCGACCAAATCGACGCGCTGGTCCGCTACGTCGTGCGCAGCTTTGCCCCCAAAGGGTCCGCCAAAAGTTCGCGTCCCCGGCCGCCGGAACCGCCACCCATCGCGATCGAACCCCGGCTCGCGCCGCCAGGCCATGGCGCCGGGCCGGTCGTGCTGGGGAACGTCGGGGTTTACACCCAGCATAACGACAATGGTCGCACCGGCGCCAATCTCAACGAGACCACGCTGACGCCGGCCAATGTCAACGTGCGCCAGTTCGGATTGCTGTTTCGCCACGCCGTCGATGACCAGGTCTTCGCCCAGCCGCTCTATGTCCCCAATCTCGCAATCGCGGGCGGCCGGCACAACGTCGTGATCGTCGCCACCGCCGCCAACACCGTTTATGCCTTCGATGCCGATCGCGATGCGGCTCCCTACTGGAAAGTCAGCCTTGGACCGCCCGGCAGCGTGCAACAGCATCACTTCTGGTGCCTGGATATTCTCGGCAACATGGGGATCATCGGCACGCCGGTCATCGATCCCGGCACCGGCACGCTGTTTGTCGTCGCGCTCACCCACGAAGGGGACGGCTTCGTGCAGCGCCTGCACGCCCTCGATCTCGCCACTGGCGCGGACCGGCCGGGCAGCCCGGTCGTGATCACGGCTGAGGGCTTCGACCCCATTCTGGAGAACCAGCGGCCGGCTTTGCTGCTGGCGCACGGCAGCCTGTATGTCGGCTACAGTTCGCATTGCGACGTCGGGCCCTACCACGGTTTTCTTTTTCGCTTCGATCCGCAGACGCTACGGCAACTCGGCGTGCTCAACCTGAGCCCGGACGGCACCGGCAACAGCATCTGGCAGTCGGGCCAGGGACCGGCGGCCGACGAGAATGGCACCCTTTACTTTGTCACTTCCAACGGCACGTGGGACGGACGCCGCAATTTCAGCAACAGTTTCCTCAAAGTGGATTCCGACTTGCAGGTGCGCGATTGGTTCACGCCGACGAACTATCAGGAACTCGACCGCCGCGACCATGACTTGAATTCGTCGGGCGCCATGTTGCTGCCCGGCACGCATGAAGTGATGGGCGCAGGCAAGGAAGGCGTCATCTATCTCATCGACAGGGCCGATCTCGGCCACCTCGGCGACGAGCACGCCGTCCAGCACTTTCCCGCGGCGAAAGCGGAGGTCAACGGCGGAGCGGTCTATTGGAAAAGCGCGGCCCGGGGCGGCTTGGTCTATCTTTGGGGCCAGGACGACGCGCTTCGCGTCTATACGTTCAACGCCGGCCGCTTCGACCCGCAGCCGCTCGCCGTCGGTGATGCCACCAGCGCCTACCCGGGCGGAATCCTTTCCCTCTCCGCCAACGGCGGCACCGATGGCATCCTCTGGGCCAATGCCGCCTTGGCGCCGCACGGCAACGGCCACGTCAACGGGCCGGGCGTTCTGCGCGCGTACGACGCCAGCGACATTCGCCACGAACTCTGGGATTCCAACCTGGACGCGGACCGTGACACCTGCGGGCGCATCTCCAAAAATGCCCCGCCCACGATCGTCAACGGCAAGGTCTACCTCGCGAGCTTCGGTACGCTTCCGGTCGGCACGGGCGCGCTCTACGTCTACGGGCTGCTGCCCAATCCCGCGAAGTCCAAGTGAGCCGCTGCTCCGCCCCGGAGCCCGCGGCGGCCTGTGAACGGAGGCCGTGATTGCCGCCGTCGCGTCCTATTCGCGGCAGTGAACCGAATTTTTTTCGGCGCCGCGGGCAAAGCCAAGCGGCTGCGCCGCCTTGGCCAGATCTCCGCCGTCGACCGCGATCGAGGCGCTGTCCGCGCCCTCGACCTGCATAAAAACGGCGGCCGGCGTCAGCAGGCGCGGCGAGGACAGAAGCACGTCGCGCGAATCCATCAGGCGGAGCGTCGCCTCGGCCGACGGATCGCCCTGGACCGCGAGGCCGTTCGCCGCGGCGTCGACCACATGGTCAAACACGACCGCCGGGCGGCCGTCCGGCGCGGCGAGGGTGAAGCGGACGTTGTTCAGGACCAGTCCGCGCACGTTGCGCGCGTAAAGACCGTAGGCCGGCAGAACGCCGCAGGCGAAATACTCGCCGCCGGAGACCTGCGGCACATCGCGCAGCGCGCCCATTTCCTTCGTGCCGCCGCCTGCATAGGTCACGGTCACGTCGGACAGCGTGATGTTTTCGATGAACTGGCCGGGCACGCTGGTGAGATCAATGCAGGTGTGGTGCTCGCCCGGATAGATGTCGGAAATCGGTGTGCCCGGCAGATAGGGAAACGCGGTGAGGTCCGGCTGGGCCGCGACCGTGGCGGTGATGCCGCGGAACTGGATGTTGCGCACGATGCCGCCCGCGCGGATGAGCGCCGGGTTGAGCGCATTGCGCGGCGCCGAACCGAGGCCGATGTAGATCGGGCCGGTCACATTCGTCATCACCAAGTTGGAAAAAATCATGTTCTCCATCCGGTCGCCGGCCCGGACCTGCATCTTGATCGGACAGCCGAACGTGTCGGTGATCACGCAGTTCGAAACCGCGACGCCGTCGCACTGCCCGCCGCCAAAACGAAAGACCGACCAGCGCGTGCTGAAGCTGCAGTTCGTGACGGTGATGTCGCGGTTGCTGCCGAAGAGCGCGCAGGCGTCGTCTTCGCAGACAATCGAGCAGTTCGAGACCTTGACGTGCTCCGAGGAATTGAAGTGCAGGCCGTCGTTGTTGAAAATGACGCGATTGTTGATCCGGATGCCGTCGACGTTGACGCCGTTGCAGCCGAGGATGCGCACGCAGTGATAACTGCTGTTGGTCAGCAGGGCGTCGTGGAGCCGGATGTTGCGGCAGTGGTAGAAGACGAGGAGATGCGCCCGCGGCCGGCCCGGCTCGCGCTCGCCGTCGTCCTTTGCGCCGGGGAGAAATTTCGCGCCCTGGCCGTCGATCGTGCCGGGCCCTTCGATCGAAACGTTTTCCGCGCCGGCGGCGGAAATCAGGACGAGATTGCCGTTGCCGGGAGGAATGCCGCGGCCGGGATGATACTCGGCGATATTGGTGCTGCCGAGAAGCCGGCCTTGGGCGGACAGGTAAAGGGCGACGTTGCTCTTGAGCTCGACCGTTCCGATGAGAAAATCGCCCGCAGGCACGATCACGGTGCCGCCCCGATCGCGGTTGCAGGCATCGATCGCCGCCTGGACCGCGGTGGTGTCGGAGGTCACGCCGTCGCCCTTGGCCCCGAAATCCCGGACGTTGTAGGTCCGGACGCCGAGGAGCGAATCAACCGGCGCGCCAGCGGCGCAGGCGCAGACGGATGCAACGACCAGCAGCAACAACCGGAAGGGTGGGGGCATAATCCGCTCTATCTAGAACGGAGCGCGACCGCAGCAAGCCTTTTGGCCGTCGGCCGGCCAGGGCGCATCGCGAGAAAAATTAAACCGGCGCGGAAGCATCCGTGCTTCGTGCGCCGGGTTGCTTTGAGGCTCGGCCGGGCCGCAGGCCATGCGGCCCGGCGAGACCGGGATTTTAGAACAGCGGTTGCGTGTTTTCGATGCGGACCGCTTTCAGTTCGTGCGGGTCGAGACCGAGCAGCTCCAGGATGGTCGGCGCAATCTGCGTGGTTTCCACCGGCGTGGTGACGGCGGTGCCGCCCTGCGCCCCGGGCCAGGACACGAGGATCGGGACGTTGCGGTCTTCGGTGTGATCGCCGCCGTGTTCGGCGATCTTGCTCTTGTGGCCGGTGTAAACGACCCCATACTGCGCGATGCCGATCACGTCCGGCACCCGCGGATCGCCTTGATTCACGCCGATGAGCGCCGCGGCGGCAGCGCCGGTGTAGATCTGCGAGAGACCGGCCGAGGTGACGGGCTTGCCGTCGACGCTTGCCGTCGGATCGTTATAGTTCGCGAGGAACGCGTGCGCGAAATCGGTGGCGGCCTTGGAGCGGTCGTTGAGCCACAGCAGCATGCCGTCGTCATCGGTGCCTTGGGCCACGAGCGGGGTGGCGTTCGGGTTTCCGCCCTGATGGCTCTGGTTCCACGCCGCATTGAGTGCGTCGATGATCTGGCCATCCTTGATCCGGTTGAGGGCGGCGAGGTTCATCGGCGATTGGCCGTGCTTGGCCGAGATGATGATTGCGGTGTGGTCGAGCAGGCCACGCTGGGTGAGGGCGCTGACCATGCTGCCCAGGGACTGGTCGACGAAGGTGAGGGCGTTGGTCAGGACCGGCCCGGGCGTGGCGCCGTCGGCGAGATAGCCGCCCGCCGCCGTGCCCGACAGGTCGCCTTCCGTCCGGGACGTCGGCAGCTTCTGGCCGGTCGAGACGGTCTGGAAATTCATGCCGAAGATCGCCGGCGTCCCCGGATTGCCGGAGCCGTCATGCCGGTGGCCGTTGATCCAGTTGATCACGGCCTGGACCTTGTAGCCGTCGTACTGCTGGGTCAGGAGATTGTCCGTGGTCCAGTCGGATTGGTTGGGATCCGTTGGGGCGGCCGGGTTTGCGCTGCTGTTGATCTCGGGCGTGAAATAATCGTCGACGCCGCGGCCG
This sequence comes from Opitutaceae bacterium, assembly GCA_035499715.1. Lineage (GTDB taxonomy): Bacteria > Verrucomicrobiota > Verrucomicrobiia > Opitutales > Opitutaceae > DASRHD01. The sequence goes on along the minus strand of DATJYF010000212.1, from coordinate 1,849 downwards.
GAGGGTCCGGACAGGATCTGGTAGGCGGGATGCTTGTCCGACCAGGCCGTGAGCAGGCCGTGCTGGTGCGCCACTTCGAAGACGGTGTTCACCCGCAGATATTGATTGGGATAAATCGGCTTGTGCGTCACGGCATCGATGGGCAGCTGCGCGGGATCGATGACGTCCAGCGGATTGCCGGTCATTTTCAGAATGTTGGCCCACGGATCCGAACCGGGGGCAGGCACGATGCCTTGACCCGCGTCGAGCGCGCCCAAGTTCAGGTCAAGGGCTTCGAAATAGGTGACCTCCCCACCCGGCGCAGGTCCGGAGAAGTTCACCGTGCCGGCCGGAAATATCGCATGGTTCCACGTGTCGTCGTAGTAAATGCCCGTGGTCTGCGGATCGCCGCCGGTCAACTGGCCGACCATTCCCGGAAACGAGTCTGACGGAAAGGGTGTGCTCGCGTTGGAAAAATCAACGCCACGCGCCACCAGCATGGCCAGCGTGGACGTCGGATGCGTCTGGACGTACCAGGCCAGATCGGACTGATGCATTCCGTCCACCGACACGAGCAAGACGTGATCGACCGTTCCGTGGCCGCGGCCGTCTCCGGGCAAGTCCGCGGCGGCCGGGCGGGCCGAGACGATCATCAGCAGGGCGCCGGCCAGGGCGGCGAGGCACGCCGTGGCCGGACAAAGGTTGGATAATTTTATTTTCATGAGGCTCATTTGAGTTTTGTCATTGATTTTTAACTACGTCGGCGCGGAACCAGCCGAGGTCCGCGCCGGCCGTGGTTGGGTTTTTCCCGCAGGGACTTGACCGCGCCCGGACAGGATTGGCCACGTGATGTTTGTAATAAAGGAGTTACGAATGTTTCAGTGGTGTTACACTGGAGAATAGCCGCCGGGAAAATAGGGTTAATTCCCGATCCGAACGAAACCTCCGGCCGTACGTCGGCTTAGAGCAAGGGTTTGCTGCTTGACAGTCCTACAAATGTAGGAAGAAAATTCTCACATTTGTAGGAAATATGACGCCACGAATTTCAGCCGCTGAATGGGAAGTGATGAACGTGGTTTGGATGCAGCATCCAGTCACCGCCGCCCAGGTCTATGCCTGCCTGCCGGCCGGCACGGACTGGAAGCAGAAAACGGTGAACACTTTTCTCGCCCGGCTCGTGGCCAAGAAGGTGCTGAACGTCGCCAAGCAGGGGAATGTGAACCTTTACGCGCCACGGCTTCGCCGCGAGGAATGCGTGGCTTCGGCCGGGGATTCGTTTCTGCAGAAAGTATTCAAAGGCGCGGCTGGTTCGCTCGTGCTTCATTTTTGTGAAAGGGCGTCTCTCTCGCCGGAGGAAATCCGCAGGCTCGAACAACTGCTCAAAACGAAAAAAGGCCGCAAATGAACACCTTGACCCACGTGTTTTCTCTGGTCGCAACCCAATCCGGGCGGATCGGCTGCCTGATTCTCGTATGGGCGGTGTTGCGGTCCGTGCTGCGCGGCCGTGTCCCCCAGCAGATTCTTTTTGCCGGCTGGATCGTGCTTGCGGTGGGTCTATTGATCCCGGTTTCCCTGCCGGTGGCGTGGAGTCCGTTCAATTTTGTCCGGCCGGCGCAGCGGCAGGTGCTGGAAACTTACGGCATCGAAGCAATGCCGGCATTGCCGTCTGGCATGGCCGGTTCTGGCCAGCACGTCGCTGCAGCCCGACCGGTGGCGCCGCTTACGAATCGCCCGGCGGGCTTCAGGATGCCAGGGATGGCTTTGACCGCAATCTGGCTGCTGGGAATGACCGGATTGCTGGGAATGCGCCTTTGGGCGTGGCGGCATTTTCGCGGTCGTCTCCGGTCTCAAACGGCGCGGGCCAGTGCGC
>DATJYF010000211.1:0-24144 GCA_035499715.1 Opitutaceae bacterium | reverse complement strand
GATTCCCAGCGTCGCCGTTCCCATCTCCCTCATCGGCACGTTCGGCGTGATGTATCTTCTCGGCTACAGCCTGGACAATCTCTCGCTCATGGCCCTGACCATCGCGACCGGATTCGTGGTCGATGACGCCATTGTGGTGATGGAGAACATCACCCGCCACATGGAGGCGGGCATGCCTCGCTTCAAGGCCGCGCTGCACGGCGTGCGGGAGGTCGGCTTCACCGTCCTGTCCATGAGCCTGTCCCTCATCGCCGTCTTCATTCCCATCCTGCTGATGGGCGGGATCGTCGGGCGGCTTTTCCGCGAGTTCGCCGTCACCCTCTCGGTCGCCGTGCTCGTCTCGATGGTGATCTCCCTCACCACCACGCCGATGATGTGCTCGCGGATTCTGCGCGAGCGTTCCCGCCAGCCGAAGCCGGGCCGGTTTCACCGCTGGAGCGAGACGTTCTTCAGCGAGCTGCTCGCCTTCTACGAACGCTCGCTGGCCTGGGTCCTGCGCCACGGCGTGCTCATGCTGGCGATCCTGGTGGTCACCGTCGGCCTGAACATCTGGCTCTTCACCATCGTGCCGAAGGGATTCTTCCCGGAACAGGATACCGGCCGCATCTTCGGCGGTGTGCAGGCGGACCAAAGCATCTCCTTCCAGTCCATGCAGCAAAAGATGCGGCAGTTTGTCCGCATCGTGCAAAGCGATCCCGCCGTGGCGACGGTGGTCGCCATCGCCGGCGCCGGCGGCCGCGGCGGCGGTGCGAATTCCGGACGCATATTCATGAGCCTGAAGCCGCTCGCCGAGCGCAGGGTGTCCGCCGAACAGGTGATCGCCCGGCTGCGGCCCAAATTCGCTTCCGTCCCGGGAGCCATGCTTTTCCTCGTGCCGGCGCAGGAGATTCACATCGGCGGGCGGATGAGCAACGCGCTCTACCAATACACGCTCCAGTCCGACAGCCTCACCGACCTGCGGGCCTGGACTCCGCGCCTGCTCGAGGCGCTGAAAAACGAGCCGACCCTCGTCGACGTCAATTCCGACCAGCAGGACAAAGGCCTGGAGACCGATCTCATCATCGACCGCGACACCGCCTCCCGCTTCGGCCTCACCGCCAGCCAGGTGGACAACACCCTCTACGACGCCTTCGGCCAGCGCCAGGTGTCGACGATTTATCAATCGCTCAACCAGTACCACGTGGTGATGGTCGTCGCCCCCCGCTTCTGGCAGGAACCGGATACACTGCGCGACATTTTCGTCAGCACCGCCGGCGGCGCGATCCGGGGCACCCAGTCGACCAACGCTGTCGCCGGCACGATCGCGGCGGCGCGCGGCGGCGCCGCGCCTTCGAGCTCGGCCATCGCCGCCGACACCGCGCGCAACGCCAGCCTGAACGCCATTGCCAGCACCGGCCGCGGCGGCGCCTCCAGCGGTCAGGCGGTGAGCACCGCCAGGGAAACGATGATCCCGCTCGCCGCGTTTTCCCGCTATGAGGCCGGCACCACGCCGCTCGCCGTCAACCATCAGGGCAGCTTTGTCGCCGGCACCATCTCCTTCAACATCGCGCCCGGCGCCTCGCTCAGCGATGCGGTCGCGGCCATCAACCGGCAGATCGAGCGCATCCACATGCCGTCGACCATCCACGGAAGTTTCCAGGGCACGGCCGGCACCTACGCCCAATCCCTCGGCAACGAGCCCGTCCTCATCCTGGCCGCGATCGCCACGATCTACATCGTCCTCGGCATGCTCTACGAAAGCTACACCCATCCGCTCACGATCCTGTCGACGCTCCCCTCGGCCGGCCTCGGCGCCGTGCTCGCGCTCCTCCTTTTCAACACCGAATTCAGCCTCATCGCCCTGATCGGCGTCTTCCTCCTCATCGGCATCGTGAAGAAAAACGCCATCATGATGATCGATTTTGCCGTCGCCGCCCAGCGCGATGAAAACCTCAGTCCGCGCGACGCCATCTTCAAGGCGAGCCTGCTGCGCTTCCGGCCGATCATGATGACCACGGCCGCCGCCCTGCTCGGCTCCCTCCCGCTCGCCCTCGGCTTCGGCAACGGCGCCGAACTGCGGCGTCCGCTCGGCATTTCCATCGCCGGCGGCCTGATCGTCAGCCAGCTGCTTACGCTCTATACCACGCCGGTCGTTTATCTCTACATCGACCGCGCGCGTCTGCGCCTCCTCGGCTGGCGCGCCCGGCTGCGCGGCGCCGCCCCGGCGGCCGGCCGCACGGCCGCCCGGGCGCGGACCTGAGTCAAATCACCCTTACGAACCGCCTGCTGGATGAAAAAACAACTTCACCAAAACACCGCGCCCTCGCTCCGCGCCGCCTGGCTTCGGCTGGCCGCGGCGTGTCTGGTCCTGGCCGCCGGCGGCTGCGCCGTCGGCCCGAATTACCGCCGCCCGCAAACCGCCGTTCCCGCCAGCTTCAAGGAGGCCGACGGCTGGAAGCCGGCCACGCCGAACGACGCCGCCGATCGCGGCCCCTGGTGGGAGCTTTTCCAAGATCCGATCCTCAACCAGCTGGAAGGTGAGGCGATCGTCTCCAATCAATCGCTGCGCGAGGCGGTCGCGAACTACGAGGAGGCGCGGCAGCTGGCGCGGGCCGACCACGCGACGCTCTTTCCTTCGCTCTCCGCCACCGGTTCGTATCAGCGCGTGCGGCGCAGCTCCGGATCCGCTTCGAGCACGACCGCCTCCGGCGCGACGGCCCCGACGGCGGGCGGCTCATCGGACATCACCACCACCGCCCAGGCCGGATTGCAGGCCGGCTGGGCGCCCGATTTCTGGGGACGCATCCGCCGGCTCAGCGAGGCCGACATCGCCGCCGCCCAGGCGAGCGCCGCCGACCTCGCCAATGCGCGGCTGTCCATCCAGGCGGTGCTGGCCCAGGATTATATTTTGTTGCGCGTCGCCGACGAACGCCAGCGCCTCTATGCCCACGCCGTCGGCGATTACCAGCGCACCCTGGAAATTTCCCAGAATAAATACAAAGCCGGCATCGCGGCCCGCAGCGATGTGATTTCCGCGCAGGCCCAGCTCGATTCGGTCCGGGCCCAGCAAATCGACGCCGGCGTGCAGCGCGCCCAGCTCGAGCACGCGATCGCCGTGCTGCTGGGGCATCCGCCGGCGGAATTTTCCCTTGCGCCCCAGCCCGCCCTCGTCCTGCCGGCGCCGGCCATACCTGCGCAGTTGCCGTCGGCCCTGCTCGAGCGCAGACCCGACATCGCCGCGGCCGAGCGGGCCGTGGCCGAAGCCAACGCGCGCGTCGGCGTGCAGATCGCCGGCTATTTTCCCGATATCACGCTTTCGGGTGAGGCCGGCTACCAATCCTCCACCCTCGACCGGCTCTTCCGCACCGCCAACCGCACCTGGTCGCTCGGCGCGAACCTGAGCGAAACGATCTTCGATTTCGGACAGCGCCGGGCGGAGGTTCTCCAGGCCCGTGCCGCCTACGATGCCACCGTCGCCGCGTACCGCCAGACGGTCCTCAGCGCCTTCCAAGGCGTCGAGGACGATCTCTCCACCCTGCGGCTCCTCGGCGAAGAGGCCGCGGTCCAATCCGCCGCCGTGACCGAGGCGGCCGACGCCGCCCGCATCGCGCTCAACGAATACAATGCCGGCATCGTGGACTACACAACCGTGGTGACCGCCCAGGTCGCCGAATTGAATGCCCGCCAATCCGCCCTGACCACGCTGCAAACCCAGCGGACCACGAGCGTCGCCTTGCTCGAGGCCCTTGGCGGCGGCTGGACCGCGGCCGACCTGCCTTCTTCGGCCGCCGTTCTGGCTCGAAATCCGCCGAACCGCCTGCCCTAGTTTTCCGCCTGCGGGCCGGACGCATTTTCTTTCTCGCTGGACGCCGCCGGCGCTGCCACGGTTGGTTCAGCCATGGCTTGCACCGTCTTTACCATCGCCAACCAAAAGGGCGGCGTCGGCAAAACCACCACCGCGGTCAACCTTGCCGCCGCGCTGGCCGAGAAAAAAATCCACACCCTGCTCGTCGACCTCGATCCCCAGGCCAACGCCACCAGCGCGCTCGGCATCGAGAAACAGGAGGGCAAAAGCCTCTACCGCCCGCTGCACGGCGAGGGCTCCGCCCTCGCGATGGTCACGCCGACCGCCTACGAGCATCTCGCGCTCATTCCCGCCGAGGTCGACCTGGCCGCGGCCGAGATCGAGCTCGCGCAGACGGAAAATTACCTGCTCAAGCTCCGCGCCGTGCTCGATCCCGTGCGCGCCAGCGGCGGCTACCGCGCCGTGATCATCGACTGCCCGCCCGCCCTCGGCATCCTCTCGATGAACAGCCTGGCCGCCGCCGATTTTCTCCTCATCGCCCTGCAGTGCGAATACATGGCGCTCGAGGGCCTGGCCCAGATTTTCCGCGTCGTCGACCGGCTCAAAAGCGCCGGCATCAACAGCGGGCTCGCGATCGGCGGCACCATCATGACGATGTTCGACGTGCGCACCAACCTCTCGCGCCAGGTGGTCGACGAGGTCAAGGCCTACGAGCCGGCAAAAATCTTTGAGACCGTCATTCCGCGCACCGTCCGCCTGAGCGAGGCGCCGAGCTTCGGCAAGACCATCTTCGCCTACGATCCGCACAACCCCGGCGCCACCGCCTACAAAAGCCTCGCGAAGGAAATCGTCACGCGCTTCGGGCTGAAGGGCGAATAGCGCGAGGCAGAAAAAACCTTCCGCTTTGCGCCGGATTGTCTTTGCGCTAAAAATCTCCCGATGGCCGCGCTCGCCAAATATCGTCACTCCTTTCTCGTCGGACTGCAGAGCAATCTCGTCTACCGCTGGAACTTCGCGCTCCGCGGCGGCTTTTCCGTCTTCCAGCTCACCGTCGTCTTCATCCTCTGGGGCGCGGCCTATGCCGGCAATTCGCGCATCGGCGGCTTCGACCTCGCCCAGACCCTCACCTATTTCGTCACGCTCATTCTCCTGCAGTTTTTCGTCGGCGCGTTCAACGAGGACTACCAGATCAGCGAGGACATCCGCAACGGCCTGATCAACCAGTTCCTGCTCAAGCCGATCAACTACTTCCTCTACCGCCTGAGCGTGTTTTCCGCCGCCCGGATGGTGTCCGGCCTGCTCGTGCTCGTGCCGCTCGCGCTCGCCCTGCCGCTGCTCTGGCCCTACCTCGCGCCGCCGCACGAGGCCTGGCGGCTCGCGCTCGGCCTGCCCGCCGCCGCGCTCTCCGCCCTGATCCAGTTCACCATCGCCTACTGCTTCGGCCTGCTCACCTTCTGGTTTTTGGAAATCCAGTCGTTCATCCTCCTCTCGCTCGCGGTCGAAACCGTGCTCGGCGGCCAGATGTTTCCGCTCGATCTCCTGCCGCCCGCGCTCTTCCAAATTTCGCGCTACCTGCCCTATTTTTATCAGATGTATTTTCCCGCCGCGATCCTGACCGGCCGGATCGGCTGGAGCGACGCGCTCGCCGGCTTCGGCCTGCAATGCGCCTGGGCCATCGTTCTCCTCGGCATCGCCCAGTTTCTCTGGACCCGCGGGCTGCGGCGCCACACCGCGGTCGGCGGCTGATCCGGCCATGAAACCGCTGAACTACCTCCGCGTCTGGCTCGCCTGCGCCCGCTATTCGATGGTGCGGACGATGATGTTCCGGGGCGACTTCATCATGTGGTCGCTGGTCGAGTTTTTCTGGATGGGCGTCGGACTCCTGCTCATCGGTGTGCTTTACCGCCACACCGACTCGATCGCCGGCTGGAACGAATACGAAATGCTCCTGCTTTTCGGCACGGCCATGCTTTTGCAGCGCCTGCTCATGGGCTTTTTCTGGAGCAACCTCTTCGAGATGAGCCGCAACATCCGCACCGGCCATTTCGACTTCTTCCTCGCCCAGCCGGGCAACCCGCTCTTCATGGTTTCGACGCGCAAGCTCGACCCCGACGGCCTGCTCAACGCCGTGGTCTCGCTCGGCGTCGTCGGCTACGCCGCGCACCATCTCGGCCTGCATGTGACGCCCGGCGGCGTCGCGCTCTACGCGCTGCTGGTGCTGTGCGGGCTCGCCGTGCATTACAGCGTGCTGCTCATGGTGGTGTCGTTCTCGTTCTGGATCATCGGCGCGCAGAATCTGGAGGGGAGTTATTTCACGCTCTTCGAATTTTCACGGCTGCCGCGCGAGGCTTTCCACGGCGTGGCGCGGGTGCTGTTCGTTTACGCGCTGCCCGCCGTGGTGGTCAGCAACGTGCCGGCGGGCACGCTCCTGCACGGGTTCAAGCCGGTTTACGCGCTCTGGCTCGCGATCGTGACGGTGGCATGGGTGGCCCTGGCCGTGCTGGTGTTCTCGCGCGGTTTGCGGCGGTATGCGAGTGCAAGCTCATGAATGACGCCCTGCAACACCTCCAGGCGCGGCTGACCTACGTCTTCCGCGACGCGGCCCTCCTCGAACGCGCCGTCACGCATTCGTCCTTTCTGCCGGAGCATCCGGATTCGGCGGAAAGCTACGAGCGGCTCGAGTTCCTGGGCGACGCCGTGCTGCAGCTCATTTTGACCGAGGCGCTGTTCGGGCTTTTCCCGGGCGAACGCGAAGGCGTGCTGAGCAAGCGTCGCGCCGCGCTCTCCAAAGGCAGCTTTCTCAGCCGGCTGGCCCAGGAAATCGGCCTCGACGCCTGTTTGCGCCTGGGCGGGAGCGAGGAGGCGACCGGCGGGCGGACGCGGGCTTCGACGCTCGAGGACGTGTTCGAAGCGCTGGCCGGCGCGCTCTATCTCGACAGCGATCTGCCCACGGCCCGCCGCATCGTGCTCGGCCTCTATGGATCGATCCCGGACCGCCTCGCGCTGTGCGAGGACACCGACAACCCGAAAGGCCGGCTGCAGGAGCTGATCCAGCCGCACCACGGCAACCAGGCGCTGCGCTACGAAGTTGTGGCCATCGCGGGCGAGGATCATGCCCGCGAATATGAGGTCGCGGTTTTTCTCGTCGACCGCCGGCTCGGCGTCGGCCGCGGCACCTCGAAAAAGTCCGCCGAGGAGGCGGCCGCGCAAGCCGCCCTGGAAACGCTCAAGACTTTGCCGGAAATCTGAACGCGGAAAGACGGCAACGCGGATTGTGCTTTGCCGTTTTTCGCATTTCCTCGCCTTTCCGCGATTCATCCCGATGGCCGTTTCAACCCTCATGCGCATCAAACTCACCGGCGTCTGCCCGCCCGCGCGCGGCGCGGTGCTGGCCGGGTTGCTGCGCGCCCATCCCTCGCCGGTCTGGGTGCTGGCGGTGGAGGAACTCCGCGCCGCCGAGGCCCTGGCCGAGGACCTGGCCCTCTTTCACCACGCGGCGGGCGGACGGACGGAAATCGAGGTGGTGGTTTTTCCCGAGGCGCTGCCCGACAGCCGCGACATGCGCGAGGCCTTCGCCGCTTCGAGCGACCGGCTGGCCGTGCTCTCAAAATTGCGCGCGCGTCGCGGTCTCTCGACTTTCAACCCCCAGCTTTCAACCCTGGTCGTCCTCGCCACGCCGGCCGCGCTCCTCCAGCCCGTGCCCGCGCTCGAGCAGTTCGCCACGCGCGAGCTCACGCTCACCCGCGGCCAGCCGCAGCCTTTCCACGCCCTGCTCGAAAAACTCCGCGAGCTTGATTACGACAGCGAGGCCGTGTGCGAGGCTCCCGGCCATTACGCCGTGCGCGGCGGCATCATTGATGTCTATCCGGTCACCGCCGCCCAGCCCTACCGGCTCGATTTTTTCGGCGACGAAATCGAATCGATCAAGCTCCTCGATCCGGTCACGCAGCGCTCGGGCGGGGCGGTGGAATCAATCGCCCTGGCCGCCTCGCCGCGGGTGAAACTCGACCCGGCCCGCACCGGCCTGGCCGACTATCTCACGCCGGCCGCCCATCTCGCGCTGGTCGAGCCGGCCGCGCTCGAAGGGGGATTCGACCTCCTCCGCCGCGACGGCGGACCGCCGCTCGCGCCGCTCCTGGAAAAATGCGCCGCCGTTTTCGGCCTGGGCGACCTGGACGAGGCTTCCGAACTCTTCGACGGCGCGGACACGGAACAGACCTGGGACACGGAAAGCCTCGTGCATCACCGCAGCTATCCGGATGACGCGCTGGTGGCGCAGGAGCGGCTGCAGATGGAGGAGGAGGCGCGCCGGAAATTTCTCCGGCAGGCCGTGGCCTGGCGGCGCGCCGGCTACGACGTGGCCTTCGTCGTCTCCAAGGACGGCGAGGAGCAGCGTGCGCGGGAAATCCTCGCCGCCGAGGCGGAGCTGAAAAAACTTTCCACGCGTTTTTTGCGCGGCGCGCTGAACGAGGGCTTCCGCGTCACCTTCCGCGATGCGGCCGCGCTGCCCGGCTGCGCGGACGGCGCGCGCGGCCTGGTCGTCGTGACCGAGACGGAGATTTTCGGCCGGCAGCGGCCACGCCGTCCGTCGCCGCACCGCCGGACGATCGCGCAGCGCGCGCAGGTGGACCAGCTGCTCGACTTTTCCGAGTTGGTCGAGGGCGACTTCGTTGTCCACCTGCAGCACGGGATCGCGCTCTACCGCGGGCTCAAGACCCTGGAGACGACCGCCGGGCCGCGTGAAGTGATCTCGCTGGAATTCGACGACCAGGTCACGCTGCACGTGCCGCTGCAGGAGTCGCACCTGCTCAGCCGCTACGTCGGCCTGAGCAAGACGCGCCCGCAGCTCGGCCGGATCGGCTCGGGCCGGTGGGAAAAGGCGCGCGCCGCGGCCGAACGCGCCACGCTCGACCTCGCCGCCGAGCTGCTGCGCATCCAGGCCGCGCGCGAGGCGCAGCCGGGTCACGCCTTCACGGCGGACAACGACTGGCAGAAGGAATTCGAGGCGTCGTTTCCCTTCACCGAGACGCCCGACCAGCTGCGAGCCATCGTCGAGACCAAGTCCGACATGGAGCGGACGCGGCCGATGGACCGGCTGATCTGCGGCGACGTCGGCTTCGGCAAGACCGAGGTCGCCCTCCGCGCCGCCTTCAAGGCCGTGCAGGGCGGCCGGCAGGTCGCGCTGCTCGTGCCGACCACCGTGCTCGCCCAGCAGCATCTGAACACCTTTCGCGAGCGCATGGCCGGCTATCCGATCGCCATCGAAATGGTCAGCCGTTTCCGCTCGCCGCGGGAGCAGAAGAGAATCCTCGCCGCCACCGCCGCCGGCCAGGTCGACATCCTCATCGGCACGCACCGGCTGCTCCAGCGCGACGTGAAGTTCCGCGAGCTCGGCCTCGCCGTCATCGACGAGGAGCAGCGCTTCGGGGTGAAGCACAAGGAGGTGTTCAAACAGTGGCGCGCCCACGTCGACGTGCTCTCGCTCAGCGCCACGCCGATCCCGCGCACGCTTTACCTCGCACTCACCGGCGCGCGCGACATGAGCGTGATCGAGACGCCGCCCACCAACCGGCTGCCCATCCAGACCATCGTCAAGACCTACGACGAAAAACTCGTGGTCGAGGCCATCCGCCACGAGATCCGCCGTGGCGGGCAGGTCTTTTACCTGCACAACCGCGTGCAGACGATCGACCTCGTGGCCGCGCGGCTGCGCGAGCTCCTGCCCGATCTGGAAATCGGCGTGGGCCACGGCCGGATGGGCGAAGGCGAACTGGAGCGGATGATGACCGACTTCGTCGCCGGCCGGTACCAGGTGCTTGTTTGCACGACCATCATCGAGAGCGGACTGGACATCCCCAACTGCAACACGCTGATCATCGAGGGCGCGGACCGGTTCGGACTGTCGCAACTCTACCAGCTGCGCGGGCGGGTCGGGCGTTTCAGGCACCAGGCCTACGCCTACCTCCTGCTGCACCGGCATACGCGGCTGCTCGACCTCGCGCGCGAACGCCTCAACGCCCTGCGCGCGCACAACCAGCTCGGCTCGGGTTTCCGCATCGCCATGCGCGACCTCGAGCTGCGCGGCGCCGGCAACCTGCTCGGCGCCGAGCAGAGCGGCCACATCGTCGGCGTCGGCTTCGAGCTCTACTGCCAGCTTTTGCGGCAGTCGGTCGCACGGCTGAAAGGCGAGAAGCGGGCCGCGGCGGTGCGGGCCAACGTCAAGCTGGATTTCGTTTTCGTCGGCGAACCCGCGGCCGAGGCGCCGGCGCGCGGGCGGCACGAGGACGGTTACACCGCCCTCAAGGACGCGGAGGCGGCCGCGGGAAAGGAGGTGGCGAAGATCCAGGCGCGCCTGCCGGCCGGCTACATCGGCGAGACCCGCCTGCGCATCGATTTTTACCGCCGCCTGGCGCTGGCGGAGGCGCCGGCCCAGCTCCGCCAGATCGAGGACGAACTGCGCGACCGCTTCGGCAAATTTGGCGAGGAGGTGCGGGCGCTCCTGCTCGTGACCGAAATCCGGGTGCGGGCGGAACAAAAGGGCCTCGTATCCGTCACAACGGAAAGCAGCCGGTTGAAGTGCCTCCGGGGCAGCGGTCGCCGCGACGATTTTGTCATGGTCGGGACGCGGTTTCCGAGGTTGACCGCCCCGCAGCCGCTTCTACGTTTGCGGGAAATCATTTCCTTCCTGAACAATCTTCCATGATGCCCTTCCGTTCCGTCCTCGGCGCCGCCTGCTGCCTCCTGATCGCAGCCGCGGGGCCGCTCGCCCGCGCCCAGACCACCACCCCGCCGCTGCAGGATTCCGTACCGCTCACCGGCGACAACCTCGACATGCGTTTCGCCGACGGCATCGCCGCGGTGGTCGAGGACAAGATCATCACCGTCGACGATGTGCGGCGCGAGCTCGCGCCGCTGCTGCCCCAGATCCACAACGAGAGCCACAACGAGCAGGAATTCAACCAGAAGCTGGAGCAGGCGCAGGATGAAATCATCCAGCAGCTCATCGACCGCGTCCTGATCGTGAAGGAATTCCACAAAAACGAGAAGGCGCACGTGCCGGACAGCTACATCGACAACGAGATCGAGGAGCAGCAGATCAACGAATTCGACGGCGACCGCAGCAAGTTTCTCGCCTACCTTCGCTCGCGCGGCATGACGATGAAGGACTACCGCCAGGAGGTCGAGGACGGCCTGATTTACGACTTCATGCGCCAGCAGCAGCGCAAATCACGGAGCACGATCAGCCCGGTGAAAATCGAAACGTTCTACAACGAAAACAAGGAGCGGTTTTATCAGGAGGATTCGGTCCATCTGCGCATGATCCAGTTCCTGCGCAGCGACGGGGAGTCGGACGACGCCCTGCGCAAGCAGGCCGAGGACGTGCTGGCCCGCTTCAAAGCCGGCGACAAATTTGCCGACCTCGCGCGGGAATACAGCCAGGATACGCGCCGGGCCAAGGGCGGCGACTGGGACTGGGTGAACCGCTCCAGCATCCGCAAGGAATTTGCCGACGTGCTCTTCAGCCTGAAAAAGGGCGAATGCAGCGAGCCGATCGTGCTGAGCGACGGCGCTTATCTGCTCTACGTGGAAGACCGCAAATACGCCGGCATCCAGCCGCTCAGCGCCGTCCGCAGTCAAATCGAGAATATTCTCGTGACCCAGGAGGCGATCGATTCCACCCAGCATTGGCTGGAACGGCTCCGCCGTGAGGGCTACGTGAAACACTTCTGATCAGCGTCCCCGGGCACCGATCCGGCGGCAGTCGGAAGTTCCCCGGGGCGGCGACGCAGCCGCGCCGGGATCAGAATTTGAAGTTCACGCCCATGCGCACGCCTTCCTCACCGTCGCTGAAGTCGATCTTGGTGTGAAAGGCGCCGTTCTCCGACTGAATGGACTGGTCGTAGCTCGTGCTGGTTTGGAAGATCGCGCCGGCATAGAATCCGGTGCGATCGGTAAGATAGTACTCCACGTCGGCATCGGCAAAATAGGCCGGAAGCACCGTGCTGTAGCCGTCGCTCACCGTGCTGGTGGTGTTGACGCTCGGGGTATTGATCGTCTGGACGACGGAGAAAGTCGTGCCCGCATAAATCAACGCCGGACCGGTGCTCACGCTGACATGAAACTTGTCGGTGAAAGGAACGATGATCTTCGGGCCGGCGCGGAAGGTGAAATAAGCGCCCTTGATGTGCCACTGGTCGGTGACTTCGTTGGTGGTGTGCTGGGGCGCCGAGACGCTGCGGCTGGAAGGCGTGTTCGGATCGTTTCCCTGGTTGGGCTGGCTGTCGAGCAGCGTGGAGTTGTCCGTGCTATTGTCGCTCAGGTCGGTGGTGCTTGAGGGAAAGGCCAAGGTCCCGCTCGTGACCGGTCCCGACGGCTTTGCGCCTGCGGGAGACAGGGTATAATCACCTGTGGTCGGATCCAGGGTGGGAGCGTAGAGGCTGTAGGTATCGGTGAGCGTGGTCACTTCGGCCGGGACAAATTTGGTCAGGATGTAGTGGATGTCGTTGCCGCCGAGTCCGGCCATGAGGTGGATTTGAACCTTGCCGACATGCCAGCCGAAGTCGCGGTCGAGGGTGAGCTCGAATCCCGTCCCGGTATCGGCCCTGCCTTTCTGCGGATTGGTGCCGTCGATCACCGCGCTGTAGGTATGCATCGCGACGCCATTGCCGTCCGGCGTGAGCTGTGAGGCACTCTGGTAGTTCCAGGTGTTGGTCCGGCCGTCCGGCGTGATGGGATTGCCGTTGCTGTCCGTGCGCGTGTCGGGAAAAACGCCGCCGTCCGCGTACACCCGGGTGGTAATGCTGGAATCGTTGGCATTGCCGGGATCGAACTGCGACGGAACGATGCCGAAGGAGCTGGAGACGGAGACCCTCGGCCCGGTCATGGTACGGAAGCCGATGGAGATCGTGTTCTTCGGCGGGGTGAAATAGCTCGCGTCCACGCCCACCGGCGGCGGCGGCTCGTATTGCTCGGGCGGCGGGCCTTCCTGGGCGCGAAGCCAGGCGGGAATGGCGGCAGACAGGCCGAGGAGCAACGCAAAGCGGACGGAGGGTTGGTTCATAAAAATCATTCAGACGCGAACACGCCGGAAAGGTTGCGTGAAAATGACGCCCCAAGGCAAGCCGTCTTGTGCGCGACGGCTCACTCCTTGAATTCGTTGAAATTCTTCCGCGCCGCGGCCGCCTCGGCTTTCAGCGCCGCGGCCGCCTGTGGATCGATCGCGGCCTCGCGCTCGCGCAGACGCTTCTCGCGGGCGCGCAGCTCCTCCTCGCGCTGTTCCTGCTCGGTCTCCTTCTCCTGCTGCGCCTGGACTTTTTCAAAAAGCTTCGACTCGCTTTCCTCCAGAAACTGCTCCCGTTCGCGCACGGCCTGCTTGGCTTCCTTCAGCGCGGCCTCCTGGCGTTCGAGCTCGGCCTTGAGGTGCTCCAGCGCCGCCTGCTCCTCCTTGCTTACGGCCTGGACCGGGCCGGGCGCGCCGGCCTTTTTCTTGGCCGCTTCCAGCAGTTTTTCGCGCGCCGCGAGCAGCACCTCGGATTCCGCGAGATCGCGCTCGCGACTGGCGAGCAGGACTTCGAGCTCGGCGATTTCGCGCTCCCGCTCCGCCAGCTTCTGCTCGAGTTCGCGCAGGCTTTTTTCCAGTTCCCCCAGCTGGACCATGTCCAGCGCCCGCGCCTCGCCCCACGGCGTGCGGGTGACGGAGATGATGGCGTTGATGGATTTTCGCGCTTCCGCCGAGGCCTCGGCGATCTGGGGTGCACGGGCCCCGACCCGGCGCGGCAGTGTGAGCTCGCGCTCGGATCTCGGACGCGGAGGAAACTTGATCGGCGGTGGAGGCTCATCAGCCATGGCCGGCTATTTTTTTCCGAAAAGCCGGGCGAAAAAGCCCGCTTTCCTCTTCTCCACTGCCGGCGGGGGGCGCAAACGCTGCTGGACCAGCGCGCTGGCCACGGCCTCGGCCACGGAATCGTTCACGACCATGAGGTAGCGTTCGAGCGAGCCGCCGGACTCGATCTGCGTCTTGAGCTCGGCCAGCTCGGCGGAAAACCAGGAAAAATACAGGTCGGCGCGGGCGCGGAGGGCGTCGGCCGCGGCTCTGACCTCCTCCTCGGGCAGCGGCTGGACGGCGGCGGACTCCTCCGCGCTGAGCTTGCCGCCGAAAACATACAAGATTCCATAGCGCATCGCGGGCGGATGGACCTTGATCGCCAGCGCCAGCGCCTCGGGCAGATGCAGGCCCTTGTTGCCGGGGCGGAACGGCAGCAGCTCCGCCAGCGCATTTTCATCGATGTGGGCGATGGCGTTGAGCAGCTTGCGAAAATCGCCGCTGACGATGACGGTTTGCGACAAACCCTGGGCAAAGACGGCAAACTGGCCGAGGGTGGCGAGGCTTTCCCGCTGGCAGAATTCGAGCGTGTCGGCCGAAAGTTGCGCGAGCCCGATGGGAAAATTCTCCGGAATTTCGAGGCGCGCAAAATTCTTCAACAGCTGGTTGTCCTTTTCCACCGCGACTTCGGCCTGCTGCACCATTTCGCCAAAGGGATTGTCGAACGCCATCGTGTCGCGCAGGATGGTGATGAGGTGATCGATGCGTTCGGTGGAGCCGGCAAGGCCGGGCATGCCGGCCAGCTCGGCGTAGGTCAGGTCGATGTATTTGGCCGGCGTTTCGTCGGGCCCGGTCAGCGGCCACTCGGCGGTGTCGAGATTCTGCGCCAGACTGGTGAGCGAGGTGTCCACCATGATGGAGGTGTGGAACGCCATGCGGATGTCATCCCAGTCTTTTTCAGTGAATTTTTTGTCGGCCATGTGAAAGGAGTGCCGTCAAGTTGAAAGAAATTTGCCCAATGGTCAAAGCACCTCGCCGTGCTGGACCAGCTCGGCCGCCAGCTTGCGGAAATCGTTGGCCACGGTGTCGGTTTCCGTGCTGTCCTGGCCGACGAGGATGACGGGCAGGCCGAGCGTGACGGCGCGGCGCACGACGGTGGCGTCGCGGATCTGCGAATCGAAAATCTTGGCGTTGGGCGCGACGCGCTTGGCGGTGCGAAATTGATTCAGGCGAAGCTGCATGCGCATCTTGGGCACCTCGATGTCGACGTTACCCTTGATGGAGTTGAAAACCAGGCCCTGCACCTGCGCGGCCGGACCCATCTCCGCCGAACGGAAACTGGCGGAAAGCGCGTGAAACTTGTGCAGCTTTTCCACCAGCAGCGTGAAGCCGATCAGGCTGAGCGCGTCGGGGTTGGCCGGCACGTAGATCTCGTGTGAAGAAAATACGCCGCACTGCGCCGCGCGCAGGATGTTCGGCGGGCAGTCGAAAAGGATGATGTCGTAGTTGTCCTCGATCTCCGCCACCTGCTCGTGAAAGATGAGGTAGGGCGGCCGCTTCGGATCGCCTTCGTACTCCGCCTCCAGGTCGACGAGGTTGAACGTCGTGGGCACGAGGTCCAGGCCGGGCAGAACCTTCTGGCCGTTCTTGTCCTCGGTCACGTCCTTGACGACCAGATCGCGGATCCGCGCCCGGCCGGGATCGAAGATGGAGAAGATGGCGCCCTCGCCGGTGCCGTTGACTTTGTTCCAGCGCTCGAGGCGCAGCAGCCAGATGCTCGCGTTGGATTGCGTATCCAAATCGAACAACAACACGCGCTGGCCCAGCTTGGCCAGCGCCGCCGCAGTGTTGACGATCAGGGAAGTTTTACCAACCCCACCCTTGTAATTGATGAAACTAATTTTCCGGGCCATCGCAGTAAATCCGTTAAACCATTATGTCGCAGCGCTTGAACATGCCAGCTCGCCTTTGACGTTCCAGTAAAAAACAAACGTCTTTCACAGGTTTTGAACATTTGGGAGAACCTTCTGTCATCAGATTGTCAACGGAACGTCGCCTCGTTTTTACCCGTCCGACGCAACCATGTCATCCCGTATTCGTACTCCATCTGCATGGCTGCTCTCATTCTCAGTGTCGACGACGAACGCGATGTGACCGAACTCGTGCATTTCCACCTGACGAAGGCGGGGCATGACGTGTTGACGGCAGCCAGCGGCCGCGAGGCGTTGGAATGCATACGCTTGCGCCGCCCCGACCTCATCTTGCTGGACCTCATGTTGCCGGACATCGACGGCTTGGGCGTGTGCGAGATTCTCCGCCACAATCCCGCCACCGCCACGATTCCGGTTGTGATCCTGACCGCCTGGGCCACGACCGACGCCCGACACCACGGGCTCGACGTCGGTGCGCTCGACTATCTGACCAAGCCGTTCAGCCCGAAGGAACTGGTGGCGCGCGTGCAGCGCCTGCTCGACCTCCGGCCGGTGGCGGCGCAGACGCGCGTGAGTTGAGCCAGCGGTGCCCGCGCCGACTTTCGTCAGTCGAGATTGAAGTTTACCGGCACGCTCATGCGGAAACGCACGGGAACGCCATGCCGCTTGCCCGGCGTGAACCGCCACTGTTCGACCGCGCGCAGCGTCGGCTCCGCAAAAACGGCGTCGCTGGCGCGGATCACGCGCGGATTGTGCACCCGCCCCGATTCATCCACGACAAATTCAACCGTGACCCCGCCGGTCAGGTTCTGCGATTTCGCGTCGAACGGATAGACCGGTGCGACTTGCACGATCGCTTTCGGCATCTGGTCGAGGGCGCCGGGATCGTAGACAGTCGTGTCCGGGCCCATGCCCGGGCCATTTGAATTGCCCGGCCACGGGTTGATGGTGACGGCATTCGGTGATGTGTTGATTGGACCTGGCGGAACGGGAATGGTGATGGTGTTTGGATTGGTCGGAATCGGATCCGGAATATTCGGCAACTGAAGCGGAGACGGTCCGCCGGGCCGCGCCGGCTCATTGCGGGGGTCAACCGGCGGATCGTCGACCACCGACACGGGAAATTCGTCCATTGTCACCTCCGTGGGGTGGAAGGGCGGTGGTTTGTAAACCAGGCGAGGTTGGGGAAACCCGAGGAACAGCGCGGCAAGCGCGCCCAGCACAATCATCGCCGGCAGGGCGAAATGTCTCCTCTCCGGAAGGACAAGTATGGTGGAGCTCATACCCTGACAACGCGCGGCGGCGGATTTTCTTAGGCCCGCGCCAAAAAAATCACCCGGCGGCGGCGACCCGAAGCGCCGCCGGTGTCAACTCGAGACGGCCCACTTGAAGATGACCGTGGAAAGCGGCGGGAGCGTGAGCTTGATCGAGTGCGCGAAGCCGTCGGCCGCCACGTCCTCCGCCATGACGCCGCCATCGTTGCCCAGGCCGCTGCCGCCGTAAAACTGGCTGTTGGTGTTGATGACTTCCTGCCACAGGCCGCGCCGCGGCACGCCCACGCGGTAATGGCGGCGGACCACCGGCGTGAAATGGCCGACGACGGCGAAAAGCGTCTGCTCAAACGGATCGCTGCGCAGATAACTGACAACGCTGGAGTCCGCGTCGGCGCAGTTGATCCAGCGGAAACCGTGCGGGTTGAAATCGTTCAAACTCAGCACCGGCTCGCGCTGGTAGAGGGCGTTGAGGTCGCGCACGAGCAGGCGGATGCCTTCGTGGTCGAGGTACTGGCGGAGATGCCAGTCGAGGCTCGCCATGTAATTCCACTCGTGCGACTGGCCGAACTCGCTGCCCATGAAGAGCAGCTTCTTGCCCGGGTACGACCACATGTAGCCGTAAAGCGCGCGGAGGTTGGCCGCCTTTTCCGGGATGTGCCACGCGCCCATCTTGAAAAGCATCGAGGCCTTGCCGTGCGCGACCTCGTCGTGGGAAAAAACGCTGATGAAATTCTCCGCATACTGGTAGAGCATGCCGAAGGTGAGGTCGTTCTGATGCCACTTGCGGTGGATCGGCTCCTTGGAAAAGTACCGCAGCGTGTCGTTCATCCAGCCCATGTTCCACTTGAAATCGAAGCCGAGGCCGCCGTCGCGGGTCGGCTTGCTCACCCCGCCGAACGACGTGCTCTCCTCCGCGATCATGAACACGCCCGGATAATATTGGTGCGCGAGGTCGTTGGCCTGGCGGAGAAAATCGATCGCCTCGAGGTTTTCGCGGCCGCCGTATTTGTTCGGAATCCACTCCCCTTCCTTGCGCGAATAATCGAGATAAAGCATCGAGGCCACGGCGTCGACGCGCAGCCCGTCGATGTGATAGCGGTCGAGCCAGGCGAGCGCACTGGCGATGAGGAAGCCGCGCACCTCGTTGCGGCCGTAATTGAAGATCAGCGTGCCCCAGTCCATGTGCGCGCCCTGCCGCGGATCGGCGTGGTCGTAGAGGTGCGTGCCGTCGAATTCGGCCAGGGCAAACGTGTCGCGGGGAAAATGCCCCGGCACCCAGTCGAGGATCACGCCGATGCCGCGCTGGTGGAGATGGTCGACAAAAAAGGCGAAATCCTCCGGCGCCCCGTAGCGGTGGGTCGGCGCGAAAAATCCCGTCACCTGGTAGCCCCAGGAGCCGTCGAACGGATGCTCGGTGACGGGCATGAGCTCGACGTGGGTGAAGCCCATCTCCGCGACGTAGTCGGCGAGGAGCGGCGCGATCTCACGGTAGGTCAGCGGACGGTTGTTGTCCTCGGGGATGCGCCGCCAGGAGCCGAGGTGCACCTCGTAGATCGACATCGGCCGGTCGAACTGGCCGGCCGCGGCGCGCCGGCGCTCCAGCCAGGCGTCGTCGTGCCAGGCGAATTTCTTCGGATCGCAGACAATCGAGGCGTTGTTCGGCGGCGGCTCGAAATAGGTGCCGTATGGATCGGTCTTCAGCCGCAGATGGCCCTGCTGGTCGAAGATCTCGAACTTGTACATCTCGCCCTCGCCCAGCCCCGGCACGAACAGCTCCCACACGCCGGACGCGCCCAGCCGCCGCATCGGATGATAGCGGCCATCCCAATGGTTGAAGTTGCCCACGACCGAGACCCGCGCGCCGTTGGGCGCCCAGACGGCGAAGGCCGTGCCGGGCACGCCGTCGATCACGCGCGGATGCGCGCCGAGCTTCTCGTAGGCGCGATGCTCGTTGCCCTCGTTGAAAAGGTAAAGGTCCTGCTCGCTCAACGACGGAAGGAAGCCGTAGGGATCGAAAAACTGCCGGGTCTCGCCGTTGCGCAATGCGGCGCGCAATTGGTAGCGGAAGACGGATTTTTTCCGCGGGATGAAGGTCTCAAAAAAACCCTCGTCCGCCAGGCGGGACATCGCCCACGCCTCGCCGCTCGCGGCCTCGACCACCACGCACTTTTCCACGTCGCGCAAAAAGGCGCGCACGACCACGCCCGGACTGTTCCCGCGCGTGAACGGATGCATGCCGAGGCGGTCGTGCGGCGTCGCGTGTTTCGCTTCGAGAAAGGCTTTTAATTCGGGCTTAGAAAGGATCACGGTGGCGGCGCCAGAGAACGTGCCGGAGGCGGCAGGCCCCGTCTAGCCCGTATTTTTCAGGCCGCCGGAAATGCCGTTGATCGTCAGCTCGATCACGCCCTGGAGCGCGGCCCGGCCCTCGGCCTCGAGATTTTTGCCCGAGCGCAGGCGCCGCATCATCTCCACCTGGATGTAGTTCAGCGGATCGATGTAGGGATTGCGCAGCTGTACGGAGCGGAGCAGGACCGGTTCCCGGCCGAGCAGTTGCTTCTGCGCCGTCACCGCCAGCACGGCCGCCTCGGTCCGGGCAAATTCCGCCTCGATCAGCCCGGCGATACGCCGGCGGATGGCCTCGTCCTCGACCAGCGAGCTGTAGAGCGCGGCAATCTTCATGTCGGCCTTGCGCATGCTCAGCTGCGCGTTGTCGATCGTGGTCTGGAAAAATGGCCAGCCGGCGTACATCGCGCGCAGGAGTTTCCGGCCCTTCGCGCCGCGCTGCAGCACCGCATCGAGCGCCGAGCCGAGCCCGAA
The DNA here is from genome assembly GCA_035499715.1 of Opitutaceae bacterium. GTDB lineage: Bacteria > Verrucomicrobiota > Verrucomicrobiia > Opitutales > Opitutaceae > DASRHD01. The sequence continues at coordinate 4,515 of DATJYF010000211.1, read as the reverse complement.
CCAACCGGGAAAAACGAACCGGCTTTGCATCCACGAGAAAACCCACGGAATGGCGCGCAGGTCGTCCACGCTCTGCGTGGCGCGCCGGTAGGTCGGCCGCGAGCCGAGCTTCAGCTGGCTGATTTCGTCGATCGGCGTGGCCTGCCGCCAGAAAATCAGAAACTCCGGATCGTCGTGCACCAGCGCGCGGTAGGCGGCGTAGCCGGAGGCGGACATGGTCTCCATCGCCTCGCGCCATTCCCCGGCCACGCTGTTTTCCGTCTGCGCCGCGTGCACGCCCAGCAGCACGCCGTAGGCCATCTGCTCGAGAATGCGATGGGCCAGGTCGGGATCGTGGTAACGCGTCGACAGCACCTCGCCCTGCTCGGTCACACGGATGCCGCCGTCGTGCAATCCGACGGGCTGGGCCAGGACGGCCTTGGCCGCCGGCCCGCCGCCGCGCGCGATGCTGCCGCCGCGGCCGTGGAAGAGCGTGACGCGCACGCCGCACTCGCGACAGACGCGGACGATGGTTTCCTGGGCCTTGTAGAGCGCCCAGTTGGCCGTGAGATAACCGCAGTCCTTGTTGCTGTCGGAATAGCCGAGCATCACGTATTGGTGGCGGCGGTCGCGCTCCAGCAGCGGTGCGTGGCTCGGCTGGGCGAAAAGCGCGGCGAGGATTTGCGGCGCGCGATCCAGGTCGTCGAGCGTCTCGAAGAGCGGCGCGATGGGCAGAACCGCCCCCGCCCAGCGCTGCAGCAGCGCTACCTCCAGCACGTCGGACACGCCGTCCGTCATGCTGATGACGTAGATGCCGAGCGCCTCCGGCCCGAATTTCGCCGCCGCCCGGGCGGCCAGCCGCAACGGCTCGATCACGTCGAGCACCGCCGGGCTTGATTTTGCCAGCGTCGCCGCGCCCAGAACTCCGGCCCGGCCCAGCGCGTCGCCGAGCGCGGCGATTTTTTCCGCCTCGTCCAGCCTGGCATAATTTTCCGGTCCGCCGGTTGCGGCCAAAATCTCCGCCACCGCCGCCTCGTGCTGCGCCGAGTGCTGGCGGAGGTCGAGCCGGGCGGTGTGCAGGCCGAAAATTTCCAGCTGCAGTTCCGCGTCGCGCAGTTCGCCGGCTGTCAGCGTCGCACCGCGGCCCGCCCGCAGGCTGTCCTGGATGGCGTCGAAGGTCTCGTCGATCGTCTCGCGCGTGAGGCAGGGTTCGTCGGGCGTGGCAAGCACGGCGGGATCGCGCACCTCCTCCACCGCCAGATCGAGACGGTCGCGCAAGCCGCCGAGCAGCTGGCGGTACGGCTCGCTGGGATAGCGGCTGGTCAGCGCGTCGATGTGCGCGCTGAGGTGGCGGTTCTCCTTCAGCAATTTTTTCAGCCGTGCCGAGATCGCGTCGCGCCGGATGGAAACCGTGAGCAGGCGGGAAAGATCGCGGGCGGCGAGGCGGAGTTTTTCCAGCGCGAGGCGGCGGTGCAGCACGAGCGTCTCGGCGGTGACGCGCGCGGTGACGTTGGGGTTGCCGTCGCGGTCGCCGCCGATCCACGAGCCGAAGGTCAGCCAGCGGGCCGGTGCGCGCACGCCGGGATAATGCTGCGCCAGCGCGCGCTCGAGATCGTCCTGCAGGCGCGGCAGGGTGTGCCAGAGCGTGGTGTCGAAATACCACAGGCCGGTGCGGACCTCGTCGGTGACTTCGGGGCGCGCGGTGCGGCTGCGGTCGGTCAGCCAGAGCGAGGTGATTTCGCGCTCGATGCAGGCCGGATCGAAACCGCCCAGCTCGTGCTGCGCCGGATCGGTGCGCTGGCGCAAAAGCTGGCCGAGGCGGCCGAGCTTGGTCAGCAGCGTGCGGCGCTTCGACTCGGTCGGATGGGCGGTGAACACCAGCTCGATGTGCATCCGGTCCACAATCGCCTGCATGGCCTCGGCGGCGACGCCGCGGTTTTTCAATTCCAGCACGGCGGCTTCGATGGATTCGCGGATGGGCCGCGCGTCCCCCGGGCTGGCGGCGGCCAGCCGGGCGGCCCGGCGCACCCGCAGCAGATGGACGCGGAAATTTTCCTCGGCCAGGTTGACCAGTTCGAAATAGAGCGTGAAAGCCATCGCCTGGTTGAAGGCCTGCGCCGGCGTGAGCGCCGCCACCGCCGCGGCCAGGTCGTCCGCGGCCCGCGGCTCGTCCGCCCGGCTGGCCTTGGCGCGCAGGCGCAACCGCTCGACGGTGTCGAAAGTTTCCTGCCCCTCGAGCCGGGTGATGACCCGGCCCAACGCGTTGCCCAGGGCGCGGATTTCTGTCCGCAAATGGGCCATTTCCTGCAGGGCGGTGGAAGATCGGCGGAGAGGACGGGCCATGGCTAAATATGTGGGCGACGGGACAATGGCTCCGGTCTGACCGGCGGAAAAGCGAAAAGTATCGCCTGGCAGCGCACACAAGCTTGCTAGCCGGCCCGCAACCCCCTTTACTCCTCCGCTTTCAATGCGACGTTGTTTGCTTGCCTCGCTGCTGATGGCCACCGTCCTGCATGCCGCACCTGTCGTACCGGATCTCACCGGACCGAACTTCGGCTACGACCAGAACACGCAAGAAACTGTCATCAGCGGCGGCGCGCGCCTCGTTTACGGTCCCACGGTACTGACGGCGGATGAGATCCGTTACAATCGCGTCACTGCCACCGCCACCGCCATCGGCCACGTCGTCCTCACCCATGGCCCGCAACGCGTGCTCGCCGACCGGCTGAGCTACCGGCTCAGCGATGGATTTTTCCAGGTCGAACACGCGCGGCTCGGCGAATATCCGGTTTATGTCTCGGCGGATTCGGCCGCAGGAACGAAATCGCAGATCACCTTCCGGGACGCCACCGTCACGCTGCGCGAACCCGATCCCTTTGCCCCCACCCTCCACGCCGACACGCTGGTTTATGAGCCGGGCAAACGCCTGAGCGCCGATCACGCCGACCTGGGCATCGGTCCGGTGCGGCCGATCGCGCTGCCGCATTTCGAGCAGCATCTCGACGAACCGCTGCTCTCGTATGTCGATTTCACGGGCGGCTACCGCAGCCTGCTCGGTGGCTATGTCGGCGCCGGGCTGCACGTGCCCGTCACACCGGATGTGAAACTGGGCGGCGATGTCACTTTTTACAGCCGGCGCGGGTTTTTCCTCGGGCCGTCGGGCACCTATGACCACGTTGACGCCGATCAGGACGTGAACGGATACTTTCGCTCCGGCTTCATCAGCGACCACGGCGAAAGAGGCACCGACGTCCTCGGCCGTTCCGTGCCGGCCGATCGCGGCTACTTCGAGTGGCAGCACCTGCAGACCATCGACTCGCATGTCACCGTCACGGCCGACGTCAATTACTGGAGCGACTCGGAAATCCTGCGCGATTTCCAGCCGCGCGAATTTTACCCCCTCGAGGCGCCGGACAATTTCATCGAGGCCGATTACGCCGGCGAAAACTACGTTGTCTCCGCCCTCACGCGTTTTCATCCGAACAATTTTTATCTCGTGCAGGAACGGCTGCCCGAGATCCGCTTCGACCTGCTGCCGCTCGCCGTCGGCGGCGGCTTCTACGAGCGCGCGTCGGCCAGCGTGGCCGTGCTGCGCGAGGACGCCCTGCTTACAGGCCCGACCCAGCACAGCAACCGCTACGACGCCTTCTACGAGCTCGCCCGTCCGGTCGCGCCGACGAATTGGTTCACCTTTACGCCCGTCGCCGGCGGCCGCCTGACCTATTACGCCCGCGCCCTCGACGGCAAGGATACCTACACCCGCACACTGGGTGAAGCCGGCTTCGACTCCGAGCTGCGCTCCAGCGGCACGTGGGACTACAAAAACGAGCGCTGGCACATCGACGGCCTGCGCCACCTTTTCACGCCGCAAATTTCCTACCGCTACATTCCCCAGGCGGCGAAGGGCCAGCCCTACATCCCGGCCATCGACGCCGACACGTTCTCGCCCTACCTGCAGCCGCTCGACCTCGGCGACATGCGCAACGTCGACCAGCTGCACCGCACCAATACCCTGCGCCTCGCCCTCGACAACATCCTCCAGACCCGCGACCCGCAGTACGGCTCGCGCAATCTGCTCCATCTCAACATCGCCGACGACCTGCGCCTCAGCCGCAACCCCGGCGACAAGGCCTTGTCCCAGGTCCAGACCGAGCTCAACGCCACGCCGGTGAACTGGCTGCAGCTCGACACGCTGGAAATCTTCTCCCCGCAGCAGGGCCAGCACCGCGAGCTCGGCACCGGCCTGACCATTCGCGACGGCGGACAGCGTTCGTTTTCCTTTTTCAACCATTTTCTCCGCGGCCAGCTGGAGGACTACGGCTTCGAATATCACGAGCAGATCACCGAGGCCTTCGAAGTGGTCGAACGCCTGACCTACGACGCCCACGTTCGCCGCTTCGACCAGCAGGTCGTCGATCTCGTCCAGAACCTCCGCAACACCTGGCGCGTCCACTACGAAATCGCGCTGCTCAACGGCGACCGGCACGAAGGTCACCTCGGCCTCAATCTGGAGATCGAATAGATCAAATTTTAATC
>DATJYF010000210.1:0-8101 GCA_035499715.1 Opitutaceae bacterium | reverse complement strand
TGGGAATCAGCGTCGCCCGGCCGTCGCGCAGAAAAAAATAGACGACCAGGATGACGAGCACGACGGCGATGGCGAGCGAGGTTTCCACGTCGTGGAGCGAGGTCCGGATGGTGGTGCTGCGGTCCACCGCCACGGCGACTTGCGCCGCGCCGGGAATCGAGGCCTGGAGCAAGGGCAGGAGGGCGCGGATGCGGTCGACCGTGTCGATGATGTTGGCGCCGGGTTGCCGCGAAATGATGACGATGACGGACGGATGGCCGTTGGTCAGGCCGAGGTTGCGCAGGTCTTCGACCGAGTCGCTCACCTCCGCGACGTCGGAGAGGCGGACCGGGGCGCGGTTGCGGTAGGCGACGATGAGCGAGCGGTAGTCGGCGGCGGTGCGCGCCTGATCGTTGCTGTAGATCTGCCAGTGAAAACGGTCGTTTTCGATCGCGCCCTTGGGGCTGTTGGCATTCGCCGCCGAGAGCGCCGCGCGCACGTCCTCGAGTCCGATGCCGTATTTGAAAAGGGCGGCGGGGTTGAGCTCGACGCGCACGGCCGGCAGGGAGCTTCCGCCCACCGTGACGTCGCCCACGCCCGGAACCTGGGAAAGCTTCTGCTGCAGGACGGTGGAGGCGGCGTCGTAGAGCGCGCCCGGAGTCATGGTGGTGGAGGTGAGGGCGAGGATGAGGATCGGCTCGTCGGAAAGGTTGACCTTGCGGTAGGTCGGGTTGCTGCGGAGCGCGGTCGGCAGGTCGGCGCGCGCGGCATTGATCGCGGCCTGCACGTCGCGGGCGGCGCCGTCGATGTCGCGGTTCAAGCCGAACTGGAGCGTGATGCTGGTGTTGCCGACCGAGCTTTGGGAGGTCATCTCCGTCACGTCGGCGATCGCACCGAGGCGGCGTTCGAGCGGCGTGGCCACCGCATTCGCCATGGTCTCGGGGCTCGCGCCAGGCATCGAAGCGGAGACGTTGATGGTGGGAAAATCCACCTGCGGCAGCGGCGAGACCGGCAGCTGCCGGTAGGCGGTCAACCCGGCGAGGGCGATGCCCATGGTCAGGAGCGTCGTCGCGACCGGGCGCCGGACAAAGGGCTCCGAAATGTTCATGTCGCCGGCTCCCCTGAAGCGGCCACGCCCTCGGACGCGCGGCGCAGCCGCGCCGCCATGCGGTCAAACGCGAGGTAGATGACCGGCGTCGTGAACAAGGTCAGGATCTGGCTGACGGCGAGCCCGCCGACAATCGTGAGACCGAGGGGATGCCGCAGCTCCGAGCCGGTGCCGGTTCCGACCATGAGCGGCACGGCGCCGAGCAGCGCCGCCATCGTCGTCATGAGGATGGGGCGGAAGCGCAGCAGGCAGGCCTGGTAGATCGCCTCGCGGGCCGGCCGCCCTTCGTTGCGCTCGGCCTCGAGGGCGAAATCGATCATCATGATCGCGTTTTTCTTCACGATGCCGATGAGCAGGATGATGCCGATGATGCCCATCACGCCGAGGTCGCTGCCGACCAGCATGAGGGAGAGCAGGGCGCCGATGCCGGCGGACGGCAGGGTCGAGAGGATGGTGACGGGATGAATGAAGCTCTCGTAGAGGACGCCGAGGATGATGTAGACGGTAAGGATGGCGGCGAGGACGAGGTAGAGCTCGTTTGAGAGCGAGGCCTCGAAGGCCGAGGCCGAGCCTTGGAAGCTCGTGATGATGCTGGCGGGCATCCCGAGTTGCGTCTCGACCCGGCGGATGGCGCTGACGGCGGCCCCGAGCGAGCCGCCCGGCGGCACATCGAACGAAATTGTGTTGGCCGGAAACTGGCCGAGATGATTGATGAGGAGCGGCGCCTCGCGCTCCTCGATGCGGGCCACGGCCGAAAGCGGCACCTGTCCGCCCGAGGCCGAGGGCAGGTAAATCTCGCTGAGCGAGCGCGGCGAGCGCTGCAGGGCCGGATCGGCCTCGAGGATCACGCGGTATTGGTTCGACTGGGTGAAGATCGTGGAGACGATCCGCTGGCCGAACGCGTCGTAGAGGGCGTTGTCGATCGTCGCGGCGGTGATGCCAAAACGGGCGGCGGTGTCGCGGTCGACGACGACGTAGGCGGCGAGGCCGCGCTGGGCGACGTCGGAAGCCACGTCGGAAATCTCGGTCAATTGCGAAAGGCGGGCGGTCAGCCTGGGCACCCATTGGGCAAGGGCGTCGGGATCGGCGCTCTCCAGGACGAACTGGTACTGGGTGCGGCTGACCCGGTCGTCGATCGTCAGATCCTGGACCGGCTGCATATACGTGGCGACGCCGGGAATCTCCGCGGTCTCCGCCTGGAGCCGCTGAATCACATCGGTGATGGAGCCCCGGTGCCGGCTTTTGGGCCTGAGATTGACGAGCATCCGGCCGCTGTTGAGCGTCGTATTCGTCCCGTCGATACCGATGAACGAGGACAGGCTGTCCACGGCGGGGTCCTTCAGGATCGCGGCCGCGATCCCGCCCTGGAAGCGGGTCATGGCCTCGTAAGAGGTCGACTGCGGCGCCTCGGTGATGACCTGAATGAGCCCCGTGTCCTGGACGGGGAAAAATCCCTTGGGAATCACGATGTAGAGCAGGCAGGTGAGGATGAGGGTGCCGACAGCGACCGCGAGGGTCAGCGTCTGCCGGTCGAGCACCCAGCGCAGCAGGCGCGCATAGGCCGCGATCAGGCCGTCGAACCACGCGCCGGCGCGGCGGCTCCAGGCCGGCTCGTCCTCCGGGCGCCGGTGGCGGACGAGTTTCGCGCACATCATGGGCACGAGGGTCAGCGAGACGACGGCCGAGATGAGGATGGTCACCGCCAGGGTGATGGCGAACTCGCGGAAAAGCCGTCCGACGACGTCGCCCATGAAAAGCAGCGGGATGAGGACGGCGATGAGCGAGATGGTGAGCGAGATGATGGTGAAGCCGATCTGTTGCGAGCCCTTGAGCGCGGCCTCCAGCGGCGAGTCGCCCCGTTCGACGTACCGTGCGATGTTTTCGATCATTACAATCGCATCGTCGACGACGAAGCCGGAGGCGATGGTCAGGGCCATGAGCGAGAGGTTGTTCAGGCTGAACCCGACGAGGTACATGACGGCGAAGGTGCCGATGAGGGAGAGCGGCACGGAGAGGCTGGGGATGACGGTCGCGGGGAGGTTGCGCAGGAAGACAAAGATGACGAGGACGACGAGGATGACGGCGAGGGTGAGCTCGAATTCCACGTCGTGGACCGAGGCGCGGATCGTGGTCGTGCGGTCGGTGAGGACGGCGAGGTCGACCGACGGGGGGAGCGAGGCCTGGAGGGCGGGCAGGAGCGCCTGCACACTTTCGACGACCTTGATGACGTTGGCGCCGGGCTGGCGCTGGATGTTGAGGATGACCGCCGGCGTGGTGTTGACCCAGGCGCCCAGCTTGGTGTTTTCCGGCGCGTTTTCGACGGTGGCGACGTCGGAAAGGCGGACGGGCGCGCCGTTGCGGTAGGCGACGATCAATTGGAGGTATTCGTCAGGCGACTTGAGCTGGTCGTTCGCGTTGATGGTGTAGGCGCGGGAGGGCCCGTCGAAGTTGCCCTTGGCGGTGTTGACGTTGCCGTTGGTGATGGTGGTCCGGAGGTCGTCGATGTTGAGCCCGTTGGCCGCGAGGGCGCGGGGGTTGACGCGGATGCGCATCGATTGACGCTGCCCGCCGCCGATGCTGACCAGGCCGACGCCGGGCAGCTGCGAGATTTTCTGCGCCAGGCGCGTGTCGGCCAGATCCTCGACCTGGGTGAGAGGCAGGGTTTTCGAGGTGAGGGCCAGCGAGAGAACCGGAGCGTCGGCCGGGTTCACCTTGGCGTACACGGGCGGCGACGGCAGGTCCGACGGCAGGAGATTGCCCGCGGCGTTGATCGAAGCCTGCACCTCCTGTTCGGCGACATCGAGGCTGAGGTTCAAATCGAACTGCAAGGTGATGACCGAGGCGCCGGCAGAGCTGGTCGAAGACATCTGCTTCAGGCCGGGCATCTCGCCGAGCTGGCGTTCGAGCGGCGCCGTCACGGAGGAGGTCATGACATCCGGGCTGGCGCCGGGATAAAACGTCTGCACCTGGATGGTGGGATAATCGACCTCGGGCAGGGCCGAAAGGGGCAGAAATCGAAAAGCCACGAGGCCGACGGCCAGAATCGCGACCATCAGCAGCGTGGTGGCGACCGGCCGAAGGATGAACGTGCGCGAAGGATTCATCGCGGTGCAAGGCAGGACGGTCCGGCCATCCTGTCAGTTATCACCCGATGGCGATGACGGCCGGCCTTCGCTTTTTTCGCCGGCCGGACCGTTTTTGTTTCCCGATTTCCGATCACCGGACCGAGCATGGCCGGAGGCGGGAGCGCCGTCGGGACTTTGCACGATGACGGGAGCGCCGTCGCGCAAGCGGTCCGCGCCGTCCACCACGATCCGTTCGCCGGGGGTGAGTCCGGACAGCACGGCCACGCGCTCGCCCTCGCCCGGGCCGAGGGTCACGGTGCGCGCGGTCACCGTGTTGTTCTCGTTGACGACATAGACAAACGCGCCCTGCTGGCCGCGCTCGACGGCCGAGGTGGGAATGATCGTGGCGCCGCGGTCGGTGTCGACCAGCAGCCGGACGTTGACGAATTGATTCGGGAAAAGGCTTTCATCCTCGTTGTCGAAGGTGGCGCGGAGGCGGAAAGTTCCGGTCGTCGGATCGATCTGGTTGTCGATCGTGGCGAGGCTGCCCGTGGCCAGCTTGGTCGTTTGCGTCCGGTCGTAGATTTCCACCGGCAGATTCGCGCCGCTGTGCAGGCGGGCGATGACCTGCGGCACATCGTCCTCCGGGAGGGAGAAAATGACCGTCATCGGCTTGATCTGCGTCAGCACGGCGAGGCCGCTGGCATCGCCGGGCGTGACGTAATTGCCCGGATCGACCAGGCGCAGGCCGACCCGGCCGTCGAACGGCGCCGTAATGTGGCAATAGCCCAGATTCAATTGGGCGCTGTGGATCGCGGCTTGGTCCGTCTCGACCGTGCCGGTATATTGATTCACCAGCGATTGCTCGGCATCCACCTGTTGTTTCGAAATCGAGTCCTGCCCGGCCAGCGTCTGATAGCGCTGGAGGTCGAGCTGCGCCTCCTGCAGCTGGGACTGGGCTTGACGGAGCTCCCCGTTGGCCTGTTCAAGGGCGACCTCGTACGGCCGCGGATCGATCAGCGCCAGCAGGTCGCCTTGCTTCACCGCCTGTCCCTCGGTGAAGGCGACTTGCACCAATTGTCCGCTGATCTGGGTGCGCACGGTCACGGTCGCCAGCGGCGTGACCGTGCCGAGTCCATTCAAATACAAGTTCAGGTCGCCTTTTCCGACGGGTTGGACCACGACCGGCATGGGGCCGCCGGGATTGAAGCCGAACCGCGCCCCGCCCCGCCCCGGCGCGCCGCGACCGGCCGGCTGGCGGTGATTCAGCCACCAAATGCCGGCCAGAAGGACGACGGCCGCCGTGATCACAATATAAATTGAACGGCTCCGCTTTCGCGGCCGAGCCGATTGGGCCGGGAGATCCGGCAACCGGCTGGTTCCGCGGGTGCGTTCGGATTCCATGGTGGGGGAACGTGTTTCTTCGGATGGGAGATGTCTCATAGTGAGCCCGGTCGGCAAAATTGGCGTTGCAAACGAGGGCTGGAGCCTTGCGCTGCCAGACGCAGCGACGGGGAAAAAGTGACGGTCGAAATGAAAAAATGGCAAACGCTTGCGGCCGATCGCGGCCGCCGGGCCCTTTCCCCGCGGTCGACTGGTTCCGTTTTTGCCCGAACCGCCGCCGGCGGGCGGTTTTCCATCTTCAGCATAAGGCAAGTCATGGTCCGGTCGGGGCGGTCAACGAACCGGCATAATTTCCGGCGTTCGGCCCAAACAGCTTTTGCAAATACGCGAAGAATTCGGGCTGATGAGCTTTGATCTTTTCGCGCTGGAAAGGCTCCTGGGCGGTCACGCCGAACAGAAAGGTGGTGGCCGAACAGGCGAAAAAGTCGGCCTGGCTCGACATCATGTGCGAGCCGGCCGGGAAGGCGGGGATGGCCTTGGCCTGCTCGTAAAAGGACAGAATGGCCGGGTTTGCAAAGCCTCCCTCCAGCCGCTGATCATGAAAAGCGCACAGCAATTCGTGCAGCAGCACCGGCTTGTGTCCGATGCGCACGATGTCGGCGGAGATTTTCACGCTTTTGTCGCGGCGGTCGTAGAGGCCCGGGTCGCCCTTCAGCGTACCGGCGGGCACGAGAACAAACTGCTCGCGTTGCAAAAACGCCAGGACTTCCGGCGGCAGGCCGACCGCGCATACGATATCAATCTGTTCCCGGGTGGATGCCTGCACGGCCTCGCGATCGGCCAAATGCGGCACGGCGGACTCGTCGATGGCAAATCCCCGGTACTTTGTCACCGTCGCGGTCGCCAGCCCGCCGTGCAGGAAGGAGGCGGGAAAGAGTAGCGCGGCCAGGCAGGGCGCGCCCAGGGTCCGGAGCACGTCGGCGAATTTCATGATTTGCTTTTGGAGGCGCGGGCCGGAATCGAACCGGCGCATAGAGGTTTTGCAGACCTCGGCCTTACCACTTGGCTACCGCGCCCGAGCGGAAGGCGGAACTTGCAGGAAAAAAACCGCCCCCGCAAGTGCCGAGTTCAGCGGGCGAAAAACGGATTGTGTTTTTTCTCCTGCGCCAGGGTGGTGAGCGGACCGTGGCCGGGGGCGATGACGGTGTCGCGCGGCAGCGTGAAGATTTTTTTCAGATTGTTCTGGTGCTGTTCCTCGAAATGATCCGCGCTGCCGCCCATGGAGCCGGCAAAAAGCGAATCGCCCACGATGGCGAGCGGCCAGCTCAGGCCGGTGATGAAGAAGGTCGTCTGGCCGGGGGAGTGGCCGGAGGTGAGGAGCGTTTTGATGTCGAGATCGCCGAGCTGGAGATGGGAGTTTTCCTTGAAGGATTGCGCGCCGTGGAACGGCGCCGGCTCGCGTTCGCTGGCCCAGACATCCGCGCCGGTGCTGGTCACGAGCCGATCCAGGTCCGCCACGTGGTCCTCATGGGTGTGGGTGAGAAAAACATACATCATGATGAGTTTTTCCGCCTCGATGAGATCGAGCATGTGAAAGCAGCTGGCGCCGGTGTCGAAAGCGGCGGCCGCGCGGGTGCGAACATCCCACACCAGGTAGCTGTTGACGCGCATGTCCAGGCCGATCCCTTCGTGGGGAAAATAGGTATTGAACATCGCGAAGCCGTGCGAAAAGACCGTTTGCTCCGGGTACCACGCCCGCTGGGCCAGCGCCACGAGGGGGCCGGGCGCGAGGCGCAGGACGGGAGCCAGGCGGCGGAGCGCGGGCAGAAGCGCATGCCCGCGCTTGACGGCCTCGAGCTCCTCCAGGCTCACGCCAGCCCTGGCCGCGAGCACCTCGTCGGCGAGTTTGAGCCCGCGCTGGGCTTTGTTGATGACGTCGTTGAAATCGTCTTCGAGGGGAATGCGCGACATGGGAAACCGCCGGGCGGCGGCAACGAATCTGGCCGGGGAAGGCGATCTGGCAAGCGCCGCCGATTCTTCCGGTTTCGCGTTGCCAAGCCGGCCGGCGCCCGGCTTGGATCACACTCCTGCATGAATCCAACCGAATATCTTTCCACCGTTTTTTCCTTGAAGGGCAAAGTGGCGGTCGTCATCGGCGGCACCGGCGAGCTGTGCGGCGCGATGGCCGAGGGGCTGGCCGGCGCGGGCGCGGAGGTTGTCATCGTGGGCCGCAATCAGGAAAAGGCGCAGGCGCGCCTCGAAAAAATCCACGCCCAGGGCGGCCAGGCCTATTTTCTGTCGGCGGAAGCCAGCAGCAAGGCGGAGCTGGAGGCATTGCTGGCCGGCGTGCTGGCGCGGTCGAAGCAGGTCGACATCGTGATCAACGGGGCGGGCGTGAATTCGCCCACGCCGTTTTTCGACATCCCGGAGGACGAAATAGACCGCATTCTCACGGTGAATTTGAAGGGTCTGATGCTGGCCTGCCAGATTTTTGGCAAACACATGGTTGAAAAGGGTTCGGGCAGCATCATCAATGTCGGCTCGGCGTCGGGGTTGAATCCGCTTTCGCGTGTTTTTACCTACTCGGCCTCGAAAGCGGCGGTCC
>DATJYF010000209.1:0-26679 GCA_035499715.1 Opitutaceae bacterium | reverse complement strand
AGCTTCATGGCGCTGGGCGAGCCGAAAATTCTGGATGATCTGACGCGGATCCTCGACGACCAGGGCAACCAAGAATTGGCCGAGCTGTATCTCAATTGCGGCAACGATAAACTGGAGAAGGCCGCCCAGGACTGGGCCTCGCGCAATGGCTACACGACCATCACCCTGCCCACGTCAAACGGCAGCCACGCCAGCTGGGGCTCGTGGTAGGCCCCTCGCATTTTCGTCTCCGGCCTTTCCCTCCCAAAAAACAAAAAGTGGCCAGGCACTCCACGGCACTGGGAGAACGTCGTTGCCGTTGCTACCTTCCGGTCCTGGCGGGGTTCACGCGCCTGCCCATGCATGGCGCCTGGCCAAGGCGAAAAGTGGGCGGTTCGGGCCGCGGAGCAACTCCTATTTTGCGCCGGTGGCGCCGGCCCGGGCACCCCTCCGCCAGTCACTCACTTGCGCTTCTTTGGCTTCAACAACTCCTCGACGCGCGCCACGATTCCATCGACCGGCCAGAGCCGTCCGATGCCCTCGTAGCCGCAGGCAAGCATGCCCTCCTCCGGGCCGATGAATTCGTGGCCGCGGGCCTTGAGCGCAGCGACGTTTGCCGCGGTCGCCGGGTGCGTCCACATCTTGCCGTTCATTGCCGGCGCGAGCAGCACCGGCGCACGGCAGACGAGGTAGAGCGAACTCAAAAAGTCCGGCGCCAGGCCGTGCGCGAACTGCGCCAGCACGTCGGCCGTGGCCGGCGCGACCAGGAACAGGTCGGCCTTGTCGGCCAGCTCGACGTGGCCGGGCTGCCAGCCGCCCTCGCCCTCCTTCCAAAGATCCGTCGCCACGGGATTGCGCGCCAGCGTCTGCAAGGTCAGCGGCGTGATGAATTTTTGCGCGCCCGCCGTCAGCACGGGAAAGACGTCCGCGCCTTTTTTGCGCAGCTGGCTCGTCAGATCAGCCGCCTTGTAGGCGGCGATCGAGCCGGTGACGCCGAGAATGATGGTCTGGCCGTGGAGCGGTTCTGCCATGCACCCATCCAAGCTGCAGCCGGCGCGAGTCGCAAGCGCCTAGTGCACCGGCACCGGCTGGGTCGGGGGAAGGTCGGAGGAGGGTGGCGCGGACGAAGTCGGCGCCGGGACCGATGTCGGCAGGGGCGGTTTGACCGTGGCTGGCGGCGGTGCGGATGCCGGCGGGGAATTTTTTTGCGGCACCCCCGGCCCGCCCCGGCCGGCGCGGTTCATCAGGAAACGGCGCACCCTTTCCTGCTGCTCCAACAAACGGGTTCTCTGCTCGTCCTTCAGTTTCTCCAGCTTTACGCGCTGGTCGAAAGTGAGAACCTTGTCCACCTCCTCCTGCATGCGCTGCATGGCATTCTCCCGCTCGCCGTTCAAGACCCGCAGTTCATCCGCGTAGCGCAGGATGATCGGCCGCAGCTGGCTGCGCTGCTGCTCGGTGAGATCGAGCTGCTCGGCAAAGCGCCGCAACACCATCGGCCCAAAGGGCACGGCGATGGCCTGCTGTTGCTGCTGCTGGCGAATCTTTTGCCCCGCCTCCTGCAGGCGCCTCGCCCAGCCGACGCCGAAGAAGTAGCCCGCCACGCCACCGGCGACAAAGATGGCGAAAAAGACCAGACCGGCGAGCAGTGAGCGGCCCATGTTCAGGAAAGATTGACGATTTCATTCACGATCTCGGTCGAAGCGGAATCGTCTTCCGGATTCGAGGAGACCGCCGAAACGGCCGAATAATTGACCGCGATGCTGACGAGGGCGAGCAGCGCCGCGATGCCGAGCGCGCGCCAGGAGAACCTGGTGAGCAGCGCGGAAAACGGCGGCTCGGCGGCGGCAAAGGCGCGGGCGGCGATGCGCGTGGCAAAGCCGTAGGGCGCGGCGGTGTCACGCTCGTCGCGGACTTGGCGGGCGGCGGCGGCGAGCCGCGCCCAGCGGGGATCGGGCGTGTTCATGATTTTTCCTTTCGTTTTAATTCTTCAAAAAGTTTTTTCAACTTTCCGCGCGCGCGGAAGGCGCGGACTTTGACCAGCGACTGGTTCCAGCCGGTCATCTGGCTGATCTCGGCGATGGATTTCTGCTCGAGGTCGAGCAGCTGGATGACCATGCGGTCCTCCGGCTTGAGCTGCTCAAGCAGCTTGTGCACCAGCTCGTGCGCCGCCAGGGCGTCGTCCGGCGCCACGTCGCGCTCGCTGGTGAGGACGCTGTCGAGCACGTCGGCCTCGTTCTCCGAGAGGTCGGCCCAGCGGAATTCCGGCCGGCGCTTCTGCGCGCGTAGCTGGTCGATGCAGGTCGTCACCGCGATCCGCGAGACCCAGTGGGTGAAGGGCACGTTGCCTTGGTACTGTTCGATGCGGGTGAACATTTTTAAAAAAATCTCCTGCGCCAGATCCTCTTCGGGCACACGCCGCGGCAGGTGCGCGCGCACGATGCGGATGACGAGCGGATAAAGATGCTCGACCAGTTCCCGCGCAGCCGCCTGATCGCGTCGGCGCACGCGTTCGAGGCTGCCAGCCAGGTCGAACGTCTCGTCAGCCATACAGATATGGAGATAACGTCATACACGAGAAACAAGACGGAATTGGAGGGCAAGCGGTTACAAATAAACCGCATAATTTGCGCCGCCGCCGGAACCCCTTGACACTGCGCCGCCGCCGGCGTTTGATGGCTCCCCTACAAAAATGTTGCAAGTCTCCCAGGCGCTCCGACTTAGTTAGCCGCACGATCCCCGACGGGCTGCATAGCAGCCGATCGTGCCCGCCTGTTATTCCGCCCGCCGCCCGTGTCGCGGCTGTGTTGCGTCCAGACTTCTCTTCAACGAAAACATTTTCCGCCTATTTCCATGCAAGCTCCACCCGTCACCAAGTACCGGCCGTTTCCGCCCGTCTCCTTGCCCAACCGCCAGTGGCCCGACCGCACGCTCACCCGCGCGCCCGTCTGGTGCAGCGTCGATCTCCGCGACGGCAACCAGGCCCTCGCCCAGCCCATGAGCGTCGAGGAAAAACTCGAATTTTTCGACCTGCTGGTGAAAATCGGCTTCAAGGAAATCGAGGTCGGATTTCCGTCCGCCTCGCAGATCGAATTCGATTTCTGCCGCCGCCTGATCGAGGAAAACCGCATCCCCGGCGACGTCGCCATCCAGGTGCTCTGCCAGTGCCGCGAGGACCTGATCACGCGCTCGCTCGAGGCCCTGCGCGGCGCGAAGCACACCATCTTTCATCTCTACAACTCGACCTCGCCCGCCCAGCGCCGCTACGTCTTCAATGCGGACAAGCCCGAGATCGTCAAGATCGCCACGCGCGCCGTCGAGCAGCTCAAACGCGACAGCCGGCCGCTGACCGCCGCCGGCACGAAGTTGCGCCTCGAATACTCACCCGAAAGCTTCACCAGCACCGAGCTGGAGTTTGCGCTCGAAATTTGCGAGGCCGTGACCGACGTCTGGCAACCCTCGCCGGCGGACCAGATCATCCTCAACCTGCCCGCCACCGTCGAATACGCCACGCCCAATATCCATGCCGACCAGATTGAGTGGATGTGCACGCACCTCACGCGCCGCGACGCCACCATCGTCTCGCTCCACACTCACAACGACCGCGGCACCGGCACTGCCGCGACCGAGCTCGGCCTGCTCGCCGGCGCCGACCGCGTCGAAGGCACCCTCTTCGGTAACGGCGAACGCACCGGCAACCTCGATATCGTCACCGTTGCGCTCAATCTCTACACCCACGGCATCCACCCCGGCCTCGACCTCTCGGACATCAACCACATCCGCGAAGTCTACGAGCGCTGCACACGCCTCGACGTTCCGCCGCGCCAGCCCTACGCCGGCGAGCTGGTCTTCACCGCGTTCAGCGGCTCGCACCAGGACGCAATCAAGAAATCCTGGGCGGTGCAAAAACCTGGCGAGCCCTGGGACGTGCTCTACATTCCAATCGATCCGGCCGACATCGGCCGCAGCTACAAGGCCATCATCCGGATCAACTCGCAGTCCGGCAAGGGCGGCGTCGCCTACATTCTCGAGCACGAATTCGGCTTCCAGCTGCCGAAGCTCATGCACAAGGAAATAGGCAAGATCATCAATGACGTCGCCGACGCCAAGGGCACCGAGCTCACCCCCCAGGAAATCCACGATGCTTTCCGGCGCGAATACCTCGATCGCGCCGCCCCGGTCGCCCTCCAGCATTTCAAGACGACCGAGCGCGACAGCACCGTCAAATGCGAGGCCGGCCTCGTCCTCGACGGCCAGATGCAGAAGCTCACCGGCAGCGGCAACGGCCCGATCGACGCCTTCGTGCGCGCGCTCGCCGGCACCAGCCTGCCGAAATTCGACGTCCTCAGCTACGCCGAGCACTCGCTCGGACGCGGCGCCGAAGCCCGCGCCGTCAGCTATATCCAGATCAAAACCGAACGCGGACGCTCGCTCTTCGGTGCCGGCACCGACACCAACATCGAGCTCGCCTCGATCAAGGCCATCGTCAGCGCGCTCAACCGCGCGCTGGCAAAGCACCAGGCTTGACCGGCCCGATTCCCCGCCTTGCCCGGCGTACCGTCCGTCGCGTGCGGTGCGCCCGTTTTCGGGACCGTGCGCTAGCGCCGGCCAAGGAAGTGAGTCAGTCCGAAAAACACCGCGACCAAAAAGGCGATCGTGCCGACTCCGAGCATTGTCCCGAACAACAGCTGTGTTTTTTCCAAGTCGAACTTCCAGCGTGGCTTTTTCAAGCGCAGGCTGTAGCCGGTCACGTGCACCCGCTCCGGCGCATCGAGTTCGGCCTGGAAGGCTGTGACAGTCTGGTAGCGCGCCGCCGGCTTGCGCTGCATCGCGTGCAGGATGATTTCCTCCGCCTGGGCGGAGATCGCCGGATTCAAACGGCGCGGCGGCTCCGGATCGCTGGAAATTCTCCAGCGCACAAAAGCCCACGGATCCTCGCCGGGAAACGGAAGCTGGCCGGTGAGCATCTCGTACAAAATCGCGCCCAGGGTGTAGATGTCCGTGCGCGCGTCGGTGCGGCGGTTTTGCACCTGCTCCGGCGCCATGTATTGCGGCGTGCCGAACATGGTCTGCAGCGGGCCGAAAATCCCCCGGCGCTCGTCGGCATGGGAGGCCAGTCCAAAATCGATCAACCGCAGCGTCCGGTCGGGACAGATCATGATGTTGGCCGGCTTGAGGTCGTTGTGGATCACGCCGTTTTCGTGCATGTAACGCAGGGCGTCGCCCACCACGCTGGCGATCCGGAGCGCATCCGCTTCCGGCAGCCGGCGCCGCTGGTGAATGATGTAATCCAACGTGCAGCCGGACAGATATTCCGTCACGATGTAGGGCCGCGTTCGCGTCTCCCCCACCGGAACGAATTTCAGCAAAAGCGGATGGTTGAGCTTCAGGCCGACCTCCTCCTCGCGCTGGAACCGGGCGAAAAATCCCGGCGCGCCTTCAAATTTCGGCAGCGGAACTTTCACCGCCACATGCCGGCGGCCGTCGTCCCTGTCCTCGGCCCGGTAAATCGTCGCCATCCCCCCGCAATGCACGGCCTCGAGGATGAAAAACCGGCCGTCCAGGATCTGGCCGGGGCGAAATTCAGGTGCAGCCACCTGCACCGGCTTGGGCACGGGCAAATCCTGGCAGCTGGCGACATTTTCAAGCGGGCGATCGCCGGTCATGTTCGTCCGCGGAAGAGCAGTATTCGCGCCGGTGTCGCCACGGTTCATAAGTAAACGTTCATTCTAGCAGTCCGGCTGCACCGCGGTAATTAAAACCCCGGGCGAAGCCCTTAAAAATTCACTAATTCAACGCACCCACCTTCCACAACCGGCCGCGCCCTCGCCCCAGCTTGCACCGCACCACCGCATTCTTTTAGTCTTAACCTTTCATGAAATTCACGCCCGCCCGCCCGCCGCTCACCGGCGAGACGCCCGACACGCTCGCGGAAAAGCTCCGCGCGCACGGCGAGCCGGCTTTTCGCGCGAAACAGATCCTCGAATGGGTTTACAAAAAGCGCGCCCGGTCGTGGGAAGACATGACCAACCTGCCCAAGCCGCTCCGCACCTGGCTCGCCGACACGTTCGACCTCACGCCGGCCTCGCTCGTGCTCAACCGCCAGTCGCACGACGTCACCGACAAGCTGCTGCTCGAGCTGCGCGACGGCTCGCTCATCGAGACCGTCATCATCCGCGCGCCGCAGGACGGCGTCGGCCTCGACCATTCGCGCAAGACCATCTGCATCTCCACCCAGGTCGGCTGCGCCATGGGCTGCGTGTTTTGCGCCAGCGGGCTGGCCGGCCTGAAACGCGACCTCAGCGCCGGCGAGATCGTCGCCCAGCTCCTCCATGTCTGCTATCGCGAGGACGAGCGCACGCCCCGCGCCCGCAGCGAGCTGGCGTCTTTCGACAACATCGTCGTCATGGGCATGGGCGAGCCGCTGGCCAATTACGACGCTCTCATCCGCGCGCTCACCATCGTCAACGCCGGCTGGGGCCTCGGCTTCGGCGCACGCCGCATCACCGTTTCCACCAGCGGACTCGCGCCGAAAATCCTCAAGCTTGCCGGGGAGCCGCTCGGCTTCCGCCTCGCCGTCTCGCTCCATGGCGCGACCGACGAGGTGCGCGAAAAAATCATGCCGGTGAACAAGGCCTATCCGCTCGCGAAACTGCTGCCGGCGGTAAAGGCGTTTTCCGAAAAACACGGCCGCATGATCACGCTCGAGTTCATCCTCATCGAGGGCGTCAACGATTCGCTCGACCAGGCGGAAAAGCTCCGCGACATCGCCCGCGACCTCCATGCGCACGTGAACCTGATTCCCTACAACACCGTCGAGGGTCTGCCATGGAAGCGCCCGAGCCTCACGCGCCAGGAGCGGTTCGCGGATATTCTCCGCGACGCGCGCGTCTCCGTCACGCTCCGGCGCGAAAAGGGCCACGACATCGACGCCGCCTGCGGCCAGTTGCGTTTGAAAACCGAAAAGGAACGGATTGCGTCCGTCGTATGAAATCCGCCGCCGACGCCCCGATCGCGCCCGCCGCCAAAAACAAAGCTCCCGCCACCGCGCTGGCCATCCTGCTCGCCATCAGCTGCGGGCACCTGCTCAACGACACCATCCAGTCGCTGCTGCCGGCGATCTATCCCCTGCTCAAGTCCGAGTTGCATCTCGATTTCGGCCAGGTCGGCCTGATCACGATGACCTTCCAGCTCACCGCCTCCCTGCTCCAGCCGCTGGTCGGCGTCTACACCGACCGTCATCCCCAGCCTTTTTCGCTCACGGCGGGAATGATCTGCACCCTGACGGGCCTGGTTTTTCTTTCCGCCGCGAATTCCTTCGGCCTGGTGCTCTTCGCGGCCGCGCTGATCGGCCTGGGCTCGTCGGTTTTCCATCCGGAGGCCTCGCGCGTCGCGCGCCTGGCGTCCGGCGGCCGGTATGGTTTCGCCCAATCGCTGTTTCAGGTGGGCGGAAATTCCGGCTCCGCGCTCGGCGCCCTGCTGGCCATGGCGATCGCGGCGGGCAGCGGCCAATCCCGCATCATCTGGTTTGCCGCGGTGCCGTTGCTCGGCGC
Organism: Opitutaceae bacterium; assembly: GCA_035499715.1. Taxonomy (GTDB): domain Bacteria; phylum Verrucomicrobiota; class Verrucomicrobiia; order Opitutales; family Opitutaceae; genus DASRHD01. The sequence continues at coordinate 19,150 of DATJYF010000209.1, read as the reverse complement.
CGTTCTGCTCAGCCGGGTGGGCCGCTGGTACCGCGGCCATCTGGCGGAGTTGCGCGCGAACCAGGCGGTCCTGCGTCCGGGCGGTCCGCTTCCCTTCGCCCGGCGCAGGGTCATCGCGGCCGTGGCCGTGCTCGCCGCGCTGATTTTTTCAAAATTCATCTACCTCGCCAGCATCAACAGCTATTACACGTTTTACCTCATCAACAAATTCCACGTCACCGTTCATAACGCCCAGCTGCACCTCTTTCTGTTTCTCGCCTCCGTGGCCGCGGGCACGTTCATCGGCGGACCGGTGGGCGACCGCATCGGCCGCAAGGTCGTGATCTGGGCTTCGATCCTCGGCGTCGCGCCGTTCACGCTGCTGCTGCCCTACGCCAGCCTGTTCTGGTGCGGCGTGCTCACCGCCATCATCGGCTTCATCCTCTCATCGGCCTTCTCGACCATCCTGGTTTACGCGCAGGAATTGATTCCCAACCGGATCGGGCTCATCGCCGGCATCTTTTTCGGCTTCGCCTTCGGCATGGCCGGCATCGGCTCGGCCGTGCTCGGCCAGCTCGCCGACCACACCAGCATCACCTACGTGTTTCATGTCTGCTCATTCCTGCCGCTGATCGGCCTGCTCACGGCTTTTCTCCCGGACGTGGAAAAAAAGTCCGCCTGACGGCGGCTTGGGCCCGCAGATAATTTTTTCTTGCGCCGGCCGGAGCAAATTTTTTCGGGAACTTTTCTCCCCGGATTGTTTTCCCACCGCTGAAATCCCCTTTTTTCAGCACAAACCTCGCTGCCATGATCGAGATCAAAGGCCTGGTTAAGACCTATGGTGCCAAGCTCGCCGTCGACGGCGTGAGCTTCACCGTGCAACGCGGCGACATTCTCGGCTTTCTCGGTCCCAACGGCGCCGGCAAGTCCACCACGATGAAAATGCTCACGGGTTTTCTGCGGCCCGACGCCGGCACCGCACTGGTCGACGGTCTCGACGTGACCGCCGATCCCGTCGGCGTGAAGCGCAAGGTCGGCTACCTGCCGGAAAATTCGCCCGCCTACCCCGAGATGACGGTCGGGGAATTTCTCGGCTTCATCGCGGAGATGCGCGGCCTGTGTGCGCCCGGACCAAAACGCGCCGCCGTCGAGCGCGTCATGCGCCTCTGTCACCTCGAGCCGGTGCAGCATCAAAGCATCGAAACACTTTCCAAAGGCTACAAACAGCGCGTGGGCTTCGCCCAGGCGCTCCTGCACGATCCGCCCGTGCTCGTGCTCGACGAGCCGACCGATGGCCTCGATCCCAACCAGAAAAACGAAGTCCGCGCGTTGATCAAGAGCATGGCCGCGGAAAAGGCCGTCATCCTCTCGACCCACATCCTCGAGGAGGTCGATGCCATCTGTACGCGCGTCATCATCATCTCGCAAGGCAAGCTCGTCGCCGACGAGACGCCGGCCGAACTCCAGGCGCGCCAGCCCGGCGCGCGGCTGGACGAAATTTTCCGCAGCCTCACGCAGTCGGACAGTTGAAAAAACCAGGGAGTGTCGCGCCCTCTGATCACGGAATTTTTCCATGTCTTCCCAAATCAAACCCATCTTCAAGCGCGAGTTTCTCGGCTACTTCCGCTCGCCCGTGGCCTATGTGTTTCTGATTGCGTTTCTTATCATCTCGGTGGCCTTGGCCTTTTCGCGATTCGCCAACGGCGGACTTTTTCATTCGGACTCAGCAAGCCTTGAATTGTATTTCATTTTCTATCCATGGTTGTTCCTTTTCTTCGCCCCCGCCGCCGGCATGCGCCTCTGGTCGGAGGAAAAACGCAGCGGCACGATTGAGCTGCTCTTCACCCTGCCGGTCACGCCGCTGGAGGCCGTACTGGGAAAATTTCTCGCCGGCTGGGCCTTTCTCGCGCTCGCCATCGTGCTGAGCTTTCCGATGGCGGTCACCGTCGGCTATCTCGGCAGCCCCGACTGGGGCGTCATCGCCAGTGGCTATCTCGGCAGCATCCTCATGGCCGGCGCCTATCTTGCCGTGTGTTCGCTCACCTCGGCACTGACCAAAAACCAGGTCATCAGCTTTGTTGTCAGTATTGTGGTCTGCGCAGCGCTGCTTTTTTTGGGATTGAGCGGCTTTACGGACACCCTCAACGGGATCTTTCCGGTCTGGGTGGCCGACATCATTTCCAATTTCAGCTTCATCACCCACTTCGATCCCTTCCTCAAGGGCATCATCGATCCGAAGGATGTCGTTTTCTTCCTCTCGCTCGCCGGCTTCGCCCTTTTCCTCAACGTCCTCGCCCTCGAACGCTGATCCGTTTCCCCGATGAAACTCTCCCGGAAATTCATCGCCGTCGCCCTGCTGTTTGTCGCCCTTGTGCTCGTCAACTATCTCGCCGCAACCCTGCCCGTGCGCATCGACGCCACCGCGGACCAGATCTACACGCTCTCGCCGGGCACACGCGCCATCCTGGCCAGGATCGAGGAGCCGGTGACGCTGAATTTCTACTGGTCGAAAAGCGCCTCCAGCCCCGTCGTGGCCTACAAGGATTTCGCCGCTCGTGTCGAGGAAATGCTCCGCCAGTACGTGCGCGCCGCGCACGGCAAACTCATCCTCAATGTCATCAACCCGCTCCCCGACACGCCGGAGGAGGAGCAGGCTGCCGCCGCCGGCATCCAGCCGCAAACCTGGCCCGGCAGCGGTGAGAAGGTCTATTTCGGCCTCGTCGCCATCCAGGCCGACCAGCAGAAAAATATCCCGGCCTTCGATCCCGAACGCGAACCGTTCCTTGAATACGACCTCTCGCAGCTCATCTACAGCGTGCAGCAGTTCGACAAGAAAAAGCTCGGCCTGATCACCAGCCTCCCGCTCGAAGGTGCGCCTGAAAACCCCATGCTGCAGCAGCAGCCGTCCGAAAGGCAGTTTGTCATCGACGAATGGGAAAAGACCTTCGACATCGTGCCGGTGCAGCAGACTGCCGCCGGGTTGCCCGCCAACCTCGACGCCCTCGCCGTCATCCACCCGGAGAATCTTCCGCCCAAGCTCCAGTTCGCCATCGACCAGTTCCTGCTCGCCGGCAAGCCCGTCTTCCTCGCGCTCGATCCGTCCTCCGAGTATTTCAAGCGCCGCGCCGGCCAGATGGCCATGTTCGGCGGCCCGATGCCCAATGTCTCCAGCGACCTGCCCGTGCTGCTCAAGGCCTACGGCATCGACTACAATTCGCAGAATGTTGTCGGCGACCTCGAAAATGCCGCGCAGGTCCAGACCGGCGACGGCTCCACCGCACGCTATCCGGTCTGGCTTTTGCTCGGTGCGGACAGCTTCAATGCCAAATCGCTGCCCACCGCCCAGCTCAAGTCCATCGCACTGATCGAGCCCGGCAGTTTCAGCGTGAAACCGAATCCGGCGCTCACCGTCACCCCGCTCATCGAGTCCAGCACGCAAAGCGGCGACGTCCCCGCCTTTGCGCTGCAAATGGCCCAGCCCGATGACATTTTGCGCCAGGTCAAACCGACGGGACAGAAAAAGCTTCTCGCCGCGCTCATCACCGGAAAATTCAAGACCGCCTTTCCCGACGGCGCGCCTGCAGACGAAAAGGCCGGCGCGAAAAAAGACGCCGCCCCTGCGCTTAAGGAATCAAAGGGCGCCTCCACCCTCATCTTCATCGCCGATACCGACTGGATGCTCGATTCATTCAGCGTCCGCCGTTTCGACTTCCTCGGTGTACCCGCCGCCCAGCCGCTCAACGACAATCTTGCCTTCGCCGCCAACTCCCTCGATTTCCTCGCCGGCTCGCAGGACCTGATCTCCATCCGCGGCAAGGGCTCGTCACTGCGTCCCTTCACCGTCGTCCATGAGATGGAGGTCAAGGCGCAGAACAAGTACCAGCAGCAGCTCGACGCGCTCGAGGCGCGCCTGGGCGAGGTGCAGCAGAAACTCAGCGCGCTCCAGAACCAGAATGGCGGATCGAAAAACCTCATCACTTCGCCTGAAGTGCAGAAATCGATCGACGATTTCCAAAAACAGGAGGTGGACATGCAACGCCAGCGCCGCCAGATCCGCCTCGCCCTGCGCCAGGGCATCGATGCGCTCGGCAACCGCCTCCTCCTCGCCAATCTCTTCGCCGCGCCGCTCCTCGTTTGCGCCTTCGGCGTGTGGTTCTACCGCGCCCGCCGCCATTAACCAAAGCCCGGCCCCTCCCCTTCGCGATGAAACTCAAGACCCTCATCGTCACCGTCGTCGTTCTCGCCGCGCTCTCCGCCGCCGCCTATTTTCTCAACCGGCCGCCTCCGTCGCCCGCCGCCGATCCGCGCGTCGGCCGGCCCCTTGTTGACCGCGCCATCGTGGACCAGGCCGCGCAGCTCCGCCTCACCGCGGACGGAAAAACCGTCCAGCTCGTCAGGCAGCCCGACGCCTCCTGGCGCGTCGCCAGCTATTACGATTTGCCGGCGGATTTCGACAAACTCTCCCGTTTCGTCACCGATCTGGCCAACGCCAAAATCCAGCGCTTCGTCACCGCCAATCCCGAACGCATCGACCGCCTCGACTTCAAGGACCACCGGATCGAGCTGCTCGATCCGGCCGGCCATGCGCTCTGGTCGCTCACGCTGGGCAAAAATGCCGACACCGGCGGCGTTTTCGTCCGCTTCGACGATGAGCCGAAAACCTATCTCGCCAGCCTCGACCCCTCGCTCGACACCGACGCGAAGAATTGGGCCGACTCCGCGCTGCTCAACCTGAAGCCCGCCGACATCGCCAAGGTCGAGATCGGTTTCGACGGGGCGCCCGCCGTCACGGTTTCGCGCGCAAAGGCGGATGCTCCCTTCACCGCCGCCGCCACGCCGGCCGGCCGGCAACTCGCCACCGACAAGATTAATTCGCTCCTCGAGCAGTTCACCAACCTGCGCTTCTCCGACACCGCCGATCCGGCGGATCCGAACGCCACCGCGGCGAAACAGCACTCCCGCACGCTCAAACTCACCACCTTTTCCGGCAAGACCTACACCCTCGCTCTCGGCCGCAAACCCGAGGAAAAAATCGCCAGGCCCGCCGAGAAAACCCCCGCGGCGACTTCCGCCGGCGCGCCGCCCAAACCCGCCGCGCCCGAGAGCGAAACCATTCCGGCCGGCCCGGTTTTCGCCTTCATCGCCTGCAGCGACGCCGCAGCGCCCGTCAACGCCATGATGCAAAAGCGCGCCTTCGAAATTTACGATTACAGCTACACCAGCCTCCCGGAAAAACCCGCCGACCTCTTCGTCGCCGCGCCGCCTCCGCCCCCGGCAAAACCCGCCGCGCCCGCCGCCAAACCGCCCGCCAAGCCCTGAGTCCGGCTCACCTCCGTCCGCCGCCTGACGATGGGCGGAAGGATATTGCGTCAAGTATGTTGGTCCCCACTGAAGTCCTGTCTTTACACATATCAACAAATCAGTATGCGTTGATATGTCATGCTACCCGACCGGCCCATCGCCGAGCTTTTTGCGCAGCAACGTCCGCTGCGCTCGCTGGAATTTTTTCCGCCCAAGGATGACGCCGGCGTCGAGGCCCTCCGCGCCACCGCCGCCGCGCTCAGGCGCATCGCCCCTGATTTCGTCTCCGTGACCTATGGCGCCGGCGGCAGCACGCGCGAGCGCACCGCGCAGGTCAGCGCCCTGCTCAAGGACGAACTCGGCTTCACCGTCATGCCCCACCTCACCTGCGTCGGCCATTCGCGCGCGGAATTGCACGACGTTGCCGACCGCCTGCACGCCGCCGGCTTCCGCAACATCATGACGCTGCGCGGCGATCCGCCCAAGGGCGCCTCCGTCTTCACGCCTGCGGCCGACGGCCTGCGCTACGCGAGCGATCTCGTCACGTTGCTCAAGGCGCGCCGCGCCGATTTCTGCCTCGGCGTCGCGGGTTATCCTGAAAAACATCCCGAGGCGCCCAGCCTGGAAGCCGACCTCGCGAATCTGAAGCGCAAGGTCGACGCCGGCGCAGCGTTCGTGACCACGCAGCTTTTCTTCGAGAATGACTGCTATTATCGTTTCGTCGAAAAATGCCGCGCCGCCGGCATCGCCGTGCCCATCGTGCCGGGCATCATGCCCGTGATTTCGCTCAAGCAAATCCAGCGCATCACCGCGCTCTGCGGGGCCGCGCTGCCGAAAAAACTTCTCGCCCGCCTCGAAGCCGCCGGCGACCAACCCGAAATCGTCGAAGCGCTCGGCCTTGAGTGGGCGCTCGGCCAAATCCGCGATCTTCTCGCCCGCGGCGCGCCCGGCTACCACCTCTATATTCTCAACCGCGCCAAAAGCGCGCTCGCGCTCGCCGCCGGATTGGCGGCGTAGTTCAATGCCCCGCGGGCGCTTCCTCCGGCTTAAGCGAGCCGCGCAGAACCGCGAAGCCGATATCGTCGATCGATTGCGCGTGGTTGGTCAAAACCACCACGCCCACCTTCCGGGTTGGGTCAAAACCGATAAAACTGCGATAGCCGCCGGTGCCGCCGTTATGCCAGACGATCGTTTGGCCGTTTGCCAGGGTGATAATCCAAGCCAGCCCGGCCTTCACGTGCAGTTTCGGCACATCGACAACCGGCCGGCCGATTTCATTTAATGAATCGCCCCAGGGTGACGGCAAAGCGCCGGTGCACATTTGCAGGAATTTTGCCAGGTCTCGCGTTGTCGAAACCAATGCGCCCGCGGGCGCAAACGACGCTTGATCCCAATTGTCTGCCGGTCGGCCGCCCTTCGTGTGGCCCGGAGCCAGCCGGTGCGGGTCGGCTTCCCGCCAGGATGATTTTGTATCGGTCAGCGCGGCGGGCTGAAGAATCCTTTCCGCCATCAGTTGCTCAAACGGCTTTCCCCAAGCTCCGGCCATCGCTTGGCCAAGCACCGCATAGCCGAAATTCGAATAGCTGAAGGCCGATTCCCTGGCCGAACCCTTGGCCTCATCAAAGGAGGCTTTGAGCTTTTCCAATGTCTGATTGCGATAGGGATTCAACGAACTGGTCGAAACGACATCGAGCATGATGGCAAACGATGACAGTTCCTTCGGCAGGCGCGGCAGCCCGGACGTATGCGTAGCCAGCTGCCGATAAGTGATCCGGCTCGGCGAAAATGGCACGCCGATCGGCTCATCCATTTTAATCTTACCCGCGCGCACGCTGTCCTCGAGCAAGAGGGCGGTGAATACTTTCGTCACCGAGCCGATCTCGAAAACGGTATCGGGACCGACCGGCCGCGAATCGGTTGCAGAAAAATGACCGGCCTGAAAAAACGTGGTTTTCCCGCCTTCGACGTAAGCCACGGCGATTCCGCCGGGCTTGCCCGCAATCCACGCCTCCAAGGCCGGCTGAATGCTGCTTGAGGTGCTCATGGCTGCCGCTTTTTGAGAGCCAAAGATGGCGATGAGACAAAAGCTTATTGCGGCCAAAAAACCAGGCGATGGAAGCCCCGTTTGCTGATGGCTGTTAGAAAGCTGCAATCCCGGCACGCGATTCATCCTCCTGCAAATACCGGCCGGAATCCGGCGTCGGCCAGAATTTTTGCCGCGGTCTCGCGCTGGTCGCCCTGAATTTCGATCCGGCCGTCCTTGACCGTGCCGCCGCAGCCGCAGGCGGCGCGGATTTTTTTGGCAAGGGCTTCCTTTTCCGGCAGCCCGATGCCGGTAAAGCCGGTCACGACCGTCACGGTCTTGCCGCCGCGTCCGTTGGTCTCGCGCAGGATGTCGACCCGTCCCCGGTTTTTGGCCGGCGCGGGCTCCGGTGGGCGCGGTTTCGCCGAAGGTGGCGGGACCGGCGCGGACGGCAGGTTCCCGCCGCGCAGGGCTCCAAACGGATTCTGTCCGAGCGGCGCACCGCCGTCGGTCGGAATTTTTCCCTCCGGGCTCACGCTTTCTGGCGGTTTCCGCACGCACCGGCCGCCGGCGTTTCCCCGCCGAGCCAGGCCAGCGCCTTGGCATAGCTGCGCCGCTCCAGGAAATGCGCCAGCTGGGGGTGCAACGCGGCGCGGTGAAGCGCCAGAAGCTCGTCCAGCCGGGCGGTCTGCCCCAGGATGGCCGCGCCGTCGGTCCGCGCAATGGCGGCATGCAGGGCAAGGAGGGATTCGCGAATCTCGCTTTCCATGGCTAGCAAGATAACTCATGACGCGTCCGCGGTGGTTAAGCGAGCGTGAATAAGTGCGCCGGCGTCTCGATTTTCTTGTCAGCGGGCATATCCTTTGGTGTTCTCCTGACAAAACCTCTCCTTATAGCGCGCCCTGTGGAAACGGCTTCAGCGCCGTTTTTTGCAAGCGCGCTTTTCTTATCTTCCATGTCTTCCCTCACGTTTCCCAGCCGGGCCAATACCGACCTCATCGAGGCCGCCTATCGCGCCTGGCTGGATAACCCCGACTCGGTCGACCCGACTTGGCGCGCCTTTTTCCAGGGTTTTGCCCTCGGCAGCAACGGCGCGTCGCTCCAGGCCGCCCATAGCACGCCCGAGGCTGCCGCCATCATGGCCGACAGCATCAAGCAGGCGCAGGTCCACAGCCTGATTTATCACTACCGTTCGATCGGCCACATCCAGGCCCATCTCGATCCGCTGAGCGATCCGCCCCCGCCCGCGGCGCGCCTCGCGCTCGGCGAATTCGGCCTGAGCGAAACCGACCTCGAGAAGGCGTTCGACGTCGGCCATTATCTGCAGGGCGGCCAGATGAAGCTCCGCGACCTGGTGGAAAACCTGCGCGCGACCTACTGCGGCCGGATCGGCGTCGAATACGTTCACATCCAGGAAACCGAGATCCGCCGCTGGTTGCAGGACCGGATGGAGCCGTCGCGCAACCAGCCCCGTTTCACCGCGCCGCAAAAGGTTCGCATCCTGCGCCGCCTGCACAAGGCCGAGCTCTTTGAAAAATTTCTTCACACCAAGTACGTCGGCCAGAAGCGCTTTTCGCTCGAAGGCGGCGAAACCTTCATCGCCGCGCTCGATGCCATCGTGGAGCACTGCCCCGAGACCGGCGTGGAGGAAATCAACCTCGGCATGGCGCACCGCGGCCGCCTCAACGTCCTCGCCAGCGTCATGCGCAAGAGCTTCGACCAGCTCTTCGAGCAGTTTTCCGAAAATTATCTTCCCGACACCGTCGCGGGCGACGGCGATGTGAAATACCACCTCGGTTACGAAGCCGTCCTCGATACCACCTCCGGCAAGAAGCTGGAAATGCGGCTCGCCGCCAATCCCTCGCACCTCGAGATCGTCGATCCGGTTGTCGAGGGCAAGACCCGCGCGCGCCAGCGCGTGCGCGGCGACGTCGAGCGCCGCCGGGTGCTCCCGCTCCTCGTCCATGGCGACGCCGCTCTCGCCGGCCAGGGCGTGGTGGCCGAGACGCTCCAGTTCTCCCAGCTGCCGGGCTACCGCACCGGCGGCACGCTGCACTTCGTCATCAACAACCAGATCGGCTTCACCACCCTGCCGGGCGAGGGACGCTCCACCCGCTACTGCACCGACATCGCCAAGATGATCGAGGCGCCGGTCTTCCACGTCAACGGCGACGACCCCGAGGCCGTCTGCATGGTCGCGGAACTCGCCCTCGATTTCCGCGAAAAATTCCAGCGCGACGTCTTCATCGACATGTACTGCTACCGGCGGCACGGCCACAACGAGTCCGACGAGCCGGCCTTCACCCAGCCCGTGCTTTACCGCACCATCGCCGCCCACCCGCAGGTTTCCACTCTCTACACGGGCAAGCTGGTCGCGGAAGGCAGCCTCACCGCCGCCGAGGGCGAGGCGATCAAGGCCGAATACCTGGCCGCGCTCGAAGCCAACCTGGAGAAAGCCCGCGCCCACGAGGCGGAAAAGGCCGCCCGGCGCGCCAAGACCGATCCGCTCACGCCCTTCAAGGGCTCGACCGCCGTCTTTCAGCCGCGGTTCAATTTTTCGCCCGTGCCCACCGGCGTCGCGCCCGGGCTTCTCGCCAAGGTCGCGGCCGGCCTCACCCGCGTGCCGCCCAACTTCAGGCTCAATCCCAAGATCCGTCGCTTCCTCGACACGCGCGTGCACGCCCATCAGCAGGGCGGCCCGGTGGACTGGGCCTTTGGCGAGGCGCTGGCCTTCGGCACGCTCCTCCTCGAGGGCACGCCCGTCCGCCTCAGCGGCCAGGACAGCGAACGCGGCACATTTTCGCAGCGCCACGCCGTGCTCCACGACGTCGACACGCGCGAAAGCTACGTGCCACTGAACAATCTCGACGAGAAGCAGGCCCGCTTCTGCGTCTACAATTCGCTCCTTTCCGAGGCCGCGGTGCTCGGCTTCGATTACGGCTATTCGCTCGATTTTCCGCAGATGCTCTGCCTCTGGGAGGCGCAGTTCGGCGATTTCTCCAACGGCGCGCAGGTCGTGATCGACCAGTTCATCGCCAGCGGCGAGTCGAAATGGCAGCGCACCAGCGGCATCGTCCTCCTTCTGCCGCACGGCTATGAAGGCCAGGGTCCCGAACACAGCTCGGCCCGCCTCGAGCGCTTCCTCCAGCTCTGCGCCGAGAACAACATGCAGGTCGTGAACCTCACCACCCCGGCGAATCTTTTTCACGGTTTGCGCCGCCAGATGCGGCGCGGCTTCCAGAAGCCGCTCGTCATCATGTCGCCCAAATCGCTCCTCCGCCATCCCGCCGCCGTTTCGCGCTTCGACGAGTTTGCCGCCGGCGCCTTCCAGGAGATAATCGACGATCCGCAGCCGCCGCCGAAGCCCTCCCGCATCATTCTTTGCTCCGGCAAGGTCTATTACGACCTGGCCGATTATCGCGCGCACAACAAAATCACCGACACCGCCCTCGTGCGCGTCGAGCAGCTCTATCCGCTGCACCGCAACCGCCTCGCCGAGCTCTTCGACGCCTACGGCCATGCCGCCCGCCTCATCTGGTGCCAGGAGGAGCCGCAGAACATGGGCGCGTGGTCCTTCATCGCGCCGCAGCTCGAGGAGGTTTTCGGCCGCAAGCCGGTTTATGCCGGCCGCCACGACGCCGCCTCACCCGCCGTCGGCGCGCTGGCCCGGCACAAATTCGAGCTCGCTTCCCTCCTGCAGGAGGCCTTCAGCCTCTGATTCCGGCTCCGGCCGCGATGACATGAATCGCCATTCTTTTCATTGCGCGTCGCGCGTCTTCGCGTCTTTGCTCTAAAACCCCATGCCAATTCTCGACGTCAAAATCCCGCCGATGGGCGAATCCATCTCTTCCGGCATCCTGGCCAAATGGCACGTCAAGGACGGCGATACGGTCAAAAAAGACCAGCCGCTCTTCGAGCTCGAAACCGACAAGATCACGAGCGAAGGCACGGCGGCAGCCTCCGGCCGGATCACCCTCAAGGCGGCCGCCGGCGACGAGGTCGACATCGGCCAGGTCGTCGCCCAGATCGACACCGAGGCGGCCTCCGCCACGGCGGCGCCCGCGCCCAGTCCGGCCGCACCACCGGCCAAAAACGAGGCGCCGCCGCCGGCCTCACCCGTCACACCTCCGCCGCCGAAACCGGAAGCCAGGGCACAAACGCCGCAACCCGCCGCGCCTCCCCCGCCGGCCGCCGCCCCCCTTCCCATGGTCGCGCCAAAAATCTCCGTTTCCCCCGGCGCCCGCCAGACGCGCAGAAAACTCACGCCGTTGCGCCAGCGCATCGCCGAGCGGCTCGTCGCCGCCCAGCACGAGGCCGCGATGCTCACCACCTTCAACGAGGCCGATATGTCCGCCGTGATCGGCTTCCGCACCAGGTACCAGGACGATTTCGTGAAGAAAAACGGCATCAAGCTCGGCTTCATGTCGTTCTTCGTCAAGGCCGTCGTCCACGCGCTGAAGGAAGTGCCCGCGGTCAATGCCCAGCTCGACGGCGACACGCTGATTGAAAATAATTATTACGACGTCGGTGTCGCCGTCTCGACCGAGCGCGGACTGATGGTGCCGGTCATCCGCGATTGCGACACGCTCGGCATGGCCGCGATCGAAAAAACCATCGCGGAGGTCGCGGCCCGCGCCCGCGACGGCAAGATCACCCTCGCCGACCTCGAAGGCGGCGTCTTCACCATCACCAATGGCGGCATCTTCGGCTCGCTCCTCTCGACGCCGATCATCAATCCGCCGCAAAGCGCCATCCTCGGCCTGCATGCCATCCAGGACCGCCCGATCGCGGTCAACGGCCAGGTCGTGATCCGGCCGATGATGTACCTCGCGCTCAGCTACGACCATCGCATCGTCGACGGCCGCGAGGCCGTGACCTTCCTCGTGAAGGTGAAGCAGGCGATCGAGGATCCCGCCCGCCTGCTCCTCGGGATGTAAGTCTAATTTTTTGCCGCGGAATGCGCGGGGGATGCGCGCCGCGCGGCTGCTTCTTCCAGCCGCGGTTTTTCAATCAGCGCCGTGGCCCAAAGGAATCCGCCCACGCATTCCTTCGCGTTGGTCACGCGCTTCACCGCGATATAGGTGGCGTAGTCTTTTTTCACCGTCACGCCGTCGCCCGCGTCGTCGATGTCGACCAGGCCGTGCTCGTTGATGTGAGCCTTGGCCGTGATGCCGGCAAAACCCCTGGCCACGACCGGCGCATATTCCTTCTCCGGCAGCAGGCCGAGTTCGATGCCACGTTCGAGCGCGTAGACAAACATCGAGCTGCCGGAGGTGTCGGTCCAGTTGCCCGGCTGGTCGCCCTTGTCCACCACCTGGAACCAGCGGCCGCTGACCGGATCCTGCGTGCGCTTCAAGCCCGCGGCCAGCCGCCGGAAAATGTCCTCCAGTTCGGCCCGCTTTGGATGGTCCGGCGGCAGCACGGCCAGCGTTTCGACCTGGATCAGCGCGTACCAGCCGAGCCCTTCGCTCCACACTTCGGGCGACAGGCCGGTTTTGGGATCGGCCCACTTGGTCAGGTCCGGCCGCTCGCTCCAGGCATGGTAATAGAGGCCCGAATCCCCCTTCAGCGCGTGCCCGGCAAAAATCGTGATCTGCCTAGTCGCTTCGTTGAAGCAATATTCGCCATCGCCGAACACCCGCCCGTAGCGGGTGAGGAACATCTGACCCATGAAAATGCCGTCGACCCACATCTGCCCGGTGCTCCGCTTCCCGTGCCAGAAGCCGCCGTCGTGATTGCGCGGATAGTCGTCGAACGCGTGCCGGAACTGGGCCGCGGCGGTCTGGTAGCGCGGATCGTGGGTGTATTCGTAGAGCATGACGATCGCGCTGCCGGTCATGATATTGTCGAGGCTGTCGAGGTTGTCGCCGTGGAAATTGCCCTTTTCGTCCACAAAGTGGTCGATGTAGCGCCGGATGTAATCGAGGTATTTTTTGTCACCGGTTTCCCGATACAGCATCTCGAATCCGCGAAAAACGTAACCATGGCAATAGGACCAAGGTTTCCAGTAGGCCTCGCGGTAGTCGGGGTAGCGCGCCATGATGGTCTCGGCCGTGGCCACGGACCAGAACGGCGGCGGCTGGCCCGGCCGGTAATCGAGATGGGCGCCGGGAACGCCGGGCGATGTGCCGCGACGCGGCGGCCTGGCCGGCGGGACGGGCGCGGCTGACGTGTCCGCGGCAAACGCCGCCGGAACGGCCAGTCCGAGAAAAAAAACGAGGCTGATTTTGCCGAAGGCTGAATTCATGGCTGCCTTTCGCTGGCTGGGGTTGAAAAACCGTGGCTGGGGCGCAGTTTGGCGAAACGGGCCGGCCGTGTCCGCCCGATTTCCCCGCGCTACCGCGTTCTGAAGCGCGGCTTCAGGATGTTATTAAACGGTTTTACCGGCGGGAGGCCGCTACCGGCTGATGTCGCCGAGCATCTGGTCGAGCGTTTTGTAGCCCGCGAGAAGCCTGGCCGCCGCGGCGCAGCGTTCCTTCGATGCGAGGCCGGTATTCTCGGCGAGAAAGAGGATGTAGCTGGCGACGTTCCTTGCGTAATTGAGCCGGCCTTCGTCGCTGATGCCGTAAAAACGCGCGCGCTGCCGGTAGCCGGCCGGCGTGTGGTCGCCGAGCGCCTTCTTCTCCGCCCGGCCGTCGCCGGCAAGGACGTGAAGAAAATTATACTCGAACCAGAACATGTAGTCCGGGCTGGGCGGCAGCGCCTCGAGGGCCTGGCGCGTGGTCGTCTCGTTTGCAAAGACGTCGGTGGGCTTGCCCGCCTTGCCGAGCGCGTCGACGATGAAGCTGCGCGCCATTTTCTGCTCCGTCGGATCGGTGCTGACCGCGCCCTTGAGCGCAAGTTCGATGGTGAATTTGTACCAGTCGCGCCAGAGCTTCTGGTCGCCTTCGTTTTTCGAGGCGAAAAGCGCGCGGCCCATTTCGTAGGTGTAGCGGCCGCTGGTCTTGATCTCAAGGCGGGCGCCGGTGACCGCGCCCATGACCTGGTAGTTTTCGGCCGACTTGCCCGAGCCGGAATGGAAGCCGATGCTGGTGCCGAACTGCCTGCACACCGCCCACTGCTTTTCGATCAGCGCGCGCAACGCGGCGTTGTCCGGATACGGCATGTTTTTCTGGAAGCCGAAGGCGGGCGCGATGAAATTGATCCTCATGCCGAGCGCCTCACAGAGCGAAAGCATGATGGCGGTGGTCTCGGGCGTGGTCAGGCCGGGCAACTCGTCGATCGAGAGCTCGCGCAGATAGGCGCGGCCGGCGGGCGCGGTGAAAAGTTTTTCGCGCGCGGCGCGGTATTTGTCGTCGCGCTGCTTCATCTTCTTCATCCCCGGCCAGACGTAGGCGAGCAGCTTGGCGAACTCGGCTTCGTTGAGCGTCAGTCCGGCAGCGGCGACCCGCGCTTTCACTTTTCCGACCAGCGCGGCGTCCACATTGGCCTTGACCCAGCCGGCGGCGTCCGCCGGCACCTGGGTCTGGGCGAGCTCGGGCGAGAGGTCGAAGGTGATGTAGCTCGCGAGCACGCAGCCCTGGACCAGCGCGTCCTCCCGCGCGTCGAACTTGCCGCCGATCGGCTGGTGGTCGGCATTGAAGCTCCAGGCGATGTGCCGGCGGTGGAAGCCGGTCTTGAGCTTGGCGAGCACACAGCCGTGGCTCATGCCCTCGACGCTCTGACCCTGGTGACCCTCCGGGACGTGGGTGCCGATGAAGGGGAACGGCACGGTGTCGAGCCGGCCGCCGAGCATGGCGTTCACATCATAGACGAGCTCGCGCGGGATGGAATTCTGGTTCGCCGTCATGCCGAGCTCGAGCGCGCTCATGGCCCAGTCGACCGCGGGCCAGTGCAGCGTGGTGAAGCGCGCGCCGATGCCGAGCGTGCTCTGGCCGAGCCGGTCGGCGGCGGTGGGGAAAATCGTCGAGGCCGCGTCGTGCTCCTGCGCGAGATTTTTCAATTTCAGCAGGTTTGCCCAAGTGGCGGGAAAAATGGTCGTGCCGTCGGCCAGAATTTCGCCCTCCTCCAGGCTTTGCGGCGCGCGCGCCGCGAGCCGCCAGGCGCAGTCACCGGTGGCGGCGTCCTCCAGCAGGACAAATTCGCCCGCCTCGGTGGCAAAGCGGCTCTTCTCGCAAACCTTTACGTCCGCGCCGCCAGCGCGGAGCTTCGCAACCAGCGCCGGCCAGTCCAGACAGAAGTCGGGGCTGACGCAGGGGTTGGTCGAAATACGGAGGCCGTTCGAAACGAGGAAGCGATTGATGGGCGACATGACCATTCAAACAACAAGCCTCCCCGCGCAGGCGCGAGGAGAAATTTCGTGGGCAGCCGGCGGCCGGTTCATTCGGCCGAGAGCAAGGATTTCATCTTTTCCTGGAACTGCGCGCGCTTGGCCTCGAACTTCTTCACTTCCTGCGCGTGCTTGGCCAGCTCGGCCTCCAGCGCCGCCTGATCGGCTTCGAGCGCCGAGCGGGCGTTCTGCACCGCGGCGAGTTCCTTTTTGAGCTTGGTGGATTCCGTCTGGTGGCGGATCTCGGTTTCCTGCAATTGGGCGGCCTGGTCGGCGAGCATCTTGGTGCGCTGCTGGATTTGCTCGCGCTCGGGCTGGATGGAAGCCTTCAGCTTCATGGCCTCGGCGTGCTCGGCCTCGGCCTTGACCCGCGCCTGCTTGGCCATCAGCGCCTCGGACTCGAGCTTCTCCTGCTCGGCGGCGAGCTTGGCCTGGGCGGCTTCGAGCTTCTTGTGCTGCTCGGCCACGGCGGCTTCGCGCTTGGCCAGGTCGGCGCGCATCTTCGCCAGCTCGGCGTCGGCCTTCGCGCGCTCGGCTTCCATCGCGGTACGATCCTTGTCGAGCTTGGCACGATTCTGGGTGACGAGAAGTTGATCGGCCTCGAGTTTCTCCTGCCGGGCGTCGAGTTCCGCGAGTGAAGCCTCCTTGGCCGCCAGTTCCTGCCTGGCCTTGGCGATCTGCGCGCGATCGGCATCGAGCTTGGCCGTGGCCTGCTTGGCCATCAGCGCCTCGGATTCGAGCTGCTCCTGTTCGGCGGCGAGCTTGGCCTGGGCGGCGTCGATCTTCTTGTGCTGGTCGGCGAGCGCGGCTTCGCGCTTGGCCAGGTCGGCGCGCATCTTCGCCAGCTCGGCGTCGACTTTCGCGTGCTCCGCCTCGGCCACGGCGCGGTCCTTGTCCAGCTTGGCGCGGCCCTGGGTGACGAGAAGTTGATCGGCCTCGAGTTTCTCCTGCCGGGCTTCCAGGCTGGCCAGCTCCTGTTTGGCCTTGGCGATCTGCGCGCGATCGGCATCGAGCTTGGCCGTGGCCTGCTTGGCCATCAGCGCCTCGGATTCGAGCTGCTCCTGTTCGGCGGCGAGCTTGGCCTGGGCCGCGTCGATCTTCTTGTGCTGGTCGGCGAGCGCGGCTTCGCGCTTGGTCAGGTCGGCGCGCATCTTCGCCATGTCGGCGTCGGCCTTGGCCCATTCCGCCTCCATCGCGGCGCGCTCTTTGTCCAGCTTGGCGCGGTTTTGAGCGACAAGAAGCTGATCGGCCTCGATCTTTTCCTGGCGGGCATCGAGTTCGGCCATGGCCTGCTTGATCTTGGCAACCTCGGCGCGCTCCTTGTCGAGTTTCGACTTTTCCTGGGCAAAGACGAGGCGTTCGCCTTCGATTTTCTCGAGCTCGGCTTCAAAGCGTTTTTTCTCCTCCTGCAGCTGGCGCTCGGCGGCGGCGGCCTTGGCTTCGAGTTCCTTGCGGATACGCGCGAGGTCGGACTCGGCCTTGGTGGCGGCCTGCTTGAGCATGAGCTGCTCGGTTTCGATCTGTTCCTGTTCGGCGGCGTGCTGGGCCTGGAGATTGGCGAGTTCCTTCTGTTTTTGCGCGATGGCCTGGTCGCGGGCGGCCAGATCCTTGGCCAGCTTCGTGCGCTCCATGTCGGCCGCGGCGTATTTTTCCTTGGTCTGCGAAACTTCCGCCTGGAGACCGGCGCGCGCGCTTTCGATCGCGGCCTTTTCCTTCTCGAGCTTGTCCTTCGCCTGGCGGGCCATGAGCAGATCGGTCTCGAGTTTTTCCTGCTCGGCGGCGTGGCGCTCGACCTCGGCGTTGAGCGCCTTTTGCTTTTCGGCGAGCAGCTTGTCGCGCTGGGCGAGCTCCTGGGCGAGACGCTTCTGCTCGGCCTCGTTCTTGGCCAGCTCCTCGCCGAGCTGTTTCGCCTCGGTTTCGGCGAGAACCTGCGCCTGCTTGAGCTTGGCGAGCTCGGAATTCTGCCCGGTACGGGCCTGCTCGACGGATTTCTTGTCCTGATCGAGTTTGGCGCGGGTCTGGTTCAGGACGAGCTGCTCGGATTCGAATTTTTCCTGGGTCGCGGCGAGCGCTTCCTGTTCGGCCTGCAGGCGGGCCTGGGCGGCGGAGAGCTCTTTTTGTTTTTGGGCGAGGGCCTGCTGGCCGGTGGAAATTTCCCTGGTCTTCTTGACCTGCTCGGCCTGTTGGGCGGCGAGTTCGGCCTGTTCGGCGGAGAGCTGCGCCTGGGCCTGGGCGAGTTCGGCGCGCTGTTGCAGGAGCGCGGTTTTTTCGGCCTCGATCCGGGCCTCGGTTTCGGCGAGCTGATTTTCGCGCTCGGTGTTCTGCACGCCGGCGCGCTGCTCGGTGTCAATTTTTTCCTGCAGCGCCTGGGCCAGCTGGCCCTTGAGGTCGGCCTCGATCTCGAGCATGCGCGACAGTTCCGCCTGCAGCTGCGCCGCCTGGGCCTGGAACTGCTCCTGCTCGGACTGCAGCCGGGCGATCTCGCCCTGGAGCTGCATTTCCTGCTCGGTCAGAGGAGCGAGCCGTGCGACTTCGCTCTCGAGATGGGCGCGCTCTTCGTTGATGCGGAGGAGATCCTGTCTGAGGGTGTCGCGCTCACGCAGCAGATCGTCGCGTTCGCTGCGCAGGGTCATCACCTGTGTGTCGCTGGCGCCGCTGTGATCGGCGCCGTTGGCGACCGCCGCGCCATTGCGCGCGGTTTTCGTCGCGGCGGGTGCTTTTTCGGAAAGGAAGACCGCCAGCTCACCCCATTCCTCCATGTGCAACTCGCGGTTCGCGCCGCCAGTCGTGGCCGGGAGCAGGGTAAAAATCCGCTCGACGAGAGCCTTGAATTCAAGCGGTGGATGGAAGAGATCACGAACCCCCAGCCGGATCGCACGCACGATTGAGGGCAGCTCCAGTTTCTGGCAGACAAGAAAAATGTTTGCGTCTGGCTGTTGTTTACGCAGTGACTCGACGTAGGTCAATACGTCGCCTTCACCTTCGCGGTGATCCACTAGCACCAGTGCGAAACGCTCTTTGCGCAGGGTGGATCCGAGGTCGTCCGCATTTTCAAAGGTGCGCCAATAAAACCCGGTCTCCCCCACGATGGCGGAGCGGGCACGGGTATCATGCCGTTGATTTTTGACGAAAAGCAGTTTCGTAGTCACGGGCGCATTACGGTGGGGATTGTAAGTTGAGGGTGAAAGCAATTTCTATGGCAAGAATACATTACGGCTTAATAAAGTTTTTCTGCAACAAAAAATTTACAAAAATTTACATTTGCAATTTAAAAAATAAATTATTTGTTAAATCTCCGTAAGGCAACACAATTTTTGCTTTTGTTTATGGCCGTAGTTGCTTTCGTTCCGACATTAACGTTATCATTCCGCGTCCTAATTACCCACCATGCAGAATCTCATTGATAAAGGCTATTTCGTCGAACTGAACGATTTTTCGGTTCTTCTCGCGCGGTGCAGCTCATTGCGTGCGCCGTTTGTGATTGAAGACATCCGTGAAGTGGCGGTCGACAACAAGGCCGCTCTGGAAGAAGCTGTGCACGAAGTTTTCCCTGAAACTCAAAGCGGCACGGCTCGGGT
>DATJYF010000208.1:0-2280 GCA_035499715.1 Opitutaceae bacterium | reverse complement strand
TCTGCGACTACCGGCGCGCCGTCCAGATCGACGGTCCACTTTACATCGGCAAAGATACCCATGCCTTGTCCGGCCCGGCGCAGCGCACCGCCCTGGAAGTCCTCGCTGCCAACCGCGTGGAAACCTTCATCCAGCGCGATGACGGCGTCACGCCCACGCCGGTGATTTCGCGCGCCATCCTTGTCCACAACCGCGGCCGCAAAGACCACCTGGCCGACGGCATCGTCATTACTCCTTCGCACAACCCGCCCGAAGACGGCGGCTTCAAATACAATCCGCCCAATGGCGGGCCGGCGGACACGGATGTGACGAAGTGGGTCCAGGACCACGCGAACGATCTATTGCGAGCCGGGAACATGGGTGTAAACCGCCTTCCCTATACCACGGCCACCGAATCGCCCGGCATGCACCACGAGGACTTCATCACGCCTTATGTGCAGGACCTGAAGAACGTCATCGATATGGAAGCCATCCGCGCCGCCGGGCTCAAGCTGGCGGTCGATCCGCTGGGCGGCGCCGCCCTGCCCTACTGGGAGCCGATCAACAAGCGGTATGGCCTGGACATTACCGTCGTCAATCCCGAGTTGGACCCGGCCTTCGGTTTCATGACCGTGGATCACGACGGCCGGATCCGGATGGACTGCTCCAGCCCGTATGCGATGGCGCGATTGGTCGCGCTCAAAGACCAGTTCCGCGTGGCTTTCGCGAATGATCCCGACTCCGACCGACATGGCATCGTTACGCCGTCGGCCGGATTGATGAATCCAAACCATTTCCTCGCGGTGGCCATTCGCTACCTGCTGACACACCGTCCGCAGTGGTCGACCAGGTCGGCGGTAGGAAAAACGCTGGTCAGCAGCGGCATGATTGATCGCGTGGTCGCCAGCCTGGGCCGCAGGCTTTCCGAGGTGCCGGTGGGGTTCAAGTGGTTTGCGCCGGGATTGTTCGATGGTTCCTGCTGTTTCGGCGGCGAGGAAAGCGCGGGCGCCAGCTTCCTGCGGCGCGACGGAACGGTTTGGACGACCGACAAGGATGGGCCCATCATGGACCTGCTGGCGGCGGAGATCACCGCGACCACGGGCAAGGATCCGGGGGTCCATTTCCAGCAACTTGCCGGCGAATTCGGCATGCCACACTACACCCGCATCGACGCTCCGGCTTCGCCCGAACAGAAGCAAAAGCTGCAGATGCTTGCACCGGACGCCGTCCAGGAATCCCGGCTCGCCGGCGAAATTATCACGGCGAAACTCACCCGCGCCCCCGGCAACAACGCCCCCATCGGCGGACTGAAAGTCGTCACCGAGGGAGGCTGGTTCGCCGCACGGCCATCCGGCACGGAGAACCTGTACAAGATTTATGCCGAAAGTTTTCGGGACGAAAACCATTTGCAGCGGATCGTGGCGGAGGCGCAGGAGATCGTTGGCAACGCGCTGGCCTAAAGACGAACGTGCAATTCAGAGTTGAAGGTTAATGGTTAAAGGTTGAAGGTTGTCGGGCGGCGAGCGGACTTGATCCGCTGGCAAACCTGCAAAGCGGGTTAGTTGGAGGCGCATAATGAAAATTCTGGTTATCGACATCGGCGGGACGCACGTGAAGTTCCTGGTATCGGGACAAACGGAGCATCGCGAATTTCCCTCCGGTCCGCACCTCACGCCTCGCGCCATGGTGGCGCGCGTCAAGAGGGCAACGGCGGATTGGAAATACGACGCGGTTTCGATCGGCTACCCCGGCCCCGTGCTGCGAAATCACCCCGTCGCCGAACCGCACAACCTCGGCCGGGGCTGGGTGGGCTTTAATTTCCCGGCTGCCTTCCGGCGCCCCCTCAAGTTGGTGAACGATGCTGCCATGCAGGCTTTGGGAAGTTATCGCGGCGGGAAAATGCTCTTCCTCGGTCTCGGCACGGGACTCGGAACCTGCTTTATCGTCGATGGGATTCTGGAGCCGATGGAGCTGGCTCATTTGCCCTACAAAAAGGCGACCTACGAGGATTATGTCGGACTGGGCGGCCTCCGGAAGCGCGGCAAAAAGAGGTGGCGGCGGCACGTGGCCGACGTGGTGAGGCGCTTGACAGCGGCCGTCGAACCGAGCGACGTGGTGCTCGGAGGGGGGAACGTAAAGAAGCTCAAAAAGCTGCCGCCCGGCTGCCGCGCGGTCGACAACCGCAAAGCCTTTGTCGGCGGATTTCGGCTCTGGGAACCCTCGCGCCCCGCTGCGAAGCCGGTGCCCAGGAAGCGTGCTCGGCCGACCGCCAAACCGCCACGACGTAAATATTCAAAGCTC
>DATJYF010000207.1:0-7382 GCA_035499715.1 Opitutaceae bacterium | reverse complement strand
TACCGCACCACGAACTTCGGCAACGTGCTTATCGCCTCGCTGCTGCGGAATCATACCTTCCGGCTGACGGTGACGGGCCGGAATCCGCGTTCGACAGGTTACTACGCTTCCGCCGACAAATTCAACCTGGTCATGGTGATCGTCGGCCCGCTGCCCGGCATCTCTGCAGCGCCGTCGAACTGAACAGCCGGAATGCAGACCTCGCGCTCCGCGGGCGGCCCCACCGGCCGCCCGTTTTTTTGGGGCCCAGCCGCCGGACGCCGCAAACGGACGCCGCACCCCCGGTCGTCCCCGGTCCGCTGGTCTTCTGTTCGGGTTGACTAATGCGCAGCGATGCGGATCGATAAGGCATGGACAAGGTGAGGCTCGGTTCGCAGGGGGCAGTCGTTTCCCGCATCGGACTCGGCTGCATGGGCATGAGCGAATTTTATGGCGAACGCAACGACGCCGAGTCGGCCGCCACCCTCCTGCGCGCCCTGGATCTGGGCGTCAATTTCTTCGACACGGCGGACACCTACGGCATCGGCGACAACGAGGAACTGATCGGCCGGACGATCCGCGGCCGGCGGGACGAGGTTTTTCTGGCGACCAAGTTCGCCAATGTCCGGACCAGACAAAATCCGGGCGTTTGGCAGATCAACGGCCGGCCGGAATACGTACAGGCGGCGTGCGAGGCGTCGCTGAAGCGGCTGGGCGTGGACCACATCGATTTGTATTATCAGCACCGGGTGGATCCGCAGACGCCGATCGAGGAAACGGTGGGCGCGATGGCGGCGCTGGTGAAGCAGGGCAAGGTGAAATATCTCGGTTTGTCGGAGGCGTCGCCGGCCACCATCCGGCGGGCACACAAGGTGCATCCGATCACGGCGCTGCAGACGGAATATTCGCTGTGGGAGAGGCACGTGGAAAGGGAAATCCTGCCGGCGCTGCGCGAGTTGGGGATCGGCTTCGTGCCTTACAGTCCGCTCGGGCGCGGGTTTCTCACCGGCACGATCACGAAGCGGGAGGAGCTGGGGGCGAACGATTCACGGCGGCTGCGGTTTCCGCGCTTCGAGGGCGGGGCGTTCGAGCGCAACCTCGCGCTGGTGGGCCGGCTGCGCGCCATCGCCGAACGCAAGGGTGTGACAGCGGGGCAGCTGGCGCTGGCCTGGGTGCTGGCCAAAGGCGACGACGTGGTGCCGATTCCGGGAACGAAGCGGCGGAAATTTTTGGAAGAAAACGCCGCCGGGGCGGAATTGAAGCTCGCGGCGAAAGAGGTGTCAGAACTGGAGGCGACGGTTCCGCCGGAAGCCGTGGTGGGCGACCGCTATGCGGCGGCGAATTTGAAGGCGATCGACCGTTGAGGCGCGGCC
This sequence comes from Opitutaceae bacterium, assembly GCA_035499715.1. Classification (GTDB taxonomy): domain Bacteria; phylum Verrucomicrobiota; class Verrucomicrobiia; order Opitutales; family Opitutaceae; genus DASRHD01. Next base: position 6,030 of record DATJYF010000207.1, on the reverse strand, counting down.
GGAAGGCGTGATCACGGCTTTACCGGGGGAAAACGGAGGCGCGTGGGGCGGATGGCCCGCATCAGGGCGTGGTGAAGGTCACCGTCACTTTTTTCACCTGCGAATTTCCCGTGGCGGCCGACAAGGTGATGGTCCCGACCCGCGTTCCCGCCGGCAGGCCGGCGGGATTGCAATTCAAGATGACATCCGCGAAAGCGTTTTCGCCGGCGATGTTTCCGCCGGGACTGGACAGCGTGAGCCACGACGCGTTTGAGCTTGCGCTCCAGTCGAGCGGCGCGGTGCCGGAATTTAAGATTCGCAGGATGGCGGACGGCGCCGCGCCGGAAACGTCGAAGGTGCGATAGGGCACCTCGAGGATGGGCCCGGGCGTGCTGCCCGCGTAGGTCGTTTCGAAACCCGTCCAGGTATTGCTGCTCAGCGCCGGATTGAGGGTGATGGGCGCGAAGTTCACCGCAATCGAGCCGGAAAGGGCCGCCGTGCCGAGAGTGGCGGTGTTTTTATATAAGACGGTGTTGACTGCGCGCACCTGGTCCTGGGCGGAAAGATCGAAGGCCTGGGCGAGGTTCGCCATTGCGTTGTGTTCGAACAGCGTCATGTCCAGCGGCTGGCCCGGTGCGGCGGGATGGTTGCCCATGGCGTGGAAGGCGCCGAGGCCGGAGATGTTGGAAACGAGATTGCCGCGAAAAACGTTTCCGATGAACCCGACGCCCGGATCCTGGGTGGTGTTGGGCAGGCTGCAGCCGGCGCGCATCCCATTGGCGCAGTCTTGGATGATGTTGTGCGCAAAAATGTTGAAGAAACAGGGGTGAATGCACTGAAAAGGCGCCGAATAATTACCGATAGCCTGAACATATAAGCCGGTGTGCATGTTGGTGATGAAATTGCTGTCGCCGATCCAATCGTAACAGGCTCCATAGGGTTCGATCGCCGTCATGGCGGTATAGTCTGTCGCATAATAATCTTTTCCGGAAAAATGATTGTTATAAATCACCCACTGGTACGAGCCGGCCTCCATTAGAATTTTGCTGCTTGAATCGGGAATGACATTCCACGCCGGGGCGATGGTGATCGTTTTGGTGGCGGGAGCATAGCCGGCGACCCGGCGGTATTGGCCGAGGCCTTTTCCGGAGATGACGATGGCGGTGGCAAAGTTGCCGGTGTAGTTTGTGGTGGAATGGGCGAAGGTCAGGGTTGTGGCCGTGGCCGTCGCTGGCGGGGCGTAATCGTAAGTATTCAAGTAGCCTTCGCAGAGGATCTGCTCACCGGCATTGTCTCCCGGATCAGGGCCAAGCTGGACTGTGGTGTTGTTGCCGATATAATAATGGCATTGCGCCCCGAAATTGGCATTGCCGGCGAGCGCCCGCCCCTGTCCCCGTGTCGCCGCGTTGCTGCTGTCGAGATCCGCGAAAAGGGAATCGGTCAGGCTGAGCTCGCTCGAGCTTATTTCCCCAATGGATGTTTCCTGCTGGTTGGCGCCGAGGAAGGTGCAGCCTTGAACCGCGATTTGCTGGTCTTGGATAAGCAGCAGTTCTCCGCCGATGAAATCGCAGCCCGAGATCGAAAGGCGATGCAGGTTAGCGAGCGATACGCAGCCGGTATTGGCCAGAAGCGTTTGAAAATGCACGTTGGTAAGGCGCAAATCGGTCGAAAATCCCGGATACCAGTTGCACATGATCAAGTAGCCGTAGCCGGACGTGGCGCGGGTGCGGAGGTGGTTGTTGGCGTCGATGGTCAGGTCGCGAATTTCGACATTAATGGGCTGACCCGAGCCCTGGGCTGAGAAGACCGCCAGCCCGCCCGTGGCGGGATTGGTGAAGTTCGCATTGCATTTCAAAAATGTGGCGGTTTTCCCCGCGCCCAGAAAACGGGTGTCGTGTTGGAGGCCGACGGCCCGGCTCAGACTATAAGTGCGCGCACTGAACCGGACGGTGTCGTGACTGCCGGGATGATAAAAAAGATAATTTCCGTTTTGCGTCAGGGCGCGATCGATAGCGTCGGAATCGTCGGCGTCGCCGGGGTGTTTATACGCATCCACGTCGAAAACGGGGCCTGGCCACTGGGTTGGATCGGTGACGGTGAGGGCAAGCGGTCCGCTCCAACCGTAGCGGCCGCCGTGGCCGTTGTGCGCCCAGACTTCGTAGACGCCATTGGCGAGCGTCACGGGAACGGTGAATTGCACGCGATAGGGATTCACCGACGTGACGACGGCCCATTGTCCCGTGCCGTCGGCGGCCCGCAGATAAATCCAGGCGGCGCTGGTGCCTCCATTGTGCGAGAGATTCCGCCCGTAAACCGAAACGGTGTCGCCGCGGGTCACCTTGTCGTTGGGATTGAGCCACCAGCTTTCCGTCCGATTGACGGCCACGGGATACCCGTAACCGGCGGAATTTCTCGGCCAGAGGAGATAAGTGGACCAAGGTGGAAGGGCAGCCGGCAGGGTGACCGCCGCCTTCATGCCGTCCAAACGCTGAATCGATCCCGGGACTTGAATTCCGTTGGAAGAAGTCGTCTGGCCGTAGCAAAGGAACTGGGTATCCTTGCCGGCGTCATTGCCGGGAGCAAAACGGGAAAATTCGTCGCCGGTGAGGATCAGGGTGTCGTCCGGGGCGCCAGTTTGCGTCCATTCCGCAATCGTCGGAACGCCGGAGGAGGCGCTGCCCGCGCCCACCGGCGGTGCGAAGACATCCCATCCCGCCGGCGCGGCCGGCTCGGGGTTGGGTCGGACGACGTTTGGCAGGTCGGGTAGGGCGGCGGCAAAAACGCTGGCGGCGGGCAATGCGGCCAGGAGCCCGAGAGTTCCGACGAGCGCGAGGCGGGCCGCCCACTCCAGCGTGATGCGAATTCGAAAAAAAAGGAATGGCATGAGAATGAAATCGTTTTCCGCTCCAGGGTGAGACCGATCTTCTGACAGCTTAACGTCGCGAACCGCCGAAAGCTGTAATGCAGGCGCCAAATATCGTCCAAAAGCAGCGTTTTGCACGGCGCTCCGTCCGCTTTGCGCCGAAATGACAAAAAACGCCGCGGAGTTTCCCCGACGCGGCGGTTTTTGCGGCGAAGCGAAAGATTCGTTTTTGTTCGCCGGATGAAGATTGTTGTCGCCCGCCGGCCGCTTATTTTTCTTCGGCGTAAGCGCGGTAGAGGCCGGCCACGTGCGCCGTCGCGGCATCGCCGTAATGGCAAACGATGCGGTAGCGGAGCGTCAGGCTGCTGCCGGCCGGAATCGTGTAATCGCCGAGGTGCGGTTGGGCTTCCGCTTTTTCGAAGTCATGTCGGCCGAAAGGATTCGCGCCGAAAAGACCGTAGTCGCGCGCCATCCACCACGTGGGATGGCGCAGGTTTTGCGGATGGTCGAAGATGGCCACGCCATAGATCCTGCCGCCGTGCGGTGCGAAGTAGTCGCACCAGTCGGCGCGCGTGCCCCACGCGCCGGCGTCGCGCGCGCCGGCGCTGGTGAGGATGTGGCCGGCGCCCGGCAGATCTTTCTTCTGGTATTTGTGCGGCAGGGTCATCCATTGCGCGAGGCGCAGGGCCAGGGTGCCGTCCTTGTTGTCGCCGAGCAGCAGGGGCTGGTCGGGCAAGGCGTGCAGCGTGACGTCGTAGTCGATCAGGCGGAGCTCGGGCGTGCCGCGGATGCGGAGGGTGGTTTCGCTGGTGCAGACCAGCGCGCCGTCGGGCGCAACCCAGCGGTCGCGGGCGCGGATGACGCCGACATCGCCGCCGGCGGTCTCGAGGAGGGTCACGTGTTCGATGCGGCCCTTGGCCTTGGGCGAGCGGCCGATATCGCCCGCGCCTTCGTTCCAAAAATCGATGCCGTTAACGATGCTGTGCGCGAACCAGAGCGAGCGGTGCCAGGGATGGTCGCGGTCCTCGCCCGGCGTGTCCTTCATGGGAAAGTCGCGCGTGAGCGGCGTGCCGTCAGGCATGAGAATCGGATAAAGATAAGGATGGTTGGCACCGGCGAAAATGTAATCCGTGAAAAACCTGCCGCCGACTTCGACGCGCACGTGGTCGGCCTGCACCACGAGGCTCACCGGCAGAGGCGCGACGGCGGCGCAAAACGGAGCCGGCGATGCGAGCAGGGCAATGGCGACGGAAAGGCGCATGCAGCGGAGGGAACCAGCATGGATGACCGGCCGCTTGACGGCAACTCGGGAAGCAGGTTCATGGGAATGCCGGCCCCGCGGCCGGCCGAAAAACATGAACCATAAAAAAATTCCGATGGGGCTGAACAAGAAGATCGCCCTGGTGGCGCACGACAACAAGAAGGCGGACCTGATCGAATGGGCCAAATTCAACCGCGACCTGCTGGCGCATCACAAGGTTTACGCCACCGGCACGACCGGCGTGGTGCTGGAGCGCGAACTTGGGTTCTCCATCATCCGGCTGGAGAGCGGGCCGCTTGGCGGCGACCAGCAGATCGGCGCAAAGATCGTCGATGGCGACATCGATTTTCTGATTTTTTTCTGGGATCCGCTGGAGCCGCAGCCGCACGACCCGGACGTGAAGGCGCTGCTGCGCATGGCCGTGGTCTGGAACATTCCGATCGCGTGCGACCGCGCCTCGGCCGATTTCATCATCTCGTCACCGCTGATGGATTCAAAGTACGAGCGGCTGGTCCCGGATTACGGAGGTTACCGCAACCGGCCGATTCCCGGTGAGGACGGCAAGGCGGCCAGAAAGAAGGACGGTCCGGCGGCGGCGGGCGCGGCCAAGACCGCCTAGCGCAAAATCCGTGGACGGCGGATCGCCCAGGGTGCCGGGGAAAGGTCGGGGCGGGTTTTTATTTCACCGGCCGCGCCGCGAGTGAGGAACGGAGCTGGTCCAGGGCGGCGCGGGCCGGCGCATAGTCAGGCCTGACTTTCAAAGCCTCTTCATACTGTGCGACCGCGTCCTCCGGGTGTCCAGTCCGGGCCAGGACAAAGCCCAGATTGAAGTGGGCCTCGGGATAGTTGGGCCTGAGCCGGAGGGCGGCCTGGAAAGATTGAACGGCTTCCGCCAGCCGGCCCGTTTTGACCAGCAGGCATCCGAGGTTGTAATGCGCTTCGGCATAGTCCGGCTTGAGCCGCAAGGCTTCCCCGTACTGGGCGGCGGCCTCCGTCATCCGGCCTTCGACCAGAAATGCCGTGCCCAGATCATTGCGGGCCTCGGCGAAATCGGGCTTGAGTTGGACCGCGGCCTGAAACTGTTGCAAGGCCTCCGGCACGCGTCCGGCCTGGGCCAGAGCACTGCCCAATTTATAGTGCGCGTCGGCGGAATCGGGCTGGGCGCGCAAAAGCTCTTCGTTTTGTTTTATGGCCGCGGCGGCGTTGCCCGTCTGCGCCAGGACGCTCGCGAGATTGGAGCGGGCCTGGTAGAAATCAGGGTTGAGTCGCAGCGCTTCCTCAAACTGCGCGATGGCCGCGGTGAACTGGCCGTTTTGGGCCAAAGCGGTTCCGAGGTTGTTGTGCGCCTCGACATAGTTGGGCTGAAGCCGCAGCGCCTCCTGGAGCTGATCGATGGCCGCGGCAAACTGGCCCGTTTGCGTGAGAGTGGCTCCCAGATTGCTGCGCGCCTCGGCATAGTCGGGCTGGAGCCGCAGCGCCTCGCGATACTCGGCGATGGCTTCCGGCGTCCGCTGGGCCCGCGTCAGCGCATAGCCGAGATTGTTGTGGGCGGTGGCGTTGCCCGGGCGCTTGGTCACGGTGTCGGTCCAAATCGCGACGTCGCTGCGGTAATCTTCGTTGCGTTGATGAGTCAGAAAACCCAGCCCCACCGCCAGCGTCGCAAACCCCGCCGTGGCCCACCGTCCGGCCAGAATGCGCACCCCCAGCACGCCGAGCGCGATCACGGCCGCCAACGACAGGTACATGCGGTGCTCGGCCATCGCTTGGGCCGCGATCGGGACAATGCTGGAGCCCGGGGCAAGGATCATGAAAAACCAGACTCCGGCAAAGCCGGGCCCGGGCCGGCGCCACCAGGCGACCGCCGCGCCGGAGAGCAGGGCCGCCAGCATCAGGACGTACGGCACCATGCTGACGATGCGCCCGACAA
>DATJYF010000206.1:0-5003 GCA_035499715.1 Opitutaceae bacterium | reverse complement strand
AGACCGCCTTTCCCGGACGAGTCGCCGTCGAGCGCCATCGATGGCGCGGTAATGAAAATTGAGCCGGCGCTGCCGCCTTGAATATAGCCCGGATCATAATGAGCGCCATTCATCGACAGAGGGCTGGCGAAGGTTTCCGTGACGCCCCACTTGGGATCGGTGACCGATGACGTGCCGGTGTAGATTCCCTGGTAAACCATGTCGGGCGTGGCCTTGGAAATATCCACGAGATGACCGCCCACCATGAGTTGCGTGGTCTGGATCAGGCCGGGCAGATAATTGATCCAGCCGCCGGAAACATTGATGACCGACTGGTCTTGCATGACCACCGCTCCGCCGGCGTTCAACGCCACCGTGCCGCCATTCGTGGTCAGTTCGCCGACCGAACGTTGGATGAGATTGATATAGCCCGTCGTATCGGCCAGGGGCGTTCCCGCCCATTCCTGTCCATTGTAGTTTCCGCTCTGCCGGATATCGACATCGATCGTCTTGCCCCGCAGGGCGCCGTTGCGCTGGAGAGGCGAATCGGCCAGCTGGGCGCCGAGGAGTTGCACCGGCACCACGTTCTCGCTCACCGGAACGCCGACATTTTGCGAGCCGGAAACGTCGATCGTCGCGCCCGGATCGAAATAGATGTCAAATTGCCCCGCTCCATTCGGGGGTGTCGAGTTAAGGAACAGGCTCTGGGCGCTAGAGGTTCCCAGCGAGAGGAAGTCCCAACTCCCGGTACTCAAGGTGACGCCGGCGTTCAGGCTGGTGAAGGCGCCCTCGCTCAGCGCCGGATTGGCCGCCGGTACCGCCGCCCCGGGCGCATAGATCACCGCGCCGCTTGACGGATCCCCGGCCGCGTCGGCCGCCAAATGAATGGTCCTTCCCTGGATGTTGACCAGGGACGGCAAGGCCAGCGAGGTGCCCGCCACCCGGCCGGGGTCCGACAAATCGGGCAGAATCTGGGTCCAGCTTCCCGGCCCCAGATTCACTGAGCCGGTGGATTGAAAAAGAAACGGCGGCTGGTTGCTCGGTGAACTGTTGGCGAGAATGGCGTTGGTGGTCGCGCCGTAATTGGCCAGCAAATCGATCCGGCCGTTCAGCGCCACCGTGGTGGAGCTGTTGATGAGGCCAAACTGATTGACGGTTTGGCCGGTCAGGGTGACGTCGGCGTGCGGCGCCTCGATGTCGCCCATGGCGGCCGCGCCGTTTATGACGTCGTCGTTTTCGGCCGTGCCCGCAGGCGGCTGGCTGGGCAGGGTCGGATCGCTCACTTTACCCACGTACACATCCAGGCCGCGCAGGCTCGGATCGCTGGTGTTGTGCGCCGCCAGCCCGACCTGCAGGCCGGCCGCCAGGATGGTTTGGCCGTCGGGCGTGTTAATCGTGCCGCCGTTATGCACGTTCGGCCCGATCAGGGCGATCAACCCGCCAACATGGTCGGCTGACGACGGCGCCGTCAGCGAGGCGCCGGGCTGAACCTCCACGTTGCCATAGCCGGCGGCGGGCGCCTGGTCGGCAGCGATGGTCGACGGATCGAAGACCGGGGTGCTGTCCACCAGGCCCGCGTCCACCTTGACGGCCGAAAACAAAAACTGGCTGTCGGGATTGTTGAGCAGACCGCTGCTGACCAGATTGTCATTGATCGGCAGCGAGGATGCGACCAGCGCGTGGGTGTTTACCTGCGACGACCCGCCAAAAATGATGCCGTTCCGGTTGATGACGTAGATCTGGCCGCCGCTGCCCGGCGTCCCCGCCGGTCCGATCGTGTTGATCGTGCCCAAAATTTGCGACGGCCGGCCGGAGGGATCATTGATCTTGTTGAAAGCGATCCAAGTGCCAACATTGGTGCCGCCCGCGCTCTGGTTGTAAGTGAGCGTCGTGTTTTTGCCGATGTCGAACGTGCGCCATTGCAGCAACGCCTGCTGCTGGTTTTGTGCAATGGTGACCTGGTTGCCGCTTGCCACCGGCAGATTCGCTCCCTGCCAGAGTACCGGGTTCCCGTTCGCATCGACGTCGATTCGGAGCCCCGGCCCCGTGCTGTTGGGGTCGGGCGCCGCCAGTCCGTCCGGCACATCGAGCCCGTGATTTTTTGGATCCAAAAGATTGTTCGGTCCGGTCGAACTGGCCGCGAATTGATTTGCCTGTTGTTGCATTGCCCGCACCGCGTCCACCGCCGCCTGCGATCGCTGCAGCACGGTCTGGGCCGTGGTCACGCCCGGCGAGGCGAGCGTGGTCGCGGCGTTCGTCGAACCGGAGGCGATCGCGGCGGTCCGCGCCGCGGAGATGCCCGACCGCGTGATCTCGCTCGCCCCTGCCGGCCGGGCGGCCGCAAGCAGAAGCGCCAGGCCGAATCCACCCGCGCGCAGAGCCTTCCGGCCGGATCGATAAATCCGGCGGCGCGCCAGCGGGAAACTCGGCCTTTTGGTCATGGCTGGGCTTTCTGGTCGAGGAGCTTGTCCTGGTAGTCCTGGATTTGGTTTTCCAATTTGGTGCGGGTGACGCCGATGAACGGCTCCCGCGCCGCGAGCGCCTTCCCCAGGCTGAAATCCTCGTAACGGTTCAGGATTTCGTTCCCCAGCTTGAACAGCGCCACGTTTCTCGTCTCAAGATAGCTGACGCGCCGCTGCATCACGACGTCGTCATCCTGCAGCTTGGCGCGCTGCGTCTGCTCGGCCTGGGCCACGGCGGTGGCCTGCGCGCAGGCCGCCTTCCATTTATCGACCGCGTCCTTGAGCCGGGCAATTTCCCCGCTCTGGTCGGAAACCTTCGCCTGCAGATCGGCGATCGTTTTGTCGGCCGCCGCCTTGTCGTCGGCGGCATGCTTCTTCAACAGCCCGACCTGGTCGGTCAGCGCCTTGTTTTTCTGGTCGCCTTCCGCCTGCGCCGTCTGCGCCGCGGCGAGCTGGTTCTGCGCGTCGCGCAACTGGAGCATGGTGCTGCGCAGGGCCTCGCGCATGTGCGCCTCGGCGGCATCGGCCGAATCGTCGGCCCGGAGCGCCCCGCCCGGCCGGAGCAAGAGCGAACCGAGGGCCAGCCAAAGGGAGAATTTCCGGAGCGTGGTCATAGTTTTCCGTTGATGTCGAATTGCAGCGTGTCGTTTTTGTAGGGCGGACCGGCGAGGGCGTCGGCGCTCATCCAGTGGAAGCCGAGCCAGACGCGCGAGGAGAGCGCGAGATTTCCGCTGAAGGTGTAGCCCTTGAGGTTGGTGCCGCCGCCGCCGAAATCCGAATCGCAGAAACCGTCCACCACCGCGTCGGAGTCGACCCGCCGGTAGCTCAGGCTGACGTTCCAGTCCCAGCGCTTTTGCAGGGCCGCCTTGCCGATCTTCAGCACCGCGATCCAGCCGGCGTCGCCGCCGTCGAAGCCCCCGCCATTGGGCGCGAAATTGTTCACCGGCCCGACCAGCTGCGGCGGCCCGTTCCGCTCGATGGCCCGGCGCTTGAAGGCGAGGTTCTGCACGTACTCGCCGGAAAGCGAGACGACGAAGGGCTCAAAGTGGGTGTAGTCCAATTGCGCCGTGAACGCCAGCTCGTGAAAAGGCGTGGCGAGCCCGAAGTACTGGAACTGGTCGATCGTGCCGAAGCTGTTGAGGGCATTGGCCGGGATGTTGCGCAGCGCGATATAGGTGTTGCCGCGCTGGGCGAACTCCGGCCGGGTGTCATCGGTGTTGCCCGCGTCCTGGGAGTTGATCGGAGTAAACACCTCGGACACCTTGCCCTCGACATCCTGGAAGTAATAGTACGCCGTGCCCGTCTTGAAGCTGACGTCGTCCGTCACTTCCCACGTCACGCCGAGCTGCCCGCCGTAAAGCCACCGGTCCTCGCTTTTGAACTTGTTCGGCTGGTTGGTGGAGAAATTGAAGTCGGTGTTGAAGACGGGAAAGGCGCCGGCGGTGAAAAACGGCATCACGTCCTCGTCCAGCCCGTACCTCCCCTGCACGGCCGCGCCGTCGAAGCCGAGGTCGTCGGCCCAAATGATGCTGGTGGCAAAGAACGGATTGTCGAAGCGGCCGACCGTGACCGAGAGGTCCTTGTCCGGCAGGCCGCCGATCTCGTATTTGAGAAACGCGCGGTCGAGCCAGAGGGCGTACTTGCTGAAGTCGCCGCCCTGGGCGGAATTGGCCGCGCCGAGGGACTGGTTTTCCGTCACGGGAGAGTTGTTCTCGCCCGTGGCCAGGCGCAGGCCGGCGGTGAAGCCCTCGTTCAGGTCGACCGCCATCCCCAGGCGGGCCCGCAGCCGCATGCGGTTGCGCGTCTGGTCCAGATTCGGGAAGGGCGGATTCGTGATCGCCGTGTAATCGAAGGGCGAGCCGGTGTTGATGGAATTAAAACTCCAGAAACTGCTGCTTGTGCCCGTGAGGTTGCCGGTGGGATAAAAATTGCCGTCGTAGCGGACGCGCAGGTCGCCAAAGGGCGTGAAGCGCGAGACCCAGGCCGGGAGCGTGCGCGGCGCGGCCCAGTTGTCCCGGCGCGCCTCGGTCATCACCTCCTGCTTGATCTCGTCGCGCAGCTGCGCCTTCACCACCTCCGGCACGTAGGTCACGTGTATCGTATTATCGGATACAGGTGCGGGCGCAGGCGCCGCCGGCGCGGCCGCCTGCTGCTGGGCGGCCTGCCTGACGGCGGCCTCGACCTGGGCGGTGTGGGCCAGGACGAGCTGGGTGGCGGCAGCCTGGGCGCGCGCCTCCGCCGCCTCGTCCTCCGCCTGCTTGATCAGCTTGTCGGCGTCCTCCCGGGTGATGAGCCGGCGCTCGACCAGCAGATTGATGAGATTGATCGTGACGTTTTCCGACGGCGGCGGCCGGCCGGCCGGGGCCGCGGGCGCGCCCGGCGCGGGCGCCGGAGTCTCGGCCGGGGCGGCCGGGGCGTCGGCGAAAGCCGAACGGGCGGCGGCCAGGAAAAATCCGAGGAGCAGCAGCAGGACGCGCGGCCGGCGGAAAACGTGTGGTTCGTGAAACATCATGACGGAAAAATGGTGGGGCCGGGTCAATCGGGTCGGCGCTCGCTCACCCG
>DATJYF010000205.1:0-6171 GCA_035499715.1 Opitutaceae bacterium | reverse complement strand
GCTCCAATTCGGCATTTTCTACAATCTCTTTCAAGGCCTGCAGGAGGGATATTGGACCGGACTCTATCAGGGCCTCGGCCGGTTGCTCGGCCTGGCCGGCATGATGATCGCGGCGTGGCTGACGCACAACGTCGCGGCGATGATGCTGGTGCAGCTGGCCTTCACGATTTTGAGCGGGGCGGCGGCCGTCTTCCATGTCTGGCGCCGGCATCCGTGGGTTTTCGCCGCCGGCTCGTGGACCGATCGCGCACAATACCGGACGCAGCTCCGCACCGGGGCCAAAAGCTTCCTGCTGCAGATCGGCCGGACCGCGGGGGGCACGGCTCCGACGATGGGCATCAGCTCCATTCTCGGCCCGGCGGCGGTGCCGCTCTACACTGTCCCCACCACCCTGCTGTCGCTGTTTTTCACCCCGATCAATTCCTGGAATTCGAGCATGCAGAGCGCCTATGGCGAGGCGTGGACTTCCGGCGCGAAGGACTGGGTGCGCAACGCCTTTCGCCAGTCGCTGGAGCGGGCGTTGCTTCTCGCGGGGCTTGGCGTGGGTTTGTTTTTCGCGCTGGGCGACACCTTCATCCGGCTCTGGACGCACAGCCGGCTGTGGCTGAGTCCCGCCATGGCTGCGTCGGTGGCGGCGATCACGGTGGCGAGCTCCCTGATCATGGGCGGGGAATATCTTCTCACCGGGCTGAACCGCCACCGCAACGCGGCGATTGCGGAGATCGGCAACGGCCTGCTCGGCATGGTGCTGGTGGCGCTCGCTGTGCACTGGTTCGGGCTCGGCGCGGTGGGCGCGGGCGTGATCGGCGCCGCGGGCGCAACCTGCTTCTGGGTCCTGCGGCGGGAAATCAGGGCGCAGCTCGGCGGCGGCTGTTTTCCGGCTCCGATTTTCGCCTTGAAGCTCGGGCTGGCGACAGCGACGGCGGCGACGACGGCGACGTTGATCGTTCGCGCCGGCGGAAGCCGCGACCCGCTCACGACCGCGGTCGCCCTGGGAATCGCCGGCGTGATCGGCGCGGCCGTCTACCTCGCGGCGGTCCTGGCTCTGAAGCTGGTCGCGACCGACGAGGCCGTCGCGCTCGGACGGCGGTTCCGGCAGCGCTTCTTTGCTCCCGCGATCAAAAGCACGTGACCGATGAGCGGCGGGTTCAACGCAACCAATCCGTGAAAATCCTGGTGATCGCAGATCCGATTCTGCCGGTTCCGCCGGTGAAGTACGGCGGAATTGAGCGGGAAATCGATCTCATGTGCCGCGGGCTGACGAAAAACGGCCACACAGTGCGCCTCCTGGCCGCACCGGGATCGAAGGACTACGGCGGGGGGCTGATTGTTCACCGGGCGCCTTCCGCCGCCTATTACAGCCGGGCCTGTCGCAAAGCGTGGTTCCAACTCATCGCCCTGCGCGCGGCTTTGGACGCGGACTTGATCATCAATCACGGCCGTCTGGATTATCTTGAGATCATCTACCGGACCCGCAAACCGGTCATTCACTGGTTTCACAATCCCCTCACGGGCCGCGAGATTCCCTATGTCCTCGGTTGCCGCCGGCAGGGAGACTATTTCGTGGGCGTCAGCCGCTCCCAGGTAGCCGGCGACACCGAGGCCGCCCGCTTCACGGTCATTTACAATGCCGTGGACACCGAAGCCATTCCTTTTTCCCCGGCTGCGTCCACGCCGCCCTACGTGGTTTTTCTCGGCCGGCTCACCCCGGACAAAGGGGTTCATCGCGCCATCGAAGCGGCCCGGCGCGCGGAGATCAAATTGATCATCGGCGGAAACGTGCCGAATGAACGCGGCGTCGGCGCTTATTTTGAGACCGCCATCAAGCCCCACCTGGACGCGAACTGCGAATATATCGGTCCATACAACGAGGCCACCCGGATCAAATTGTTGGCCGGCGCGACGGCCTTGCTGTTTCCCATCCAATGGATGGAGCCGTTCGGCCTGGTCATGATCGAGGCCCTGGCCGGCGGCACGCCGGTCATCGCTTCGCGGATCGCCTCGGCCCCGGAAGTGGTCGCCCACGGCAAAACCGGGTTCTTGTGCGACTCGATTGAGGAAATGGCCGCGGCCATCCACCGCGCGAGTGAGATTTCGCGGCAGGAATGCCGGGCCAGTGTCGAGGAAAGGTTCAGCGAACCCGCCTTCATGGCCCAGCTGGAGGAATTGATCGCCCGGGTTGGCGCCGGCTCGACCCGAACCGTCTCCCCGCCGGCGAAGGTCAACGGCTCGCTCCCCGCCCGTCGACCGCCGGAAGCGATCGCGGCCAAACGCCGGACTGCGGCGGCTGAAAACAACGCGGCTGCAAACGGACATCGGCCGGCCGGCGAGGAAAACCGGCGGCTGAAAATACTCATCGTTTCCGATCCGAAACTGGCCGTTCCGCCAAAAAGCTACGGAGGGACGGAACGGGGAACGGATCTGATGTGCCGCTGGCTGGCCGACCAGGGCCATCACGTTCACCTGATTGCCGCCCCCGGATCAAAGGACTACGGCGGCGGCTTAACCGTGCACCGGTCGCCATCCGCCAGGTACTACAGCCGGGCCTATCGCAAAGCCTGGTTTCAATTCATCGCCTGGCGCGCCGCCCTCGACGCGGATGTGGTCATAAACCACGGCCGGATGGATTATCTGCAAATCGTCTATTTGATGAAAAAACCGGTCATACATTGGTTTCATAATCCGATCTCCGGCCACGATCCGGATTATATATTCCGCCGCCGCAACAAGGGGGATATTTTCGTGGCCCTGAGCTATTCTCACATCCTGGGCCATTCGGAATGCGCCCACTTCACCGTGATCTACAACGCGGTGGACACGGATGCCATTCCCTTTTCGCCGGTCCCGGCGGCGCCGCCCTATGTGCTTTTTCTCGGCCGGCTCACCCCCAGCAAAGGGGCGCACCTCGCGATCGAGGCCGCCCGCCGGGCGGGCATCAAGCTGGTCCTGGCCGGCAACATACCGGATGAGCCGGGCGCGGCTGAATATTTTGCCACCGCGGTCAAACCTCATCTCGGGCCCGCCTGCGAATACGTCGGCCCGTACGACGAGGCCCTGCGGGTCAGACTGGTGGCCGGCGCCACCGCCCTGTTGTTTCCCATCCAATGGCAGGAACCGTTCGGCCGGGTCATGATCGAGGCCCTGGCGAGCGGGGTTCCCGTCATCGCCTCGCGGATGGCCTCCACGCCCGAGGTCATCACGCACGGGCAAACCGGATTCCTCTGCGACTCGGTCGAAGAAATGGCGGCGGCGATCCCCCGCATCAAAGATATTTCCCGCAGCCGATGCCGGGCCGCGGCCGAGGAACGATTTGGCCGGGCGGCGTTCATGCGCGAGCTCGGGCAGTTGATCGTCCGGGCCGTCACGCCGGGCCCACCGTCCACCAAAGCCGCATGAAAACGAGTTATCACGAGGAATTCTACGAAATCAACGCACCGGTCTCGGCGGCCTCCGCGAACGCGCTTCTCCGCGCGCTGCGGGAAATCTATCCGGCCGCCACCCTGCTCGATGTCGGCTGCGGCATCGGCACGTGGGGCCAGGCGGCGAAGGCGCTGGGGTTCACGCAATACAAGGGCGTCGACGGCGACTACGTTTCTCGGGGGCAATTGCTGGTCGGAAGCGATGAGTTTTTGGCGCACGATCTGTGCCGGCCGTTCAATCTCGGCGAGCGCTTCGATCTGGCCATCTGCATGGAGGTGGGCGAACATCTTCCCGCGGAAGCGGCCGGCATTCTCGTGCACTCGCTTTGCGTCCACGCCCCGGTGGTTTTGTTTTCGGCCGCGATTCCCCGCCAGGGCGGCGTCGACCACGTCAACGAGCAGTGGCAGTCCTACTGGGCCGGACTCTTTGCCGGCGAAGGCTACGAGGTATACGACTGCATCCGGCCGCGGGTGTGGGAGCGCGGGGAAGTGGCGGAGTATTACAAACAAAACGCCCTCGTTTACGTCGACCGGCGGGAGGAAGCCTTGAGCGCGCTTTTCGGCGGCGATTGGAAGGCGCGAAAACCCATTCTCAACCTCGTCCATCCCGCCACCTATCAAATCAAATCCAATCCGTTGCGCTGGCCCCTGCCCACGGTGCTGCGGAGCCTGCCCGCGATCCTGTTCCGCGTGATCAAAAACCGGCTCCTGCCTTCATGAAGATCCTGCACATCACCAATGTGGACGAGGCGGGCGGAACGAACACCAACTGCCTGCAGTTCCTCAAAGCCAGCTCGGCGGCCAACACGCTCCTCGTGCTCGACGAGCCGGGCGCGATGCAGCCGCGGTGGCGGCGCAGCGGCGTCGACGTCCAGTACTTGCGGATTCTCCGCAGCCCCCGGGTCAAGTTTGCCCGCGTGCTCGGCGGGGCCGTCGGTCGCGGGCGTTATGACCTGGTGATTCTCTGGTGCTGCATCCGCGTGCCCCTGATCCGCTACGCGCTGCGCAACGCGGAGGCAAAGCTCGGCATCCACCTCGGCAACCCCAGGGCGGAAGGCAAGCTGGCCGAGGCGCTGCTTCAGGCCCAGGCGCTCGTCTTTCGCTCCGAGGTCGACACCAAGCTCTTTTCCTGCTCCAACCACGTGCGCGCCTCCTATGCCACAGGCTTTTGGAGCCGGTTCGAGAACCGCGTCATCTACAATCCGGTCGAAATCTCCCAGCTGCCGCCGGCGGCCATGCGGCAATACCAGCGTCAGCCGGCCGTGGTGGGAATGGTCGCGCGGATGGACCAGATCAAGGATTACCCGACCCTCATCCGCGCCCTCGCCCTCGTCCGCGCCCGCGGGATCGCAGTGAAGGCGGAATTGATCGGCGACGGCTCCGCCCGTTCCGAACTGGAAAACCTCGTCGAAACACTCGGCCTGCAGTCGTCGGTCAGAATGCTGGGCTATGTCGAGGACGTGTACAGCCACCTGCGGCGCTGGTCGCTTTTTGTCTACTCGACCACGATGCGCGAAGGCCTGGGTAATTCCCTGCTCGAGGCCCTCGCGGCCGGCCTCCCCTGCCTCGCCTCCGACCTGCCGATGATGCGCGAAATCGACGACGGCAGCGGCTTGATCGGCTTCTTCCGTCCCGGTGACGAGGCCGACTGTGCGGAAAAAATCATCGCGGCGTTGCGCGACAAGGAATTGGGGGAGCGGGCGTCCGCCCTCGGTCCGCGGCACATTGTCAGCCGGCACGATCCCGCCTTCTATCACGCGCGGGTCACAGACTACATCATGGCATGATTGACAGCGTCACAACGATCGGCGACGCGGGCGACATCAACTGCTGGAGCGGCATTCCTTACCATTTCCTGCGGGCGATCCGCCTGGCCGGATGGAACGCCGAACCCTGGCGCATGGACCTGCGGAGCCTGGCCTGGCCCCGGCGGATTTGGAATTTGCAGCAGCTGCTGTTGGGTCGGGGCCGCGGGGGTTTCCAATACAGCGACGCGTTCGCCGCGAGGGCGCTGGCCATGATCGAGCCCCGCCTGCTCGCCGGGCGGGTTTTGTCGTTCAACCAGCATTTTCCGCCCGCCTCCGCCGTCACCGGCCGCGGCGGAAGGCTGTGCCTCTACCTGGACGCGACCTTTCCCCTTTTGCTGGGGCGATACGGCCTGGAGAAAATCCTGCCCGCGTCCGTCCGGGAAAACTGTCTGGCCCGCGAGCGGGAGGCGTTTCGCCAGGCGGAGTGGCTCGTCTTTTTCCAGCGCTGGTCGGCGGAATCGGCCGTGCGCGAGTGCGGCGCCGATCCGGCCAGGGTGAGGGTGATCTGCCCCGGCGCCAATCTCACCCTGCCGGCGGACTGGAAATTTCCGGCCGAACGGGGCGTTCCGTCCTCCACCCACCCGCTCGTGCTGGGATTCATCGGCAAGGATTGGAAGCGAAAGGGCCTGCCCTTTTTGCTGGCCGTGCGCCAGCGCCTCGTGGCCGCCGGCGTGCCCACGGTGATCCGCTGCGCGGGCGGCGTGCCCGACGGCCTTGCCCCGGACGCGGGGATCGAGCATTGGGGATTCATCGACAAACATGCAAACGCGTCGCGGTTTTTTGATTTTCTCAGCGGATGCGATCTGGGCTGCCTTTTTTCCGAAGCGGAAGCCTCAAGCATCGCCGTGCTGGAATTTCTCCGCGCCGGCATCCCCGTCGCCGGATTCGTCGTGGACGGAATGGTGGACCTTTTTCCGCCCGACGGCGGATTTCGCTTCGAACCC
>DATJYF010000204.1:0-2225 GCA_035499715.1 Opitutaceae bacterium | reverse complement strand
CGGGACGTGCTGCCGCTGCTGCCCTGGTTTGCCGTCGGCGTCGCGGGCGGGCTTTTTACGGCCTGGGTCGAACGGAAACTCATCGGCGCGGAAGGCGCCGATTTTTCCTTCTCGCTGCTGCAGCGCCTGCTCCTGGCCGGGCGCGTGATGGTTTTTTATCTCGGCAAGCTGGTCTGGCCGGGCGACTTGATCTTCATCTATCCCCGCTGGTCGATTGATCCCCTCATGGCCTGGCAATACCTGTATGATCTCGGCGTGGCGGGCCTGCTCGGCGCGTTGCTCCTGCGCGCGCGGAAGCAGCGCGGGCCGCTGGCGGGATTTCTTTTCTTCGCTGGAACGCTTTTCCCGGTTCTCGGATTTGTGAACGTCTATCCGTTTCTTTTTTCCTTCGTCGCGGATCATTTTCAATATCTGGCCAGCCTCGGTCTCATCGTGCCGGCCGCCTGGGCGCTGGCGCGGATGGCGGAGCGGCTGCCGGCCAGTGCGCCGGTCAGGAACGGTCTGCTGCTGGTCCTGCCGGCGGCGCTGGCAGTGCTGTCGTGGAAGCAATGCCACATCTATCGCGATGCGGACACGCTCTACCGCGCCACGCTGGCCCGCAATCCCGCCGCCTGGCTGGCCCATTACAACCTGGCGGTGTCGTTCGGCGCCCGCGGCCGCACGGCGGAGGCCATCGCCGAATACGAAGCCACGGTGAAATTAAAGCCGGATCATTGGGCGGCCCACAGCAACCTCGCCAGCGAACTGCTGAAAGAAGGCCGGGCAGCGGAGGCCATCGCCGAATACGAGGCCGCCTTGCGTTTCAACCCCGCTTTCGCCGAAGCGCACAACAATCTCGGCCTCGTCTTGGGACATGTCCCGGGCCGCCTGCCCGAGGCCATCGCGCATGTACAGACGGCGCTCCGGCTCCGGCCGGATTACGACGGCGCGCACAACGAACTCGGCATTTTGCTCATGCGGGAGCCGGGCGGGTTGAATCAGGCCATCGGCGAATTTCAGACGGCGCTGCGCACCGCGCCCGACAATGCGGAATATCATTACAACCTGGCCAATGCGCTGGCGGCGGCGCCCGGCCGGCTGGACGAGGCGATCGCCGAGTATCAGGCGGCGCTCCGCCTCAATCCAAATTATGTGGAGGCACACAGCAACCTGGGCGCGGCTTGGGCGCACGTGCCCGGCCATCTCCCCGATGCGATTTCGGAATACCGGGCCGCCCTCCGCCTCGCTCCGGACAATGCGGAGATCCACGCCGACCTGGCCAACGCCCTGGCAAAAATTCCCGCGCGCGTGCCGGAGGCGATTTCCGAATACACCGCGGCCCTGCGGATCGATCCGGCCGACGCGGAGACGCACACCGCCTTTGGCGTTTTGCTGTCGGACATTCCCGGCCGGCTGGCGGAGGCCACGGCCGAATTCGAAACCGCGGTGCGGCTCAAGCCGGACTTGGCCCAGGCGCACTATTGCCTGGGCGTCGTACTGCTTCGCGCGGGCAAGCGCGTGGAGGCGACGGATCAATTCGAGCAGACCTTGAAGATTCGTCCGGATTTCGAGCCGGCCCGGCAGATGCTGCAACGTTTGAAGAACAACGGCAGGTAAGCCGGCTCAGTCCACCCGGAGCGCGGAATTTTCAACGGGCAAAAAAGAGCCCGGATGCAATGCATCCGGGCTCGATCCAAGCTCGATGAATCTGGGCTTCAGTATGAGAAGTGAATCGAAGCCGAGTATGCACGGCCTACCTTGTAGGCATCGGCGAACAACTTGCCGCCGCCGTTGGGCAGGGTGAAGTACTGCTTGTACGTCTCGTCGGTGAGGTTGCGGGCGACGAGCTGTATCGATAGGTTCTTCGTGATGTAGATCTGGCCGTTGACGTCCAACTCCGTGTACGGCCGGGTGTAGACGGTCGATGAGCCGTTGAAGGAACCGGTGGCAAAGTCGTCGCGCCAGGAATAAGTCAGACGGACGAGGCAATATCTGTTTTCAAAATAGGGCCCGAGGTTGACTTGATTTTTTGAGGCGAAGGGCAGAGGACCGGAGGCGCCGGAGGTGTGCATGAGAGTATAGTTGGCCTGCACGCCGAAGCCAGAGGTGAAAGCCTGCTGATAGGCAAAGGCGATACCTTCGGATTTCGCATGACCTCCGTTCTTCGGACGCGTAACATAGAACCACTGGTCTTCCCATGTCGTGGTGTTGGCATGGATTTCAGGCGTGGTTGTGTTGATGATATA
>DATJYF010000203.1:0-8241 GCA_035499715.1 Opitutaceae bacterium | reverse complement strand
GGCCGGCAACAGCGTGGGCGACCACATCGACTTCACCGTGCCGAACGTTCCGGCCGGCACCTACCAGCTGAAGATGGAATGGAAAGGCAACAACACCCGCGGCATCCTCCAGCTCTCGGTCGACGGCGCCAACCTCGGGCCGACTCTGGACCAATATTCCTCGGGCCAGACCTATCCGACGACCACCTTCGGCAACGTGACCTTCAGCGCCGCCGGCAACCACGACGTGCGCCTGACCGTCACGGGCAAGAACTCCAAGTCCAGCTCCTACCAGCTCTCCGCCGACAAGTTCACCTTGGTCGGACAGTAGGGCAGGGCAATCGTTCGATTTGTGATTTTGAGCCCGGGTTTATCCCGGGCTCTTTTTTTCGTGTGCTTGCCTTGAGTTCGTTCCAACGCTGCCTTGAAGAGTATGGAAGTGATTTTTCTCGGGACAGGCACGTCGCAGGGCGTGCCGATGATTGCCTGCACTTGCGCCGTTTGCACCTCCTCCGATCCGCGCAATCAACGCACGCGCGCCTCCATCCATGTCGTGATGGACGGCCTACACGTGCAGGTGGACGCCGCGCCCGAGTTCCGGCTGCAATGCCTCCGCGAACGCATCGACTGGATCGACCTGTTCATCCTCACCCACGGGCATGCCGATCACATCGCCGGCATGGACGATTTGCGGCGGTTCTGCGACCTGCTCGGCGGCAAGGCGATCACGGTTTACACCACCGACGAAGGCATGGCGCGCGTGCTCGCGATTTTCCCCTACGCAAACGCCGAGCGGCCCGTTTCCAAGGGTTACGCGGCGTTCAAACTCATCTCCATGCCCGGCGCGCTCGAACTCCCGCAGGGCGTGATCCAATCGACGCTCCTGCCGCATGGCGGCGTGAACACCCTCGGCCTTGTTTTCATCGAGCGGAGCAGTGGAAAAAAATTCGCTTACTACACCGACTGCAAACGTGTGCCGCACGAAGCCGTGGAACTGGCGCGCGGCGCCGACGCCGTGGTGCTCGACGGGCTGCGCCGCGAGCCGCACGTGTCGCATATGACGATCGACGAGGCGGTCGCCGCCGCCCGCGAAATCGGCGCGCCACAGACCTATCTTACGCACCTGACCCATGGCAACGACCATGCCGCGCTGACGGCTGCGCTTCCGGCCGGCATTGTTCCAGCCCACGACGGGCTTCGCGTAAGATTCTGATTTAAAACCAAAAGAAAATTTACAGAAAAAAGCCTTGCGTTAAATCATACTAGTTTAATGTAGATTAAAAGAGTCGCCAAAAATGAAGCTTTCCAAACGAGGCGAATACGCCATCCGCACCCTCATCAACCTCGGCATTGCCGGCGAGGTGGGGAGGCCACTTGTGCGTGTGACCGAACTCGCCGCCGCCGAACAGCTGCCGGTGAAATTCCTCGAGCAAATCATGCAGGCGCTCAAGGACGCCGGCTATGTCGAGAGCGAGCGCGGCAAGTTCGGCGGCTACCGCCTGGCGCGGCCCACCGGCAAGATCACAATCGGTGAAGTCGTGCGCCTGCTCGACGGCCCGCTCGCGCCGATCGCCTGCGTCAGCCAGACCGCCTACGAAAAGTGCTCGTGCCCGGACGAGACGCACTGCGGCCTGCGCATGCTCATGCTCGACGTGCGCAACGCCATCGCCGGCATCCTCGACCGCTACACGCTGTTCGACGTGGTCGAGGTCACACTGCGCAAGATGCGGCGCGACGGCATTGCGCCGCCCTTCAGCCAGCCCGCGCCGGTCGCGCGCCCGCGGCGCGGGTCCGCCGCCCGCCATCCGCGCCTGCAGGCGGTCGACGGCATCGTGCAGCAGCTTCTCACCGATTATTCCATTTAACCGTCCGAGCCATGAATGCTGAAACAAAAATTTCCGCCCATCCCCCGGCACCCGACTGGGTCGAGCTGGTGCGTGAAAAAGTCGAATCGCTGCGCTTCGGCGTGGTGCAACTCGTCGTCCATGACGGCCGCGTCACGCAAATCGAGCGTACCGAAAAGACCCGGCTTCCCGCGGTCCGCGACGATCTCCCCGGCAATTGAAAAAATTTCCGCCCACCGGCATGAGCCGGAGGCTTCTGTCCCAACAACCGCATTGCCCTGACCAGACCACTGGAGGTTCCCATGACCAAACTGCATCCCATCCGTGAAACATCCTTCCCTCCGTCTGGTGTCCGTGCTGCTCGCCTCGGCCGCGCTTGGTCTTCCGCGCCTCGCCGCTGACGACCGCGACGACATCAACCAACTTCGCGCCCAAATCGACGCGCTTGAACAGAAAGTCCGCGTGCTGGAACAAAAACAAGAACTCAAGGAGACCGCGCCCGCCGCCGCCCAGGCCGCGCCGAAAGTCTCGTTTGACGACAACGGCCTCGCGGTCGCCGCGGCCGACGGCGCCGGTTCGCTCCATCTCGGCGCCCTCGTTCAGGCCGACGCGCGTGAATTTTTCGACGACGGCGGCGGCGTGGCCAACAACTCGCTCATCCTGCGCCGGGCCCGCCTCATCCTCGATGGCAGGCTGGACAAGATCTATTCCTTCCAATTCGTGCCCGAGTTCGGCAACGGCAGCGGCGGCAGCGCCACGGCGGTCGCGATTCTCGACGCCAACCTGACCCTCGCGCCGTCCCCGGAGGTGCAGTTCAAATTCGGCAAATTCAAGACGCCGCTCGGCCTCGAGGAGCTCCAGGGCGATCCGTCGACCTTTTTCGCCGAGCGCTCCCTCGTCACCAATCTCGAGCCGAACCGCGACCTCGGCGCGGAGGTGCTCGGCAGCCTCAAACACGGCGTCCTGAGCTACTCCGCCGGCCTCTTCAACGGCACGCCCGACGCCCTCAGCACGTCCGGCAACTCCGATTTCGACAACGACAAGGACGTGGTCGTGCGCCTGTTCTCACAGCCGCTGGTGAACGACAAGGAGTCGCCGCTGCAGGGCCTCGGCTTCGGCGCGGCCGGCAGCCTGGGCCGTGAAAAAACTCATTCCGCCGTCACCTCCGGCTACAAGACCGCCGGGCAGCAGACCTTCTTCTCTTACAATGCCGCGACCTACGCCGACGGCGATGTCTGGCGCGTTTCGCCCCAGGCTTATTATTACGCCGGCCCCTTCGGCGCGCTGGCGGAATACGTCGTCTCGACCGTCAATGCCCGGCCCGCTTCGCCTCCGGCCAATCCCGCGGCGGCTTTCCCCGCCAAGGTGCAAGTCGAGAACAAGGCCTGGGCCGTCACCGCCGGCTACGTGTTGACGGGCGAAACCGCCACCTACTCCGGCGTCACGCCTGCGCAACCGTTCAGCTGGAGCGACGGCACGTGGGGCGCCTGGCAGGTCGTCGCGCGCTACGAGGATCTGAAGATCGATCCGAAGGCCTTTCAGGGCGCCTCGCCGCTCGCCTCCGCCGCGACCAACGCCAGGGAGGCCTCGGGCTGGGGCCTCGGCGTGAACTGGTATCTGAGCAGGGCTGTGCGCATCACGCAGGATTATTTCCAGACGCACTTCACGCGCGCCGGCACGGCCACTCCGGCCACGCAAATCCTCCGCCAGGACGAAAAGGCCCTCATTACCCGCGTCCAGCTGTCGTTTTAACCGCATCCTTTTGCCATGAAGCCAGAAATTTCCTCCCGGTTCGCGACGGTCGCCCGCCTGCGATTCCCGCCGCCGGCCGACGTCTCCCTGCCGGCCGCGCTCGGCGAGCAACTGTCCGCCCTCTACGGCCTCGTGCAGCGCTCCGACCATGTGTTCGGGTCGCCGCTCGGCCCTTTCCACCACGCATCGCGCGCTCATCATCTGCCGCGTTTCGTTTACTTCGGGCCGCAGGCCTCGACCGATTCATTGCGTTTCGCCTTCCTCGCCGGGTTCGATCACCGCGACCTGCGGGGCACGCTTTCGCTCCTGCATTTCGTCGAACGGCTCGCGCTCAAACCCGACCTCGGCCAGCGCTTCAATCTTTCGTTTTTTCCCCTGCTTGACGTGTTGGGGCTCGCCGGCCTGGCACCGGACCGCGACCTCGCCGGGGAAAATTGGGCGCGCGCCACTGCGCCCGAGATTTCCCTCCTGGAAAAAGACGCGCGCCTGCGCGGCTATCACGGCTTTGTCCGGCTGGAGACCACCCCGGACGACGGCGCCGTGACCGTTCGTCTCCGGACCGCATCCCACGTGGAAAATCCGACGCCGGGCGTGGAACTGATCACGTCGGACGACGTTGCGCCGTTCGCGGTGCGCTGGGAAAGCGCCGTGGCCGGTCCCGCCGGGGACGGTCCGCTCGCGGTGGCCAACGATCTGCCGTTCCAGCCGTTCGAGCTCACGCTGCGCCTGCCCGCAGCTTGGACGCCCGAACTGCATCGCGAGGCCACGGCCTCGATCCTCAAGAGCTTCATGCTGCGCTACCGCAGCTTCATCGCCTACGGCCAACACCTCTAAAATCGATTCATGGTGATGCTCGACAACCCGGTTCAGGTTTATCCCCACAAGCTCCGGCGGCTTTACTGGCCGTTCCTCGGGCTGGCGGAGTCGTGCCGCGAAATCATCGGCACCGTGGCCGGTTCTTTCCGGTGGGACAAGGACCGCCGTTACACCATTCCGCGGTTCACCTTCCTTGGCGCCCATGGGCAAGCGCCGCAGAAAAGGATCGGCTTGTTCGCGCTGGTGCATGGCGACGAGCCGGCGGGAGCCGCCGCGCTCTTGAAGCTGCTGCAAACCCTGGCCGGCAGTCCGGACCTGGCGCGAAATTACGATCTCGTGTGCTATCCCGTCTGCAATCCCACCGGCTATGAGGATGACACGCGATCCAACCGTTTCGGCACCGATCTCAACCGCGAGTTCTGGCGCGACTCGGAACAGCCGGAGGTGCGCATCCTGGAGCAGGAGCTTCGCACGCAGGCGTTCGACGGCATCATCGCGCTGCATGCGGACGACACAAGCGAGGGCCTCTACGGCTATGCGCACGATCGCCTGCTCAATGAGCAGCTGCTTGCGCCCGCGCTCCGCGCCGCGGAACGGCTTTTGCCGCGCGACTGCCGCACCTTGATCGACGGCTTTGCCGCCCGCGACGGCATCCTGGACGACTGCTTCGAGGGCGTCCTTGCGCCTTCGCCGGAGCAGAAGCCCCGGCCCTTTGAAATCATTTTTGAAACTCCCGCGCCTGCGCCGGTGGAACGCCAGGCCGAGGCCGCGCACGCCGCGCTGCTCGCCATCCTCGCCGAATACCGCGCCTTCATCGCGTGGGGACAGGACATCTGACCGCTTTTACCCGCTCCTTTGCCAAACGCATTTCCCATGAAACTCACCACACACTTTCCTGCCATCGCTGCGCTGCTGCTGGCGGTGTCCCCACACGCCGTCGCGGCCAAGACCGTCCTGCGCGTCGGCTATTTTCCCAACATCACGCACGCCCAGGGCGTGATCGGCAGCGAGACGACCCGCGAAGGCCGCGGCTGGTTCGAGCAGCGGCTCGGGCCCGACGTGACCATCCAGTGGTATCCATTCAATGCCGGGCCGGGCGCCATGGAGGCGATTTTTGCCGGGAGCATCGACCTGACCTACGTCGGGCCGAATCCCGCCCTCAATGCCTACATCCGCTCCAACGGCGACGAGATCCGCGTGCTGGCCGGCGCGGCCGAGGGCGGCGCGGCCCTGGTCGTTCCCGGCAACGGCCGGATCAAGACGCCCGCGGATTTTCGTGGCAAAAAGATCGCCACGCCGCAGCTCGGCAACACCCAGGACGTGGCCGCCCGCTCCTGGCTGAAAAAGCAGGGTCTCAAGATCATCCTCACCGGCGGCGACGCGCAGGTCATCCCCACGGCCAATCCCGATCAGCTCGCGCTTTTCCAGCAGGGCCAGATCGACGCCGTCTGGACGGTCGAGCCGTGGGTTTCGCGGCTCGAACTCGAGGCCAAGGGCCGGATTTTCCTCGAACAAAACGACGCCATCACCACGGTGCTCGTGGCCAGCGCCGACCTGCTGAAAACGAAGCCGGAGCTGGCGGAAAAATTCCGCACCGCGCACGCCGAGCTCACCGCCTGGATCAACGCGCATCCGGCCGAGGCGCAGAAGATCGTGCGCGCCGGGCTCAGCGCCGACATGCACCGCGAAATGTCCGCCGCACTCGTCGCCCACGCCTGGCCCCGGCTCCATTTCACCGTCCAGCTCTCCCAAGGGCAGTTCGCCGCGCTCGTGGCCGACGCCCAGGGTGTGGGCTTTCTCCGCGACGCCATCCCGCTCGGCCGCCTTTTCAGCCGCAAACCATGACGCTCCAGACCGAACTCCAGAACGAGGCGCCGTCCAAGCTCTCGATCCAGCATGTGAGCAAACACTTTCGCTCGCGTGGGCGCGCCGTGCACGCGCTCGACGACATTTCCTTCGAGGTGAGCGAGGGCGAATTCGTCTGCCTGGTCGGACCGAGCGGCTGCGGAAAATCGACGCTCCTCAACATCATCGCCGGCCTCGACCACGCCGACGAGGGATGGGTGGTGTCCGACGGCGTGCCGGTGACGGCCCCCGGCCGCGACCGCATGATGATGTTTCAGGAGTCGGCGCTTTTTCCCTGGCTCGATGTGCTCGACAACGTCCTCTTCGGATTGAAGTTGAAGCCCAATCTGATGGGCAAGGAACGCCTCGAAGTGGCCAGGTTTTATTTGAAGCTGGTGGGCCTGGAGAAATTCGAGCAGGCGGCCATTCACGAGCTCTCGGGAGGCATGAAACAGCGCGTGGCGCTGGCCCGCTCCCTTGCGCCCAATCCGCGCGTGCTGCTGATGGACGAGCCGTTCGCCGCGCTCGACGCGCTCACCCGCGAACAACTTTACGGCGATCTGCAGGACATCTGGCGCAAGCGGAAAAAAACCATCCTCTTTGTCACCCATAACGTCCGCGAGGCGGCCTGTCTCGGCGACCGGGTGATCCTTTTCTCGCCGCATCCCGGCCGGATCCGCGAGCAGTTCAAGATCGACCTGCCGCGCCCGCGCGACATCAACAGCGTCGATCTCGCCCGGCATTCCACCGCCATCACCGCGGCGCTGAAAAATTACGCCTACCGCGAGGAAGTGCAGGTGGCGGAATGAAACGTCTCGTCAAGGCGCTCCTGTTTTTCGCCGGGCTGATTCTGCTCTGGCAGGGGCTTTGCCTCCGGCATCTCTGGTCGCCGGTGCTGCTGCCCTCGCCGGTCAGCGTCGCCGAATATCTCGAGGGCGCGGTGCGCGACGGCAGCCTGGCCGGCGCCGCGCTGGTGACGCTGCGGCGCCTGCTCATCGGCTACAGCTGCGGCCTGGCCATCGGCCTGCCCCTTGGCCTGCTCACGGCGCGTTTCAACGTGCTCAACGACACCCTCGGCCTGCTTGCGCTCGGCCTGCAGACGCTGCCCAGCGTGTGCTGGGTGCCGCTGGCGATCCTTTGGTTCGGGCAGACCGAGGCGGCGATGTTTTTCGTCGTGGTCATGGGCACGCTCTGGTCGGTCATCATCGCCACTGACAACGGCGTGCGCAACGTCCCGCCGATTTTTGCCCGCGCCGCCCGCACCATGGGTTCGCACGGCCTGCATACCTGGCTGAAAGTCATGCTGCCTGCGGCCCTGCCGTTCATCGTCAGCGGCATGAAGCAGGGCTGGGCCTTTGCCTGGCGCTCGCTCATGGCGGCGGAGATTTTCGTCACCATCCTCAGCGGTTTCGGCCTCGGCCAGCTTCTGCACTACGGGCGCGAACTCAATGCCATGGACCAGGTCATCGGCATCATGCTGGTTTTGCTTCTCATCGGCCTGATTGCTGACAAGATACTTTTCTCCCCCTGGGAGCGCTTTCTGCGCCGCCGCTGGGGCACCGCCAAGTAACCCCAGGATTTTTTCTTCAAAAAACTCAAAAATCATCCGCTCATGGCCCGCATCCACAACGACATCACCGAAACCATCGGCAACACCCCCCTCGTGCGCCTCAACCGCACCGCGGCCGCGCACGGCGCGCTCGCGGATATCCTGCTCAAACTCGAATTTTTCAACCCGCTTTCGAGCGTGAAGGACCGCATCGGCTTCTCCATGATCGACGACGCGCTCAAATCCGGGAAAATCAACCAGAAGAGCGTGCTGATCGAGCCGACGAGCGGCAACACCGGCATCGCGCTCGCCTTCGTCGCCGCGGCCAAGGGCCTCAAGCTCATCCTCACCATGCCCGAGACGATGACGATCGAGCGGCGCAAGCTCCTCAAGATCCTCGGCGCGCGTCTCGTCCTCACCGAGGGCCCGAAAGGCATGAAGGGCGCGATTGCCAAG
>DATJYF010000202.1:0-5110 GCA_035499715.1 Opitutaceae bacterium | reverse complement strand
TTATCAGGGGGGCGGCTTGGGGGCTGCACATCGGTTGCCGATTATTGTGCAGTTCTTGGCGGGAACGGGCGCGGATAATTGCCGCGGCCGGGGGCTCCCGCGAGTCAAATCTCGGCCGGGAATGTTCCAAAAAATACGTGCAACCCATTCCAGGGCAGCGGCTAGGTATAATCCCTTAAGCGAATTCCATGACGCTTTGCGAGTAGGTGGCGGGTTCTGGCTATCTCGGCCGCCAGCCGGCCGTCATCCCAGCCCAGTGCTGCAGCGGCGAGCGCGGCGACGGCGGCAAATTTCTTTTCGTCCAGAAAGCCGTAGAGCGCGAGCGGCGTGCGGCGCAGGAGCAGGTCGTCGAGGTGCACGACGGCTTCAGAGGCGAGGATTTTTTTCAGAGCCGCCTCATTCTCATAGTCCGGCTCCGGCTCGCGTCCGCCGATGGCGACATTGTCGGAAGCGGCGCGGCGGTCTCGCCCGAGCTGCGCGAACAGCCGGTCGGCGACCTGCCCGGCAAAGGCACGGAACGTCGTCCACTTGCCGCCGACCAGCGCAAAGACCGGCCAGGGGCGCGCCGCGGTCGCGGGCAGGACCTTGCAGTGATGGTCGCGGGTGATGCGGCCGGTCAGGCCGCCGTCCGTCCGCGGCAGCGGCCGCACGCCGCAGAAGTGCGAGACGATGTGCTCCCGTCCGACGCGCAGGGCGGGAAAGACGTGGCGGATGGATTCGAGAATATAATCGATCTCCTGCTCGTCGCATACCGCCTGTTCGGGATCGTCGATGCGCAGATCGGTCGAGCCGACGAGCACCTTGCCGTGAATCGGGAAAAAAATGCAGATGCGACCGTCCTCGTTTTCAAAATAAAGCTCCTCGCCCTGCGTGGCCGCCAACAGCGCCGGGTGGTCGAGCACGAGGTGCGAGCCCTTGGTGCCGCCGATGAAGGCGGTCTTTTCGCCGAGCGCGGCGCCGGCCAGATCGATCCACGCGCCGGTGGCGTTGACGACCGCGCGCGGCCGGACGCGCAGTTCCGCGCCACTTTCGGCGTCGCGCAGCACCACGTCGCCACCCTCGGTGCGCACGGCGCCGCAGTAATTGAGCGCCTGTGCGCCGGGATGCAGCGCGCAGGCGTCGTCGATCAGCTCCAGGCAAAGCCGTTCGGGCAACGCCACCCAGGCATCGTAATAGGTCGCAGTGCAGACGATGCCGGGATGAAGCTGCGGGCGTTTGCGCAGGGCGGCGGCGCGGGAGGAAAACCGGTGCCGCGGCAGCACGCGGTCGCGGCCGGCAAAAAGATCGTAGAGCGTAAGCCCGATCTTGATCAGCACTGCGCCGCGCTTGGAGGGTTTTTCACTGGCGGAGAAAAATTTTTGCGCCGCATTGGCAAGACCCGACCAGCGCGAAAAAATGGGGATCGTCGTGGGCAGCGGTCTGACCGCGTGCGGCGCATTTTTGAGCAGGCGGTTGCGTTCGTGCAGCGATTCGCGCACGAGGCGAAACTCGCCGTTCTCCAGGTAGCGCAGGCCGCCGTGAATCATGCGCGACGAGGCCGACGTCGCACCCGAGGCGAAGTCGGCCTTGTCCGCGAGGAGCGCGTCGACGCCGTTGAGGGCGAGCTCACGCAGCAGGCCGGCGCCGTTGATGCCGCCGCCGAGGATCAGCACGTCAGTCGCGAAGGGCGCGGCGGCGCGCAGGCGGGCGAGGGTGGCGGCGCGGTCGAAATGCATGAGTCAAATCCGCGCTGGGTGCGGGAAACTTCTTATTTGAACCGCACGGACCAGTCGACTTCACGGCTTTCCGGCGCGGCCAGCGTGGCGCGGACGAGACCGGACTCCTGTTTCAGCGCGGTGGTGACGCCGGCATTGCGATCAGCGGCCGCAACTTCGACCGCCGCGGCCGTCCACGCCGCACTATCGGCGGCGATTCTCAATTCATAGGGATCACCGCCGACCACCTTGCTGCGACCGCGCAGCGTCTTGGCCTGCGGATCCCAGGTTTCATCGAGCACGTCCACCATGCCCTGTGTGATGTGCCGTGAGGTGCTGAGCAGTTGCGGACGCTTCTGCTCGGGGCGCACGGCGAGCACGACGCAGGCGCGCGGCGGCACGGTGAGCTGGAGCCGGTCCCGCAGCGCCGGCACCAGGGAATTTTTCCAATAATCGAACGCCGCATAGCGCACGCCGGCTGTGAGGCCGAGCCGGTCGAGCGGATAATCAATGGAGGCCGGCGCGTCGCTCCAGTTGAACACACCGATGACGTCGCGGCGCACCGGCATGCGCGTGTCGGTGAGCAGCCAGAGGCGCGGAATGGGCTGCTCGAACAGATCGGCCGGGCGCGGGCGCAGGCCGTGGCTCGGCATGGTGCGCTTGAGGAGGTCGAGCCGTCCGGGCGGCAGGCCGGGCAGCCATTCGCTGCTCAGATTCAGCTGCCCGCTAAGCGTGACCCAGGAGCAGAGTGCGCGGGATTCATCGAGCGGGATGCTGGCGCGCACGTAAACCGGATCGGGGTCGTTGTACCAGACGCGGCCGTTGAGAAAATAGTAGCGCGAACCGAAGGTCGGGCCGCGCAGCATGTTTTCCCAGTCCGCCTTGTTGTCCGGCCCGATGCGCATCGCATCGACGAGGCCCATCGCGGCGCCGAAGATGCGCATGTTTTGCGGAGTGTTGCAGCCGAGGATGAATGTCCTGCCTCCCACCGACTCGCGCAGCAGTTTCAGGCCGCTGCGGAAAATCTCGACATTTGTTTTGTCCGGATCGTGGAAGACGGCGTCGCCGATGCCGTCGTCTTTATAGCCGGTGTTGACATACATGAGCTTCGTGCCGGTGCCGGTCCAGAGGCCGTCCACCTTGATATAACCGAAGCCCCAGTCGTTGGTGATGCGATGGGCTGTGCTGCGCAGGTGCTCTCGTGCGCCGGGATCGGTCATATCGAGGCAGGTGCCGCCCCATTTCGTTTCGTAGGGCTCACCTTTTTGGTTTTTCACGAACCAATCCTGATGATTCTCGAAGAAGGGATCATAGGACGTGCCGGCAAACGGCATGAACCAGATGCCGGGCGTGAGGCCGAGCGAGCGGATATGATCGGCGGCGGCCTTCATTCCGGAAGGATAGGGTCCGTGCGGATCGTTCGTGGTGAAGTTCCGCTTCGGACCGTTATTCGATGTCCCTGCCTGCCAATGATCGTCGATTTGCACCACGGAAAAGCCGAAAGGCATCAGGTTTTTAGCGGCGAAATCGGCCAGCTCCGCCAGATGTTTTTCATCCGCCGCCGCGCCGTATGGCTCGGAATACCATGTGCAATAGCCCACCGGTTGCGCGGGCAGATGGATCTGTTGGTCGGCGGCGACGGCGTCCGCCCATGCTTCCAGCCCCAACCGCGCATCGTCGAAATAGCCGACGGCCAGTGTCTCCAGCTCCTCGGTCTGGCCGGGCGCCAGCCGCAGCCGGCCATAGTCGAGCCGGGCCGCAAGCCGCACCTGCCCGTCCTCGACCTTGGAGAACACCACGCCGCTGCCGCGCGCGTCCGTGAGCCAGCCCGCGACAATGCCGCGCCGGGTTGGCGGATCGGCCAGGGCAAGCCAGACATAACTGCCGGGATTTTTTTCCGGCGGCAGCAGGCCGCCGGTGCCAAGCGTGGTCAATTCCGCCGCCGGCCGGCCCAGCTCGGCCCGCGCCTGCCACGGCTGCAGGCTGCGGATGAATTTGGGCTCGGTGCCGCCGTTGTGCACTGCGGTGCGGAAAAGCGCGAAGGGAAGACCGGGGAATAGTTCGATCACATCGCGTCCGCCGTCCGGATGGCTGACGACCAGCGCCTGGCCGGCGCCGAAGACCGGATGCGCCGCGCGCTCCACGACAGCGGCACCGCCGCCGCCGGCAAATTGCCCCCCGCTCAGGAAAATCCCGGATGACGCTCGCGTTGCGAGGGAAAAACGGCCCGTCGTCGCATCGTAATCCACGCGTAAGCCGGCGTTTTCAATCGTCACCGGCTGTTCTTTGGCCGGTCCGGACAGGTTGACGAACATGAAGATGAGGGAAAACGGAACAAACAGAGCGGGTTTCATGGGCGAAGATTGCAGGGCTGGAAAGTTGCGATCGGATGGCAATTGCCAACTCTGATCACGGCCAAATAAAATTTCCAAGATTTGACTCACTCAATGGCCGGAAAAACGATCAAAACAGCGTTTGGATTGGCCAAAATGAGGCGCAAATTGGCCGGCGATCAAAAGTGGCGCATCGGCGGCCAGAGTCGGATCTGGCTCGGGCTGGCCTAAGCGATCTTTCATCGCGCGCTCTCAAGGTGTCCCCTCGCCTTGATGACCAGCGACGGCGCCGGCGTACTCGGGCCATCTCCGGATCAACCCAAACTCTGGTTCAAAAATGCGAATCTGCCCAGCGGTCCTTTTCCCGGAGCCAATATGGTTTGATCGCGGAGAAAATCCGGTTAGGTCAACTTCATGCCGAAAGTCCTTATTGTCACAGCGGTGATCGTGTGCGCCTGTGCGATTTTCGTGCTATTCCTCATCAAACGGTCGCCGGAGGGCCATGAAGACAGTGAAGGCTTTCACCGGGGACCGAAGGCCGAACCGATGGAGTCGAGCAAGAGCGGCCTTCCACCGGTGAAGTCCCGGGGCCCGACCGCATCGAACCCGGCGGCGGGGAAAAAATAGCATTCCCGCGTGCATGATTTCTGCTGCGTGCAGGCAGCCGCATGCGATCGCTTCGCGTGCGGTCATGCAAATCGCCCGTCCCGCGAAACAATGTCGATGGAATCCAGTCAAGAGATCAGCATGCAAAACCAGACCGTCACCGCGGGAAATTTTCACGCATGATGTCGCGCCGCAAATTTCTGCGCGTGATGGCGGGCGCCGGCGTGGGCGGTGCCACGGTGAAACTTTGGACGAGCGACACGTCGTTTCCCTGTTCCTGTCGCGTGCGCAGCGTCAGGATTCCCGCGCCGGCCGGCTGGTCGGGGAAAACGGCGCTTTTCATCACCGATGTCCATTACGGCTACCTCTTCGATCCGGCGGACGCGGTCGTGCTCAATGCCATGGCCCGGCGGCACAGGCCGGACGTGGTGTTCATGGGAGGAGACCTGGCGCACACCCCGGCGACGAACCTGGCGG
>DATJYF010000201.1:0-4666 GCA_035499715.1 Opitutaceae bacterium | reverse complement strand
GCATGAACACCAGAAAATCTCCGGGCGTCTGCGCGGCCACGCGGGCGCACTCGCGCGCGGCGACGTCCCAAACCGGGTCGTGTTCGAAATTCACGGTCTTTGCCAGGTACTCGATCCGCACGGGGAAGCTGCGGCCCTGCGAGGTGAGTGTCTCGCACGGCGCGAGATAATCGCGCAGCACGGCGGCGTCGAGCGTCGCGGACATGACGAGGATTTTCAGGTCAGGCCGGGTGGATTTCTGGATCTGCAGCGCCCGCGCGAGCGAGATGTCGCCGTAAAGATGCCGCTCGTGAAATTCGTCGAACACCACCGCGCTGACGCCGCGCAGCGTGGCGTCGAACGACATCTGCCGCAGAAGAATTCCCTCGGTGACGAAGCGGATGCGGGTGCGCTCGCTCACGCGCGACTCGAGGCGGATCTGATAGCCGACGGTTTCGCCGAGCGGTGCGCCCACTTCCTCGGCCACGCGCTTGGCAAGCAGTCGCGCGGCGAGCCGCCGCGGCTGCAGCACGACGATTTCGCCGCGTTCGCCGAGCAGGCCGTGCCGCAGCAGCATCTGTGGAATCTGCGTCGACTTGCCCGAGCCGGTCGGCGCCTGCACGATGAGCCGCCCCGACGCGCGCAGGGCGGCGACGACGGCGGACTCGAGTTCGTAGATGGGCAGGTCGCGCGGCGGCATGGAAACGCACCAGCGTCCGGTTCGCGCCATCGGTGGCAAGCCCGGAGCGTGAATAACCGGCGGATAACTTTGCCCCCAAGTTATTCACAACCCTCCGGATCGTGAGCAAGTTGTGAAGAAGAAAACCTTCCTTTTAGCTCCAGCACTTTGCAAGTTCGTCACCGTTCCTTGATAGAACAGTCGCAGCGCGGCGGCCTGAAAAACCCGCCGAAAGCACGACTGGGATAATCCCGGGCGACCGGGGAAAGATTGACCGCAGCTGGTGCGGGCGATCCCTTCCGACGCGCGCAAGCGCGTTTCCGGCAGGCAAATATCACCAGTTCCTCTGGACGGTGTCGTGACCGTTCAGTTCACACACGAGCAGGAGCTGTGCGACGAGCCGCGATTAGAAACCGCGCGCGAGCCGAGTCAGGCCCACGGGAAGTTTCGACCCGTGCGCCCACGCAGTTACCCAGAGGGTTATGGTTGCTACTGCGCAGACCAGAACGCAGCCGCGTTTCCCGGCGGGACGACCCCGCCAAAAGGCTCCAACCCCAAGCAGGTTTGGGGCGCGCAACGGAAAACGCGGTCGCGGGGAGCGAACGGGCCAGGCAAAGCCCGCCAAACCTCCTCAACAGGGCGGTGCGAAAAACCGCATCACCCTACTGCAAGCCCAAAGCGACCTGAGAGTTAAGAGGTCAGACCCGTAGTGCGGGGCCAACGCCCGGCCAAAAGCCGGGGCCGTCCTCGCGACAAAGGTGCCGACGCGAATCACGTCTTTGCAGGCGTGTCTGCACCCCGTCCGGCGTGTCCGCCACCGGCAGGTGGTGGCCGAACCGGGCGAAGAGGCCTCACTCGATAGACCGCAGCCGGAAACGGCCGCGGCGATCCCGCCATGAGATCGAAAACTTCGCATGCCGCGGAGAGTGGCGTCGGGGAGCACACGGCCCGCGAAAGCGAGGCGCCCAACAGTGTGCGACCGGGAAAGAGCGCGTGGCGAACGCCGACCCCCAAGTTTGGCCCCGGAACCGCGAGGTTCCGGGGCCTTCTTGTTTTCGAATATTAATAGCTCCACTGCGTGCCGCTCAAAAACTACTTTTCCACCGGCGGCACATCCGGCAGGTCCAGCGTCACCACGACCGGCCGGTGATCGCTCGCGAGCCGCACTTCCGGCGCGTCGAAAATCCGCGCGCGCCTGCCGCGCACCGCGGCGCGCAGCCCGGGCGACATCAGCACATGGTCGAGGCAGGAGTAGGTTTCCTCCTTGGCGTAGAACTGCGTCCAGATTTCGCCGTGCGCGTCGGCTGCCGGCAGGATCGAGGCGATGTCCGTCGTGCCACGCCGCGTGAAATACTGCAGCGGCTTGCTTGCCTTGCTGTCATTGAAATCACCGAGGATGAGAAACTGCGCCGTCGCCGGATTGGGAAATTTCTTCAAAATGACGTTGCGGATCGCCATCGCCTCACCCTCCCGCTCGCGGGCCGAGTCC
This sequence comes from Opitutaceae bacterium, assembly GCA_035499715.1. Taxonomy (GTDB): domain Bacteria; phylum Verrucomicrobiota; class Verrucomicrobiia; order Opitutales; family Opitutaceae; genus DASRHD01. The sequence goes on along the minus strand of DATJYF010000201.1, from coordinate 2,519 downwards.
GGATCGTCCGCGCGCTCGGTGAACCGGCTTTTCAAGTGCAATCCCCAGAGCGTGATTTCGCCGCCCGCGGTGGCAAAAGTGACCTCGAGCACGCCGCGCTTTGTTTTTTCGCGGACGCCGAAGTAGGGAAAATCAAGATCGACATGCGGCGTGACCGATTTCCACGGCCGTTTTGCCAGCAGCGCCACGTGCCGCTCGGGATCCGGTCCATCGAGCAGGAAGGCATGGGGATAAACCTCGCCCTCCTTTGCCAGATCGCGCCGCAGCTCGTCGAGGTATGGCTGCGGACCCATTTCCTCCAGCACCAAGATGTCGGCGTGCAGCGCGCAGATCACGGCGCGCAGGGCCGTTTTTTCCGCCTCAGGCTTTGGATAGTCCTTTTCGTAGCCGTCGGGGGTCATCCGGTTGGTCGAATTGTAGTTTTCGATGTTGTAGGTCGCGATGACGAGCGTCTCGCCGCGCGCCGCGGCGACCGCCAGGAACAGGCAGAGAAAAACTCCGGTCGCGAACGCTCCGATGCCGCCGGCGGGCCGGGAGGCGGATGCCACAGGGATTCTCATGGGGCTGGAGCCCATGCCCGACCCGTTTAAGGTGCGGCCGTCAGGTTTTCAATAGCGCTTGTTCGCGTTCCGTCACCGTGGGATGCGAATAATAAAACCCGCTGAAGAGCCGATGCGGCGTGAGGTTGCTGAGGTTTTTCTGCGCGAGCTTGTGCAGCGCGCCTACCATCGGCCCGGGCGCGCCCATCGCGTTGCGCGCGAAGGCATCGGCCTGGTATTCGTGGCGGCGGGAGAAAAAATTAGCGACCGGCGAAAACCAGAACGTGACCAGTCCGCCGAGCAGGCCGAAGAGCAAAAACGCCGGCGCCAGCGCGCCCGCCGGAAATCCGAACGCCGCGGTGAACCAGCCGCTCCGCGCCAGCCACGCCAGCGCCGCAAATCCGCCGAGCTGCAGCGCCGCCGACACCGCCAGCATGCGCGGCACGTGCCCCAGCCGGTAGTGTCCGATCTCGTGCGCCAGCACGGCCTCAAGTTCGTCCGGCGCGAGCTGGGCGATGAGCGTGTCGAACAGCACGATGCGCCGGAAACGCCCGAAACCGGTGAAAAATGCGTTCGAGTGCGCCGACCGCTTCGAGCCGTCGATGACCTGGACCGTCTGGGCCCGAAAGCCGGTGCGGTCCGCCAGCGCCATAAGCCGCCCGCGCAGTTCGCCCTCCGGCAACGGGGTGAGCTTGTTGAAAAGCGGCAGGATGAGCTTGGGATAAAGAACCATCATGAGGAGCTGGAATCCAAAGAGCAGCCCCCAGCCCCACAGCCACCAGGCCCCGCCGGCGGCGCGCACGAGCGCAAGCAGCGCCCAGAGCAGCGGAAAGCCGATCGCCACACCCAACGCGAGCCCCTTCAGCTTGTCCGTCACCCACAGCCGCGGCGTGCTTTTGTTGAAACCGAACTTTTCCTCGAGGTGGAACTGCGCCCACCATTCGAAGGGCAGGTCCGGCACGCTCAGCAGCCCGCTCGCGAACAAAATAAAAAGCGCCCCGCTCCAGGCCGAGCCCGGCGCCCAGGCGTCCATCCCTGCAAACAGCCATGGCAGCACGCCGCTGAAAACCGCCAGCGCCAGCACGCCCGCGTCGAAGATCATCTCGATCCGCGCAAACGCGCTTTTTGCCAGCGTATAGGCCACGGCCTTCGCGTACGTCGGCGCGTCCACGATGGCGGCGACAGCCGGCGGAGGCGCGCCCGCATGGCGGCGCACCTCCCGGCGATTGAGCGCGCTCAGCCACAATTCGGCGGCGAGGCGCAGGACGATGAGCGCGGCAATGACAGGAAGAACCATGCTCTCAATTCAACCGCTTTTCCGCGGGCGCCAACTGAAATCATGGGCAAATCACCCCGGGTCAGGTGCGCCCCGTTCGCGCTTTTGATTGAAAACCCCGCCTGCTCGCCCAAACTTGCCGCAATGGATGCAAAAGAAGCCAAGGAGTCCAAGCTGAGCTTCGAAACCGCCCTCGCCAAACTCGAAGCCATTGTCGAATCGATGGAGTCCGGCGATGTTCCGCTGGCCGACCTGCTGGCCAGGTTCGAGGAAGGCAACAAGCTGCTCAAGGTCTGCGAAGCGCGCCTCAAGGATGCCGAGATGAAGATCGAGCTGCTCAAAAAGCAAAACAGTGGCGCTGTCTTCGCCAAATTCGAGGCCGAGCGCGCCGAAAGCTAATTGCTTCTTTCGCGATTCGGCGCACATTTGCACCTTTCCTCTTCAATGAGCGACTCCGTTCCGCCGTCCCGCCTGCTCGAAGCCGTCCGTGGCCCCGCCGACGTCAAAGCCCTTCCGGCCGACCAGCTTCCCCGCCTCGCGCAGGAAATCCGCGACGAGATCATCGCCGTCACCTCGCGCAACGGCGGCCACGTCGGCCCCAACCTCGGCGTGGTCGAGCTTTCGATCGCGCTGCACCGCGTGTTCAGCACGCCGGAGGACCAGTTTGTCTTCGACGTCGCCCACCAGGGCTACGTGCACAAGCT
>DATJYF010000200.1:0-5099 GCA_035499715.1 Opitutaceae bacterium | reverse complement strand
TTCGCTACTTACATCGGTAAGTGAACCCTGCTTCGCCTTGTTGCCCGGCGAAAAATAATGCAAGCTCCCGGTTTGTGTTACCCCTTTTTTGCCGGCTGATCCGTCCGGGCCTGTCCATGGCTGCGCTGCTCCTGGCCTGCGCAGCGCCGGCCGGCTGGGCCGATTCGCCCTGGGAGGCGCGGGTCTGGCAGATCGAGGAGGAGCCGGATGCCAATATCCACGGGATCGTGCAAACCCCGGACGGCTTTCTCTGGCTGGCCACCTTGGACGACTTGCTGCGCTTCGACGGTTTTCAATTTGAGAAATATCACCTCGGTGACTTCGGCAACATCACCCGAAAAATCCGGCTGCTGCTGGAGGGGCGCGACGGCAGCCTGTGGCTGGCATTGGAAGAAGGACCGGTGGTCTGCATCCGTTCCGGGAGCGTAAAAGTGTTCGATAACCGCCAGCCGTCCGACTCGATCCCCCAGACGCTGGTGGAGGACGGAGAGGGCGCGATCTGGGTCAGCTACAATCGCGGGGCGGTCTGTCGCATCAAGAACGGCCAGGTGACGCAGGTGACCGAGGGGCTGCCGGAAGGAACCGGCGCGATTCTTGCCACCGACCGCCAGGGCCGCGTCTGGTTTGCCAAGCGCGGCGAGATCGGCCTGTTCCGCCACGACAGGTTTGAAATCCTGCTGCACCTCGAAAACATGACCACACGGCTGACGGCGTCGGCGGACGGCGGGATGTGGATTTTTTCCGGCGTCCATCTTTTTAAATACAAAGAAGGCGGAAGCCTGGCGCCCTGCGGATCGATCGACGCGATGAATCCCCAATTGCGGGCGACGGTGTTGTTGGAAGATGCGGACGGTTCGGTGTGGGTCGGCACGCAGACCGGCGGTTTGCTGCATTTCAAGGGAGGCAGTTTCGAAAATGTGCCCGCCTCGCATCGCACGATCAACAGCCTGTTGCGGGACCACGAGGGCAACATCTGGGCCGCCACCGGCGCCGGGCTGACCCGCATTCGCCCGCGCGCCATCACGGTCGAGGGGGCCGATGCGGGCCTGCCGTCCGAAGCCGTCCAGTCGTTGTGCGAGGATACCGCCGGCGTGCTCTGGGCCGGCACCAAGGACGCCGCCCTGGTCCGCCGCCAGGACAAAGGGTGGGAGCCCGTGGTCCTGCCCACCGACCCCGCTTTCGAACCGGTGAGCCGCGTGGCCGCGGATCCGACCGGCGGAATCTGGGTCGGCACCAAACGCTACAAACTGCACCGTTTTCAAAATGGAAGTTGGACGACGTGGACCCAGGCCGACGGCCTGACGGCCCACACGATCACCGCGCTTTTTGTCAGCCGGGCGGGCGACGCCTGGGTGGCGGGCGAGCAGCCGACCATGCTCGCGCGGGTCTCGGCCGGGAAAGTCCACCCCCTGACCCTGCCGGCCGGCACCGGACGCATCTGGGCGGTCATCGAGGATCCGGCCGGCCTGATTTGGGCGGGAGGGGACAACGGCACGCTCCTCAAAGTGACCGCCGGCGGCATCGTGGATGAAAGCTTGAAGACCGCCAATCCCCCGACGATCCGGTGTCTGCTCGCGGGAGCAGACGGCACCCTCTGGGTCGGCTCGGACGGGGGCGGGCTGGGGCGGCTCAAGGCCGGCCGCCTGGCTTTCATCACCGCCGCCCAGGGCCTGGCCGGCGACCGCCTTTCCCAGATCGTGGCGGACGACGGAGGGTGGCTCTGGCTGGGCGGAGCCGCCGGAATATTCAAAGTCCGTGAGGATGAGCTGGAAGCCGCGGCGGATGGCCGCCTCGCCCGCGTGCATTGCGTGCGTTACAGCGGACAGGAGGGGCTGATCGGGCTGCATCCCGCGCCCGACGACTGGGCTTCGGCGCTGCGCAGCCGCGACGGCCGGCTGTGGATGCCGCTGGGTCAGGCCCTGGCCATCATCGACCCGCGGAAACTGCACGACGATTTTACCCCGCCGTCCGTCATGATAACCCGGATACAGATGGACGACCGGGTCCTCGCGCAGTACCGCGGCGTGCTGCCGGGTCCGGGTGTTGACCTGGAGGACCGCCAGGCGGTGCTCCGGCTGCCGCCCGGCCACCGCCGGCTGCAGTTTGATTTCACTGCGCTTAATTTTCGCGCGCCCGAAAGCGTCCGCTTCCTTTTCCAACTGGAGGGGTTCGACAACCGCTGGATCGATGCCGGCACGCAGCGCACGGCCAGTTATGCGCAGCTGCCGCCCGGGCACTATCGGTTTCAGGTCAAGGCGCGCGCCAGCGACCGGGAATGGAACGAGACGGGAGCGGCCGTGACCCTGATCGTCACGCCGTTTCTCTGGCAACGGTGGTGGTTCCAGCTGGTCTCGCTGGCGGCCTTCACGCTCGCGGTGGCGGTGATCGTCCGTTACGTGTCGCATCAGCGGCTGCGCCTCAAACTGCGGGCGCTGCAACAGCGGACCGTCCTCGAGCAGGAGCGGTCGCGGATTGCGCGCGACCTGCACGATGATCTGGGCAGCCGCCTCACCAGCATGATCCTTTTGAATGAGCTGGCGGTCCAGGGCCGGGTGCCGTCCGCCAAGACGGTGGAGCACGCCCAGGAGATTTCCGCGGCCGCCCGCAGCATCATTCAGTCGCTGGACGAAACGGTCTGGGCGGTCAATCCGCGCAACGACGTGCTGCCGCACCTGATCAATTACATCGGCCAGTACACGGCCAATTTCCTCCAGCTCGCCGGCGTGCGGTGCCGCCTGGATCTTCCGGACGATCCGCCCGCGCGGACGATCTCCGCCGAGGTCAGACACAATCTTTTTCTGGCGGTGAAGGAGGCGCTCAACAACGCGGTGCGGCACGGCCAGCCCACCGAGGTGCGGCTCCGTGTCAGCGTCACGGAAACGCTCCTCACCTTGATCATCGAAGACAACGGCCGGGGCTTCGCGCGCCCAGCCGACGATCCTGCGGCGGACGGCCTGGGGAACATGCGGAGCCGCCTCGAGGCGATCGGCGGACAATTCCAGATTGAAAGCACGCCCGCCGCCGGCACGCGAGTGGTCCTGATTTTTCCCTGGTTGCAACGCCCTTGATTTTTTTCGGAAACGCAGAAAAAGCTGAATGTTTTGTCCAACCACCCACCCCACCATGGCGATTACTGTTTCTCTCGTTGAGGATGACCGCGAAACGCGGGAAAGGCTGGAGGTGCTGTTGAATGGCGCCGCGAACGTGCGCTGTCTTGCCAACTACGCCTCCGGTGAAGAGGCGTTGCGGGGCATCCCGGCCGAAAAGCCGGACGTCGTCCTCGTCGACATCAATCTGCCGGGAATGAGCGGCATCGAGTGCGTGGCGCGGCTCAAGACCAAAATGAAGGAGCTGCGCGTCCTCATGCTGACCACCTACGAGGACAGCGAACGCATTTTCGATTCGTTGCGCGCGGGCGCGAGCGGCTATTTGCTGAAAAAGACCGGCTACGCCGAATTGATCCAGGCCATCGAACAGATCCACGCCGGCGGCGCGCCCATGTCCATGCAGATCGCCCGGCAGGTCGTGGGCTATTTTCATCAGTTCCAGCGTACCACCTCCGACATGGAAAAGCTCACGTCGCGGGAGCAGGAGATCCTCGCCCTCCTCGCCCGGGGCTGCCTCAACAAGGAGATCAGCGACCAGCTCAACATCAGTGTCAGCACCGTGAGCACACACGTGCAGCATATTTACGAGAAATTGCACGTGCAGTCCCGCACCGCCGCCGCCGCCAAATTTTTCGGCCGGGGCTGAGCGCGGCGGAGCCCGCCCGGGCGCGTCCGGCCGGCGCCCCCGGGGGGTGCGCGCCAAGTCCCTCCGGCCCGGAATCATGTGAACATACGATAGGCACTGGGGAGCAGATGCCGTAACGTAAAACCCGCCCCGACCAGCCCGCGCGTTTTCACGGGGCTGATCCTCCAACCCCAATCATCCGCATCGAATGAAAAAGAAATGCCTGCTCCTCATTGCCCCCATGCTGATCGCCGCCGCTTCCAGTTTCGGCACGGTTTATTTTCAAAATAACGGCACGAAAGAAGGCTGGCCGAACTATCCCCAGACGCCCCAGGCCCACGGCACCATCACCGATGTGACCAGCCCCGTCTACCACAGCACGTCGTCCATCAAGTTCACCCAGACATGGATTGCGAATTATACCGGCCGCTATCACTCCGAGGTGGACTATCAGGGCACCCAGTTCACCAACAGCACCCGTTACTACGGAACCACGCTGTTCCTTCCCGCCAACTGGAACCTCGCCGACTCCAAGGTCTCCATCCAGCAGTGGGCCGGCACCGGCCCGTGGATCATCATGGAGGTGAGGGGCTCGAATCTCGTCGTTCTTCCGCACATCGCCGCCATCACCACCATCACCGGCATCACTCCGGGCGCGTGGATGCGCATCGTCACCCAGCTGACGGATGCCACCAAGGGCACGTTCGCGGTGTGGGTGAACGGCACCAAGAAAATCACCCTCAACGGCAACCTTGTGGCCCCCGCGCCCAACGGCAACGTCCGGTGGTCGGTCGGTGAATATGTCACCGGCTGGACCGGCGTCACTTCGAAGCCCTCGCCCTCTTATCGCGAGCTTTATCACACCCATTTCCGGATCGCTTCCTCTTACGCGGAAGCCGAACCGGCCAACTGGTAGTGTCAGTCGGTCAGTACAGGGGAAAAAGCGGTCGCGTCCGCAAGACGCGGCCGCTTTTTGCGCGATTTTATTTACCAATGTAAGCCACGAGGGCATTGGAAACGCCGCGTGGTCCTTGCATACCGCGGAACCCTCCCCCGAAGAAAGGTCCCCTCCTTTTGCCGGGGCGCATTGGACCGACTTAAAACCTCAACCCACCCCTGTACGAAATGAAAAAGAGATTACTACCCCTGTTGGCATTCGTATCGACCGCCGCCCTTTCCAGTTATGGCGCGGTGTATTTCCAGAACAACGGCACGAAGGAAGGCTGGCCGAATTATCCGCAAAAACCTGAGGCCAAGGGTACGATCTCGGACGTCACCAGTCCAGTCTACCACAGCACCTCGGCGATCAAGTTCACCCAGACGTTCGAGAAGAATTACACCGGCCGCTACCATTCCGAGGTGGATAT
>DATJYF010000199.1:0-14989 GCA_035499715.1 Opitutaceae bacterium | reverse complement strand
GACCGTGATGACGGTGGAGGTTATGCTGATCTGGGTGGTCGAGTTGGAGATCGAAATGGTGGTGTAATCTTCGCCGGCCACCGTGTTGATGCTTTTGACATACTTGTCGGTGGTGGTGCCCACGATGTCGGTGTAGCCGACAGAGTTGACGCCCTGTTCCAGCATGTACTGCTGGGCGGCAGAGGACAGCTGGCGGAGGTTGTTGGTGATGGCCTTCTCGCGCGAAGCCTGGCGTACCTTGTTAAAGGCGGGAATGGCCATGGCGGCCAGCAGGCCGATGATGACCACGACGATCATGATTTCAACAAGGGTGAAGCCCTTGCGGGATTGGGAATGATTTTTCATAATGGAATCGGGATGATACCGTTTGGCGTACAGCAAAGTGTGAGCCATTCACACTAAAATTATTCAGGCAAATACAAATTAGCGGCCTTGGCAAAGGAGAGGAGCGCTCAGAAATTGAGTTGGGTGGCGTAGGCGCTGCGATCGCTGGCGGTGTACAGCTCGTGCCACTTGCTCAGGCTCAAGAGGTTGCTGCTGTTGTTCGAGTTGAGCGGCTCGTCGTAATGGAAAGCGGCGTTGCCGGTGAGTGAAATCGAATGGCCCACGACCGAGCCGAGCACGTCGCCGTTGGACGTGTAGGCGATGCTGCTGCGATAATTAATGCATCCGCGGGTTCACACAGCTGCAGGCGTCCAGTGCGCGCAAAATATGGCAAGCATTTCTATTTGCGCTTGGGTGGAGCGTGAATGCACTCGCCGTGCACGGCATGGGCCGCTTCCATCCACAATTCGCTGAAGGTGGGATGAGCATGAATCGTTCGGCCGAGTTCCGTCACGGTCAGCTCGGCGCGGATCGCGGCGGTCGCCTCGGCAATCAAATCGGTTGCATGTGCGCCGACGACCGCGGCGCCGAGCAACTGGTCGGTCGCGGCATCGGCGATCCATTTGGAAAAACCGGCGGGTTCACCGGCAGCCAGCGCCTTGCCCAGGCCGGCAAAGCGGAACTTGCCGGTCTTGACGGCGCGGTTCTGTTTTTTCGCATCGGCCTCGCTCAGGCCGACGGTGCCGATCTCGGGTGCGGTGAAGATGACATTGGGGACGATCGTGTCGTGCCGGTGCGGCTTGGGCCGGACGGCGTTTTCCGCCGCGGTCAGGCCCTGCGCCGTGGCGTAGTGCGCGAGCTGGATTTTGCCGGTCACGTCGCCAATGGCGAAAATGTTGGCGACCTTGGTGCGTCCGTAGTCATCCGTCTCGATGTAGCCGCGTTCGTTGGTTTTCAGTCCGGCGTTTTCCAGCTTTAATCCCTCGGTCACCGGCTTGCGGCCGATGGCGCAGAGCAGCAGGTCGGCGGTCAGCGTTTCGTCGCCGACGCTGCCGCGCACCGCCTTGTCATCGGCGCTGATTTTTTCCAGCGCCTTGCCGGTGAGGATGCGGACACCAAGATTTTTTTCCATGTGCGCGCGGACTTCGCGCCGCACGTCGGCGTCGAGCGCGAGCAGAATATCCTCGAGCAGTTCGACGATGGTGACTTTGACGCCGAGCATCGCGGCCATGCAGGCGAGTTCGCAGCCGATGAATCCGCCGCCGAGGACGATCATCGTCGCCGGCAGCTTCTGGAGGTCGAGAAACGCACGGCTTTCGACCACGCGCGCATGCTTCGGCAAAAAACCCGGCATGGCCGAGGTCGAGCCGGTGGCGACGATGATTTTTTTCGCACCGAGACGAGTCCCGCCGACTTCGAGGGTGGTGCGGTCGACAAAACCGGCCGTACCGGCGAACTGCGTCACGCCATTGGCCTTGAGCAGCGAATCGATGCCGTCACGCAGCTCCTGCACCACGCCATTCTTGCGGTTGATCATCGCGGCGTAGTCGACGGATGCGCCCGTCACGTTGATGCCAAGTTTGGCGGCATGCTTGATCTTTTCGAAGGTTTCGGCGGCGCCGATCAGCGCCTTGGTCGGAATGCAGCCCCAGTTCAGGCAGGTGCCACCGAGTTTTTCCTTTTCCACGATGGCGACCCTGGCGCCGAGCTGCGCGGCGCGGATCGCCGCCGGATAGCCGCCCGGGCCGGCGCCAATGACTACGACGTCAAACGTTTCCATAATTCAATATCCTCCAGCTTTTGCCTGATGGCGTTGGCGAATCTCGCCGCCATCGCGCCATCGATGATGCGGTGGTCGGAAGAGAGCGTGAGTTTCATCATCGAGCGGACCACGACCTTGTCGTCGCGCACCACCGGCTTTTTCACGGTGCTCGAGACGGCGAGGATGGCGCTTTCGCCGGGGTTGATGATCGCGGTGAAGTTTTCCACGTCGAGCATGCCCATGTTTGAGATGGTGAAGGTGCTGCCGGACATTTCGTCGGGCGCGAGCTTGCCGGCGCGGGCGCGCTCGGCCAGCTCCTTTGCCTGCGCGTTCAACTCGGCCAGCGTCAGTTCGTCGGCGTTGCGGATCACCGGCACGACCAGTCCCTGTTCGAGCGACACGGCCACGCCGAGATGAACCCGGCTGTGCCAGCGGACGGTCTTGCCGTCGGTCGTGCTGTTGACGTCGGGGAATTCCTTCAGCGTCAGCACTGCGGCCTCGGCGATGAAATCGGTGACGGTGAATGGCGCGCCTTTTTCCTTCAGCTGGGCGCGCAGCTTGACCAGCTCGGTCATGTCGACCTCGACGGTGACGAAGAAATGCGGGGCGGTGACGACGCTCTGCGTCAGACGCTGGGCAATGATCTGGCGCATCTTGTTCATCGTGCGCGGGCGCTCGGCCAGCGCGCGATCGACGTCCGCCATCGTGATCCGGCCGCCGTCGCCGGTGCCGGCGAGCGTCAGGAGGTCGAGTTTTTCCTTTGCGGCTTTTTCCTTCGCCGAAGGCGTAATGCGCAATTTGTCGTAGCCATGCTTCTCCAGATAATTTCGCACATCCTTTTCCACCACGCGGCCGAGCGGGCCGGTGCCCTTGATGCGCGTCGGATCGATCACGGAATTGCGCGCGAGCGTCGCGGCGCGCGGGCTGATGCGGAACAACGCCGGTGCGGCGGGAGCAGGCGTGACCGCGGGAACCGGCGGAATCGCGGCCGGCGGAGCTGCAATCGAAATGGCGGGCTCGGCGGCGCGCGCCGGCGGTGCTTTGGGTGCCGTTGGTGCGGCGGGAACGGGCCGCGGCGTTTCGGCCGACGGTGCGGACGCGGCCGGCGCAGGCGAGGGTGCGCTGACGGCAGGAATTGCTTCACCCGGATTGCCGAGAAACCCGACTGTGCTTTGCACCGGCACGTTCACGCCAGGCGGCACGACGATCTTCAGCAGGGTGCCGGCCTCGAAGCTTTCCACCTCCATGACCGATTTGTCGGTCTCGACGGAAAAGAGGATGTCGCCTTTCTCGATCCTGTCGCCCTCTTTTTTGAGCCATTCGACAATGGCGCTTTCCTCGGTCATCTGACCGAACTTGGGCATGATGATGGGCGTGGCCATGGTCGCTCCTTAAAGGATTTCGTTGGCGGCGGTGAGCAGGTCGTTGACGCTGGGCAGGAACGCCGCCTCGAGAATGTGCGACTGCGGGGCAATGCCGTTTTTTGCGCCGACGCGTTTGATCGGGGCGTCGAGGTAGTCAAAAACCGCGTCCTGGATCGTCGAGGCGATTTCGCCGGTGTAGCTGCCGATGTGAATCGCCTGGCTGGCGACCACGCAGCGGCCGGTCTTTTGCACTGAGCGCAGCACGGTTTCCAAATCGAGCGGCACGAGGCTGCGCAGGTCGATGACCTCGGCGCTCACGCCCTTTTCCGCCTTCAACTTGTCCGCGGCCTTGAGGCAGTCGTGGACAAGCGGTCCCCAGGTGACGAAGGTGAGATCGGAGCCTTCGCGCTTTACGTCGGCCACGCCGAGCGGGACGAGGTATTCGCCCTCGGGCACCGCGCCTTTCAGGCCGTAGAGGCCCTGCGATTCAATGAACATGACGGGGTTGTTGTCGCGGATGGCTGATTTCAGCATGCCTTTGGCGTCGTACGGCGTCGCCGGATAAACCACGTAGAGGCCGGGAATGTGGCAGAACATGGATTCGAGCGTCTGCGAATGTTGGCCGCCGTAACCCTTGCCGGCGCCGGCCGAAACGCGCAGCACCAGCGGCACCTCGGTCTGGGCGCCAGACATGTAATGCCATTTTGCCGCCTGATTGCTGATCTGGTCGGACGACATCAGGGCGAAATCGAAATACATCAGTTCCATCACCGGCCGGAGCCCGGCCATGGCCAGGCCGACGCCGGTGCCGCAGATGCAGGCCTCGGAAATCGGCGTGTTGAAAACGCGGTCGCGACCGAAGGATTCGAGCAGGCCCTTTGTCACCTTGAAGGCGCCGCCGTAATCGGCCACGTCCTCGCCGTAGAAAAGCACGCGGTTGTCGCGTTTCATTTCCTCAATCAGCGCTTCCTTGAGCGCGTCCTTGTAAGTGATCTCGCCGTTGACGCGTTTGATCTCGGGCAGCGGCGCGATGACTTCGACCTTGGCGAATTCGGCCGGCACGGTTTCGCACTTCGTGTCGGTGTACATGTATTTGATCACGTCCGCGGCAGCCGGATCGGCCGCGACCGCGGCGCGCTTGGCGGCGCGGGCGTTGCGGTTGCGGACGGCTTCCTCCAGTGCGGCCAGTTCCGGCGCGGTCAGAACTTTGTTCTCCAGAACCTGCGCCTTGAACGTCTCCACCGGATCGACGGATTTCCAGGCGGCCTCTTCTTCCTTGGTGCGGTATTCATTGCGCGGATCACTCAGCGAATGGCCCCAATAGCGGTAGGTGTCGCAGTCGAGCAGCACCGGACCCTGGCCCTTGCGGCAAAGCTCGGTGGCGCGCATCATGGCGTCGCGCACGGCGAGCGGATCCATGCCGTTGACGATTTCCGCGTGCATGTTGTTGTCGGCGAAGCCGGCGGCGCGGCGCGCGATGCGGCTCACGCCCATGACCTCGTCATCGGTCCGATGGGTCATGCCGTAATGGTTGTTGATGATGAGAAAAATGATCGGCGCGCCGAATTTCCGCTCAGCGAGGTGATTGGTGAACTGCGCCTGGGAGGCGAAGTTCATCGACTCGAGGACCACGCCGTTGGCGTAGGCGCCGTCGCCGGCAAAGCAGCAGACGACCGCATCCTTTTTCTGGTAGCGCAGCCCGATCGCCGCACCGGTCGCGATGGGCGTGCCGCCGCCGACAATCGCATTGGCGCCGAGATGCCCGACGGTGAAGTCAGCGATGTGCATCGAGCCGCCGCGACCCTTGCAATAACCGTCTTCCTTGCCGAACAGCTCGCAAATCATCTTGTATACGTGTTCTTCGAGCGCGGCCTCGAGCAGTTCCTCGCGCTTGGTCGCCTTGACCGCGGGCACGCGCTCGCGCAACTGCCCGTCGCTCATCCCGCGGATGGCGACGGTGCCCTTGGCCAGGCTCTCGCCATGGCCGCGGTGCGTGCTGGTGATCTTGTCGGCGATGTGCAGCACGGAGCAGGCGCCCGCCGCCGTGCCTTCCTGGCCGACCGAGACGTGCGTCGGACCGCGGTAGTTGAAATCGCGGATCGGCTCGTAGGCGCCGGAGCGGAGCTTGACGATCATTTCCTCCAGCTCGCGGATCATGAGCATGTCCTCGAGCAGGTTCACCGCCTCGGCCCGGGTGATGCGCTTTGCGGCCAGTTCCTGCCTGAGGTCGCCCTTGTAACGGTAGGCGGAAATTTTGCCGCAATCGATCTCGTAGGGTTCGAATCTCGGCCGCATGTCGCTCAGGTAATTCGGCGAGTGTTTCGACTGTTCCAGTGTGGTGGTGCTCATGTTCAATTTCAGTTGGGTTGATGGCGGCGGTCAGGCTTTGACCACTTTGATTCCTTTTTGGGCCAGTTCCCTGGCCAGATGTTTGTCCAGCGCGCGGTCGGTGACGATGACATGGACGTTTTCGAGGCGGCCGGCGCGCGCGAACGACACCTTGCCGGCCTTGCCGGAATCGGCCAGCAGGATGACCTGCCGCGCCTGGCTCATCACGAGCTCCTTCGTGTAAGCCTCGCTCGGATCGGTCGTCGTCAGCCCCTCCTTCAATGTCAGCCCGATCGTGCCCATGAAAGCGCGGTCGACGTGCAGTTCCTGCAGGATGCAGCGCGTCAGCGGCCCGACCATGGTCTGGCTCAGTCGGCGCAATTCGCCGCCGATCAAGATCAGGCGCGGTCCGCGGCCGGCCAGCTCGTGTGCGGCGCGGAGGGAGTTGGTCACGACCGTGATGTTTGTCCGTTCGCGCAGCAGCCGGGCCAGCTCCAAAATCGTGCTGCCGCCGTCAAGGTAGATCGTGTCGCCCGGCGCGACGAACTTCAGCGCCGCCCCGGCGATACGCAGCTTTTCCCGCGCGGCGATGGAGGTCTTGTCGTCGAAGAGCGGCTCCTCCAGCCGGCTTTCCACGCTGACGGCGCCGCCGTGCACGCGGCGGATGGTGCCGCTCTGCTCCAGCTGGTCGAGGTCGCGCCGGACGGTGGCGAGCGAGACATTCAGCCGGCGGCGGAGGTCCTCGACGCGGATGACGCCGCTGTCGCGGATCAGGGCCCGCAGGCTGTCCCAGCGCTGCGGGGCAAGGGCTTTGTGATCGGCAACCGACATTTTAACTTTGATGGAATTTGATCGAATATAGCATAACTTGGACAAAATCCATCAAAAAAAATCATGGCCGGCGCCGGGAGTTTTGACATTGCCGCGGCGGGGCCCCAGGCTGCCGGTCCGAATCAAAACCGCCCATGGTCCACGTGGTTTTTCTGAAGATCGCCTCGATGTTTCTCGTCATCGTCGCCGGCTGGCTGGCCCGGCGGCGCGGCTTCCTTGCGGCGGAGTTCACCGCCACGCTCAGCCGGCTGGTGGTCGACGTCGCCTTTCCCGCGCTGGTTTTCACGCAGATGCTGCAGACGGTGGACGCGTCGGCATTGCGCGCGGAATGGTACAGCCCGCTGCTCTGCGGGTCGCTGATCTTCATCGCCTACTTCGTCGGGCTGGCGCTGGCGCCGCTCTTCAGCGGCCAAGCCCAGCGCCCCACGTTCATTTTTCTCACCGCCATCCCCAACTGGATTTTCCTGCCGCTGCCGATCGCCCAGGCGCTCTACGGCGACGCCGGCGTGCGGACGGTGCTGCTCTGCAACGTCGGGGCGCAATTTGTCCTCTGGTCCTTCGGTGTCTGGATCCTGCACGGCACGATGCGCCACGCCGCGCGCAGCCTGCTGACCAACACGGGCCTGTGGGCGACCGCCGCCGGCGTGGCGGTGGTCCTGATCTTTCCCGGCGCGCGCGAACTGGCTGCGACGAATTCCGCCGCCGGCGGTCCGGCCATGGCGGTTGGCGGCGCGGTCGTGCAGGCGCTGGCGATGGTCGGCAGCCTGACGATTCCCATGTCGCTGCTGGCCATCGGCGCGCAACTCGGCGAACTGACGGTCGCGGTGCACCGTTTTCCGCGCGTGATGTGGGGCGTCTTGCTGGCGCGGCTGATCGCCGCGCCACTGATCACCGTGGCACTGGGTTTTTGCCTGCTGAAACTGGGCGTGGCCATTCCGGCGCAGACGCGGCTGATCGGCTATCTCATCGCCACCATGCCGGTGGCGATCAGCTGCAGCGTGATGGCGGAGCGGTTCGCCGGCGACGTCACGCTCGCGGCCGAGGGCATTTTCTACAGCACGTTTTTCAGCCTGCTGACCGTTCCGGCGATTTTCCTGCTGATCCAGCGGCTGGGGCTGTAGCCGCGGGATCATTCAAGGCCGGCACCGCGAAACGTATTTCTAAATTTGTAATGTAATACGTTACAAATTATCCGCGCCGCGTCCGTGCGTTGTCAGGTGTGGGATGGCCAGCAGCTGCGCTGGCTCCGGTCAGATGGAGCGAGCGCGCCGGGCCACTCAATGCTCGGATTCGCCGGGATTTTCCGGAATGCCGGGATCGTCGAGAATCTGCACGGCGGTCGCGGGGCCGAGGTCTTTCCAGTCCCACAGCACCCAGACGACCTTCTTGTCCGGCGTGACCTCGACCAGCTGCGGGCCCTTGCCGCCGCCGCCGCGCGAGCAGATGATGGTGTTGCCGTTGGCCAGGCGGGTGCAGCTCTGGGTATTGATGAAGCGATATGGCTCCGGCAGGTCCTCCGGCTTGAGTTCCCAGACAGTCTCGCCCTTGGGATTCACTTCGCGCGTGAGCTTGTCGCCCTCGTCGGTGATCAGGGTGTTGCCGTTCTTGAGGCGGACCGCGGCCCAGGGCGAGCGGATCGGATAACGCCAGACCTCCTTGAAGTCCTTGTCATATTCCACCACGGCGGCGTTGGGTCCCATGCCGAGTTCGGGAACGAGATAAGTGCCCTGCGCGGTGTAGCGGACGCGGCGGTACTGGGGATGAACGGTCTTCGGGTCGGTCAGGCTCCGGGCCGGCAAGTCGTGCTCGACCTCGGTCGCGCCGGTCCTGATGTTCACAACCATCAGCCTGGGCGGGAGCCCGTTGAGGACGAAGAGCACCTTGTCCATGCCGATCGGCTGGCAGGTGTGGACCTCGGTGCCGGTCGGACAATCGTAACGCCAGACCACTTTTTTGTCCGGCGTGATCTCGGCGAGGTACTGCATGCGGGTGAAGAGAATGTTGCCGTTGGAAAGCATCCAGACGTCGTCGTACTCGTTTCCCTTGCCGGTGGAATAGGTCCAGACGATCTTCCCGCCGTTGACCAGAAACATTTTGTTGTAGCCTTCGCCGATGTAGAGCATCGGGTGCTGGGCCAGCCCATTGCCGGGAAAATTCGCGGGGGGCGGCGGCGGATTGGCCATCCATTTGCCGGGCGCAACCTCGGTTTCGGCCGGTCCGAGCGCAGGCACGTCCGGCGCGGTGAACCGGTCGAGCACCGTCATGCATGGGGTGGCGGAAACCGCAGCCGCGGCATGGTCATGGATCGTGGAGCAGCCGCTGAAGAGAGAGAAGCTTGCCGCCAACGAGGCGAGGGGGAGCAGGGTTTTAGGAGTCATGGCGCATTTGAACACGCCATGCCAGTCATGTCATTATCCAAAAAGTTTCACGCGAACCGGCGGATGACGATTTCCGGCAGGTCGATGTTTTCCGGCTGCTGCAAAAGAAAAAGGACCATTTCCGCAATATCCCCGGACTTGATCATCGGCTGTCCCTTGAGCCGCTCACCGAGAAGCGTGCCCTTGATCAGGTCGGTGTCCACGCCGCCGGGGCAGAGCGTATGCACGTGGATGTGGTGCGGCCGCGTCTCGATGGCGAGGCTGCGGGCGAAGCCGAGCAGGCCGTGCTTGCTGGCGGAATAGGCCGATTGATGCAGATAACCCTGGAGGCTGGCCACGCTGGCGATGTTGATGACCCGGCCCTGGCGGCGCTTGATCATCGCCGGCAGCACCGCCCGGCAGATGAGGAACGGAGCGGTGAGGTTGACGCGCAAAATTTTTTCCCAATCGGCCAGCGCGATCTCCGGCACCGGTTTTTCCAGAAAAAGGCCGGCGTTGTTGATGACAAAATCGATCCGGCCGAGATGGTCCGCCGCCTGCGCCACGGCGGCGGGGATCTGCTCCGCCTCGGCCAGGTCGCAAGGGATGAATTTTCCGCGCACGCCCGCCGGCGGACGGGTGCGGGAGAGCAGCGCGAGGCGGACGCCGGCGCGGCCGAGCGCCCGGGCGACGGCGAGACCGATGCCGCGGCTGGCGCCGGTGACGAGGGCGGTTTTGCCGCGGAGCGAAGGCATGGACCAAAAAGCGGCGCAGGGCGGAAGCCTAGTTCATTTCCTGCCCACCGGTGACGCTCAAGGCGATGCCGGTGATATAGGCGGCCTGGTCGGAGGCGAGAAACACGACGGCATTGCAGACGTCATCGTAGCTGCAGCCGCGCTTCATCGGCACCTGGTTGACGTAGTGCTGGCGGACGTCCTCGAGGTTTTTCGCGCCCGGAACCTTGCCGGCGCGGAAATACTGGACGAACAATCCCTTCTCCGGATGCGTCCAAAGCGGCGAATCGAGCAGGTTGCCGGGGCAGACGGCATTGCAGCGAATGTTGAACGGCGCCATTTCCAGCGCGACGCTCTGGGTGTGGCCCACGCCGGCGAACTTGGTCGCGGCATAGGCGGAATTGGCGGCGCTGCCTTTCTTGCCGGACTTGGAATTGATGTTGATGATCGAGCCGCTGCGCTGCGGTTTCATGACCCGGCAGGCGTGCTTGGTGGTGAGAAAATAGCCGAACAGATTCACATTCATGACCGCACGCCATTTTTCGGCGTCGGCCTCGGCGATCGGCTCCGCGATAAGGATGGCGGCGTTGGCGACGACGATGTCGACGCGGCCGAACTCCTCCACCGTGCGGCCAAACAGCCGCTCGATGTCGGCTTCCTGGGTCACGTCGGTCTTCACGCCGATCACGCGCCGGCCGGTCTGCTGCGCGATGGCGGCGGCGGTCTCGGCCACGCCTTTTTCGTTCACGTCGGCGATGACGACCGAGCAGCCTTCACAGGCGAGGCGCTGCGAAATCGCCTGGCCGAGCCCCTGCGCGCCGCCGGTGACGATGGCGATTTTGTTGTCGAGAGCCGGATTCATGAGGCGCCGAACTCCTTTTTCAAGGCGGCCTCGGCGTGCTTGTTCCAGCAGCCTTCGCCCAGCGCCCCGGCCACGGCGGAGTGCTCCCGTCCGAGTTCCGGCAGGGCGGTGAGCTTCAGCCCCTTGGCGAAGGGATAGACCACGATTTTTCCCGGCATGAGATTTTTTTCGACCGCCCGGATGCCGTCCACCGCGCCGTCGAGGCCGGATATGGCGGCGATGGAGAGGTTGGTGTCGAGCTGGCGCGAGGCGACCTTGTTCAAAACCACCTTCATGTCCTCCAGCGTGGAGCCACTGGTGCCGACGAAGTAGCATTCCTTCTCGGCGTAGGCATCGAGGTCGATTTCGGCGGTCTTGTCGGCGGGAATGCCGGCAAAAATGTTGATGATGGCCCGCGGCGCGGCGTCCTTGACCGCCTGCGCGACCAGCGCCGGCACCGGCGCCATCAGGACGATGTAATTGAATGACTCGCCGAGCCTGTCCTTCGATGGATTGTAGGGCTGCAGCGAGACCTTGTGTTTTTCCGCCAGCGGTCCGGCCAGTTTTTTAAGCGCGGCAAGCCGCTCATCGTTCAGGTCGCCGGCGAACACCGTCACGCCGGCCACGCCCTGGCAAAGGTCGCGGATGACGTGCATCGTGCCCATCGGGCCGGCGGCGCCGACGATGTTGATTTTGTCCCTCGGCCGGATCTCCGCCGTGGTCGGAATCGCCGCCTGCGCCCCGGCCACGTCGTGGCCCGTGGTGCCGACGAGGCGGATGCCGCCGTAATGCACCCGGCCGACGGCGGTGACGACCGGCCGGCCGAATTTTTTGCCGCCCTGCACATAGACGAGCAGTCCCTTCGGCGCGACATTGGCGAAAAGTTTTTCCATCACCGCAGGATCGCTGCCGAAATAAATCACATCATCAAACATGCCGGCGGGCAGGGCGGACGGCTTCGCGTAGGTGACGTGGCCGGCACCCGGCACCTTCGGCTCGCCTTCGGCGACGATCAACGTCTTGCCGTCGCGTTTGAAACTGCGGCGCTGCGGTTCGACATAGGCATCCTCAACGCAGGCCCACGGCTCGCAGAGTGCGATGGCCGAGGCCGAGAGGTCCTCGGGCGCGGGAATAAGCATCGATTCGCCGTCGGGCGCGGTGATGACGCGCTCGTCGACCAGGACGTATTCCTGGAGCGCGCCCTCGAAGTTGTAACCGAAGGCCGAATTCGAGTTGGCCGTGGGCAGCCAGCGGTAATCGGTCTGCACGAGGTAGCGTTCGCCGGGCTTGAAACCCTTCACCGCCGGGCCGACCCCGACAATGCGCACGACCGTTTCGTGGCCGGGCACGACCGGTTTGTCGCCGGGGACGTAGTGCGGCATCTCGGTCAGCGCCTCGCGCGCGATGCCGGCGGTGATCTCCGACTTGCGGGCGTGGCCGGAAAACTGCTTGAGCAGTTTCAAATCGGAAAAGCACAGGCCGCAGACCTCGACCTGGCAGAGAATCTGGTGCGGCCCGGGCGCAAAGACGGGTTTCGTCTCGTTGATCCGGAGCTGGTCGGGACCGACCAGCTGCACCGCGCGCTGTTTTTCAGGAATGGAGGTTGTCGCCATAAAATCAATTCGCCCCGATCTTGCGGAAAATCGCCTCCGGTGTCACGTCCGGCGGCAGGCCGAGCAGACGGTCCTCCTGGCCGGGCTGCAAGGCCCGTCCCAGCCGCTCGAAAAAACCGTTTTTCGCCGCCACCGTCGGGAAATTTTTTGCCGCCCACCCGCTGAGATAGCCGAGCCCGCTTTCGCGCTGGAGCACGGAGTGCGCATAGACGATGTGCGCGCCCTTGAGAAAAATCGGCACGAGCGGCTTGAGTTCCGCCGTTTCGAACGAGTCGACGAACTTGTTGCCCGGGGCGTTCATTTCCGTGCCGACGATGACGGGGAAGCCGTGTTTTTCTGCGCGGGCGACGACGTCATGGAGGTTCGCCAGTTTTTGGTCTTTCACGCCGGGAGTGTAATTGCGATCGGGAATAATCGCCAGCGCCGCCGCGCCGGCGGAGATCGCGACCTGAAAAAGCTCGTCCGCGGCCCGCTCCCCTTCGGAGGTTCCGTCAAACCAGGTCAGGGTGGGAATGGCGCCGGCTTCGCGGACGAAATTATTCATCTCCGTCAGGAGCGGGAAGGACCCGCGGTCGGGCCGGACGTAGCCGACGCCGCCCTGTTTCATCGTTTTGGCCCGGATCAGCGCTTGCAGTTTGGCCGGATCAGCCGGAGCGTCGCCGAGCTTTTCCCGCCAGAAGGCCGCGTCGCCTTTTTTGGCGTAAGCCTCGCAGATGTGCCGCTCGGTGGCGTTGCCATTCGGGGTGAGGGCGAGGACGTCGCGATCGTAATCGAGCGTGACCGGTTGGAGGAATCCGTTCACCCGCTCGACCAGCTCGCGATTGCGCCGCTCGGCGGTACGGCGCAGCTGCGCGAGCAGCGGATGCGGCGTCTCGCGCGGAAAGCCGACGCCCATGTTGTAGGCGATGCCGGGTTCGCCGGGGGAATTGAGGACGCGGGTGGAAAATTCCGGCACGTAGGTGCGCGATTCCAAGCTGACGCAGCGCTTCAGGCCGATGAGCCGGCCGGCCGCCCAGAACTCCTCCAGCGCATCGAGCACGTCGAAATCCACCACGCCTGCCGCCGCCAGCCCGCGTTTGCGCGCCAGCCAGGCGAACTTCGACGGCGAATAGCCATAGGCATTGTAGGAAAAAAACGTGTGGCTGTGGAGGTTCACGTCCGTGCCGGGCGCCGGCAAATTCACCTTTCCCTCCTGCGCCAGGCTCCAGAGCTGCGCCAGGGCGCCGCGCCGCCGCGCCGCGTCGAAACTGTCCAGTTGCTGTTCAAGCTGGTCGGTGCTGTGGCTCATCCTTGTTTCAATGGGTCGGGCAGCCTAACAAAAAATTCCGGCGTCATGTAAGTTTTTTCTCACGCCGCAACCGGCGGGGTCGCCGGACGGGCATTTAAGAATAAAGCCAGCGCAGGCCGGCGCGGAAGGCGGCGGGCAGCGCGCTGTAGTGGTCTTTGCCCTCGAGCCGCACAAAAACATGCTCCAGATTTGGCAGCGGTTTCGCGGCGAGCTGGCGCTCGAGCAACTCCAGGTCGCCGCACATGGAGGGCGTGTCGTCCGCGCCCACGCTGAAGAAGGCCCTGGCCGGCGTGCGCGGCCGGCCGGCCGCCGCGGCGAGCAGCGCAAGCACGGAGCGATTGTCCCACCAGATTGAAGGGCTGCTGATGAGATGGCGCCGGAAAGGCGATGGCGGCGCGGAAAGCGCGTAGAGGCCGAAGAGCGAGCCCAGCGAATGGCCGACAATCGCAACGTCGCCGGGCTTGATCTCGTAGCGCCGGCCAAGGGCGGGCAGGAGCTCTTCCTGGAGAAATTCCAAAAATGCCGGCGCACCGCCGGTCTCCATCGGCTCGTCGGCCGGCCGCGTGGGCGTGTAGTCGCGGGCGCGGCGATTTTTGGGCGAGCGATAGCTTCCGCCATAGCCGACGCCGGCCAGAAGCAGCGGTGGAATCGCGCCGGCGCGGCGCAGTTCGGCCGCCGCTTCGCGCGCCGCCTCGAACTGGTCGTCGCCGTCCATGACCAGCGCCACGGCAAGCGGTCCGTCTCGCGCCGGCTCGTCCACAAAAACGAGGTAATCCGTCCGCAATTTTGCGCAAGGCAGGATGAAGGCGGGCGAAGACATGAAGGTAACGCGGCCGGAGTTCGCGTTCACCGTTCGGGCATTTCCTGCGGCCGGACCGTGACCGCGATCCGTTCGGTGTGGCGGAGAAGGGTCAACGTCGCCGTGCGGTCGATGTACTGGGCCGTGAGCAGCTGATGGAGTTCATTGATGTTGCGCACCGGATGGGTGTCGAAATCGATGATGATGTCGCCCTCGCGCAGCCCGGCGACCGCCGCCGGACTGTGCGGCTCGACGTGCGCGACCAGCACGCCGCTTTCAGCGGTGAGATGCAGATGCCGCACGAGCGTGCGCAGGATGGGGGCGGTCTGTCCGCCCAAGCCGAGATAGCTGCGGCGGATGCGGCCATCCTTGATCAGCCAGCCGGCCACCCAGCGGGCGAGGTTGCTGGCGATGGCGAAGCAGATGCCCTGGGCGGGGCGGATGATGGCGGTGTTGACGCCGATGACCGCGGCGTGGGTGTCGATCAGGGGGCCGCCGGAATTGCCGGGATTGAGCGCGGCATCGGTCTGGATGACGTTGTCGATGGTCCGGCCTGATTGCGCGCGGAGCGAGCGGCCGAGACCGCTGACGATGCCGGCGGTCACGGTCTGTTGAAAGCCCATCGGGCTGCCGAGCGCGATGGCGATTTGTCCGATGCGCAAACGGTCGGAATCGCCGAGCGGCAGGTGCGGTAGAGATTCGCCACCGACGCGGATGACGGCCAGGTCGGTGTGCGGGTCGTCGCCGA
>DATJYF010000198.1:0-8958 GCA_035499715.1 Opitutaceae bacterium | reverse complement strand
GTCGTCGTCGGCCGGCAGACAGTGAGTGTTGGCGGAGTGTTTGATGATGCTGTCGGGATCGAGCGGCGGGTCGTTGCGCCAGGAATATTCATACCACCGGCCGGACTGGGAAATATTCAGTTCGTTGATGACGGAGGCGATGGACATCGGGCCCCAGCCAAGCGCCAGATCGACCGGTGCAAGCTCGGCCTCCTCGTCATACCGGTAGCGTTCCCGATGCAGGACAACCGCGGTGATGGAATAAGTGGCGAGCGGTTTGACGAGGTATGGGCCGTGCTGGAACGCAGGCGGCAGATTGCGGGACGTTTGCAGGGGATCCCGCGGCGCCGGCATGCCGCTCCACCGCGCTGGAGTCGCGTGGAACGCGAACCAGAGTCCGGCAGCGAGCGCGAGAAGAAGAATGAATTTTTTCATTCCGTCGACGGTGCCGCCGCGGAACTAGATCTTTCCCGCCTTGCGCGCGGCGACCAGGTTGTAGAAATCCACAAAAAGCGGATCGGCGTCGTTGGGGCCGGGCGCGGCCTCGGGATGGTATTGCACGCAGAAGACCGGCAGCTCCTTGTGGCGCAGGCCCTCGACCGTGCCGTCGTTGAGGTTGATCTCGGTCACGACCGCGCCGCGATGCTCGATCGATTTCGGGTCGGTGGCGAAGCCGTGGTTTTGCGCGGTGATCGAAACCTTGCCGGTCTCGAGGTTTTTCACCGGCTGGTTGCCGCCGCGGTGGCCGAACTTGAGCTTGAAGGTCGTGCCGCCGAGCGCGTGCGTGATCATCTGGTGGCCGAGGCAGATGCCGAAGACCGGATATTTCGGCAGGAGCGCGGTGACAGTTTTGTGGATGTAGGGCAGGGCGGCCGGATCGCCGGGGCCGTTGGAAAGAAAAACGGCATCGGGCTTTTGTTCGTTCACCTGCGCGGCGGTGGTGGTGGCGGGAAAGACCTGCACTTCGAAGCCGTGGCGGACGAGTTTGCGGTAAATGCTTTGTTTCGCGCCGTAGTCGAAGGCGGCGACGCGGAATTTCGTCGCGGGAGCGGGCACGACGCCGAGCGTGGTGCCGACGGGCAGGTAGGGCGTGTTGTGATTGGCCGGATCGTCGCCGCGCCAGATGAACGGCTCCTTGCAGGTGACGTCCTTGACATAGTCGGCGCCGGCCATGTCGCGCCAGGCGCGGGCGCGGCGCACCGCCTCGTCGTCGCCCAGCGGCAGGGTGCTGAGGCAGCACTTCATCGCGCCGTCGACGCGGAGCTTTTTCGTCAGCGCGCGGGTGTCGATCTCGCTGATGCCGGGGATGCCGTATTTTTTGAGATAGGCGGCGACGGAGAGTTGCGCGCGCCAGTTGCTGACGACAGGGGAGAGCTCGCGCACAACGAAGCCGGTGCACTTGGGCGCGGCGGCCTCGGCGTCGGCGTCGTTCACGCCGTAGTTGCCGATCTGCACGGCGGTCATGGTCACGATCTGGCCGAAATACGACGGATCGGTGAGGATTTCCTGGTAGCCGGTCATCGAGGTGTTGAAGACACATTCGCCGGCGACGGTGGCATCGGCGCCGAAGGCGAGACCGCGGAAGACACTGCCGTCTTCGAGCGCGAGGACAGCGGGCTTGGGTGTGGACATTAAAGTCCGACGAAAAGCCCTCCGGCGGCGCCTGCCAAGGGTTTTCGCGCATCCGCCGGCGAAAGCGGCGGCTGCACGCGGGCTTGCATGAAACAAAAGCTTGTACAGATTGGTCCGGCATGAGCGCCCAGGAAGCCAAGAAAGACAAAAACACGGCCCCCAAGCCGGTCCCCGCCGCCGCTCCCGCGCCGGCGGCAACCCCCGCCGCGCCGCCGCCGGCCTGGATCGATGACACGTCCAATCCCCGCCGCCAGATGATCGCCAGGGTGGTCTTCGTCGCGGTCTGCATTTATGTCGCGATGATCTGGCTGCTGGCCCTGGACCAGACCTTCCACTGGGGCATTTTCAAGCCGTGAAGCGGCCGAGACGCGCGGTGCCGCATCCGCCGCCCTGCCGGCGGGAGCGGCGCAAAAAATTTGTCCGGTCCATTTGACACCTCGTTCAACCGGCATAGCCGTAACGTTGCATCATGGCCTACTCTGAAGACCGCCACGCCTGGTTTGAAGGCCAGGGGCTGTGGGCGCATATTCCCGAACACGATTGGCGGGATTGGACCTGGCAGCTCAAAAACCGCCTCACCACCGTCGGGCAGATTGAGCGTCATCTGACGCTCACCCCCGAGGAGCGCGCCGGCTGCCTTTTTGCCAACCAGAAGCTCGCGCTCGCCATCACCCCGTATTTTTTCAACCTCATTGACCGCGACGATCCCGACTGCCCGATTCGCAAGCAGGTGATTCCCCGCGCGGGCGAAATGGTCGTCTCCGAGGGCGAGATGCTGGATTCACTCGGCGAGGACGAACACTCGCCGGTCTCCGGCCTCGTCCACCGCTATCCTGACCGCGTGCTGTTCCTCGTCACCGACCGCTGCGCGGCCTACTGCCGTTACTGCACGCGCAGCCGCCTGGTGAGCAACGCCCAGGACTATAATTTCCATCCCGAATACGAGCAGGGACTCCGCTACATCGAGGCCCACCCGGAAATCCGCGACGTGCTGCTCTCCGGCGGCGATCCGCTGCTGCTCTCCGACAAGAAACTCGAACACCTGCTCAGCCGCCTGCGCGCGATCAAGCACGTGGAATTCATCCGCATCGGCTCGCGCATCCCCGTTTTCCTGCCGCAGCGCATCACGCCCGAGCTCTGCGAGATTTTCAAAAAGTACGGCCCGGTCTGGATGAGCATCCACGTCAACCATCCGCGCGAATGCACCGCCGAGCTGCGCGACGCCTGCGAGCGCCTGGCCTTCGCCGGCGTGCCGCTGGGAAACCAGAGCGTGCTCCTGCGCGGGGTGAACGACGACGCCGGGGTGATGAAGGCGCTCGTCCACCGCCTCCTGCGCATGCGCGTCCGGCCCTACTATCTTTACCAGATGGACCTCATCACCGGCGGCGCGCACTTCAAGGTCGACGTGCGCAAGGGCATCGAAATCATCCGCGCGCTCCGCGGCCATACCACCGGCTACGCCGTGCCGCAGTACGTCATCGACGCGCCCGGCGGCGGCGGCAAGGTGCCGGTCAATCCGGATTACGTCGAAAGCATCACCGACGAGGAGATCGTCTTCCGCAATTACGAGGGCAAAACCCACCGCTATCCGCTCAAGAGCGCGCCGCGGGCGCAACCTGCCGAAAAAATCGTCCTCCCGGCTGAAATGTTCACCTGAATGGCTGGCCGGGCAAGGCCGGTTTGTAATATAATACGTTACAAACTGGTTCTTGGAAAAAGACCGGATTGAAGAGGAGACGAACCGTTTTTGAAGGTGCGCCCTAAGAAATTCCCGGCTAGAACGTCTTACCGGCATCCGCGCCCGCCGTCACCGCCATGAAAACTCTCCGGACAGTTCTGTTCTTCGCTTCTGTTGCCATCATCTCCCGTTTCGCCGCCGCGGACACGGCTGCTGTCGTCAATGCGATCAACGCCCTTGGCCTCGATCTCTACCGCGCGCAGCCGGCCTCCGACGCCAACCTGCTACTTTCGCCTTACTCCATCCAGGCGGCGCTGGCCATGGCCTATGCCGGCTCCGCCGGCGACACGCGCGCCGAGATGCAGCGCGTGCTGCATTATCCGGTGGACGAGCACGCGCTCGACGCCGGTTTTGCCGAGCTCGCGCAGGAACTGACGCAAACCGAACAGGATTCGGCCCAAGCCGTGGCGGGGCCGAAAACCGAGGGGCTGAATCCGACCACGCCGGTCGAAATCCGCGTCGCCAACCGGCTTTTTGGCCAGAAGGGCTACCAGTTTCGCGCGCCGTTCCTCGCGCTGATGAAGGACAGCTACGGCGCGCCGCTCGAGGAACTCGATTTCATCCACACCACCGAAGCCGCCCGTGCCGCCATCAACGGCTGGGTCGAGGAGCAGACGAACGGAAAAATCAGCGATCTGGTGCCGCCCGGCGGCATTTCCAAGGATACGCGGTTGACGCTGGCCAACGCGATTTATCTGCATGCCGGCTGGGAAAAACCGTTCGAACCTGGCTCCACCGAACCGGCGCCGTTTTTCGTTCGCGGCACGGACAGCGTGATGGTGCCGACGATGGACCAGTTTTCCTCCTACGGTTACGTTCACCGTGACGGCTACACCGCCGTCAGCCTGCGCTATGTCGGCGGCGGGCTGCAATTTCTCATTCTCCTGCCGGACGACCGCGACGGCCTGCCGGCGCTCGAACGCAAGGTCACGCCGGAACTTCTGGCGGATTGCGCAAACTTGCCGGCGACCGACATCGTTTTGTATCTGCCAAAATTCAAACTGACGCCGCCGACCCTGGCGCTCGACAGCCAGCTCAAGCAGCTCGGCTTGAAAACCGCCTTCGATGAACCGCACGGAAGCGCCAATTTCGACCGCATGGCGCCGCGCAAACCGGATGATTATCTCTACATTGGCGCGGTTTTCCACAAGACCTTCATCGCGCTCGACGAGCAGGGCACGGAGGCCGCGGCCGCGACGGCAGTGGTGATGATGGAAGCGATGGCGAAATATGAGGACAAACCCAAGCCGGTCGAAGTCCATGTCGATCATCCGTTCCTTTTCGCCATCCAGCACGTTTCGTCGGGCGCGTGCCTGTTTTTGGGTCGCGTCACCGATCCACGCGAATGACAAGCTCTTATCGCGTCGGCCGGCGTATCGATTCGTAGCGGGGAGCGGGCGGGCGGATTTCGCCTGTTTTTTGCATTTGGCCGCATTGCGATTGCATCCGATCTCCATTTAGGGTTATTTCCCTACTGTTTAGGTTCAGCTTTCACTGACATGAAACCCCTCCGGACAGTTCTGCTGTTCGCGTCCGTTGCTGCCGTTTTGCATCCTGCCGCCGCAGACACGGGCGCGGTCGTGAACGCGATCAACGCCCTTGGCCTTGATCTTTATCGTACGCAACCCGACGGCGATGCAAATCTGCTGTTTTCGCCTTACTTGATTCAAAATGGGCTGGCGATGGTCTACGCCGGCGCCGACGGCGACACGCACACGGAAATGCGGGACGTGCTGCATTATCCGAGGGACGAGGCGGCGCTCCATGCGGGCTTTGCCGAGCTGGCAAAGGAGCTGGCGCAGATCACCAAAGACACATCCGCCGAGCTGCATCTTGCCAACCAGCTCTTCGTCCAGCGCGGCTATAAATGCCGCGCGCCGTTTCTTTCCCTGCTGAAGGACAACTACGATGTACAGCCGGAGCAACTCGATTTCGCCCATGCCCCCGAGGATGCCCGGGCTGCCATCAATCAGTGGACCGAAGACAACACGAAGGGAAAAATCCGCGACCTGGTTCCACCGAATAGTCTCAGAAAGTGGACCCGCCTCGCGCTGGCCAATGCGATCTACCTGCGGGCGTATTGGGCGAACCCGTTCGAGCCGGAGGCGACCAAGCCCGCGCCCTTTTTCGTCCACGGCTCTGAAAGTGTGATGGTGCCGACAATGGTGCAACAGCACCTCTACGGCTACGCCTATCATTCCTTCCGCGGCTACACCGCGGTCTCGCTGCCTTACGAGGGCGACAATCTGCAGTTTGTCATCCTCTTGCCGGATGCGCGCAACGGTTTGGCCGCGCTCGAACGCGACATCACACTGGATTTTCTGGCCGAATGCGCGAAGCTGCCACAGCGCGCGGTCATTCTTTATCTGCCGAAGTTTCGCTTCACTTCGCAGTCGATGCTGCTCGGCGTCCAACTTCGCCAGCTCGGCCTCAAAACCGCTTTCGATGAGCCGTTTGGGAGCGCGAATTTTGACCGCCTGGCACCGCGCAAACCGGACGACTACCTTTCCCTCGGCGAAGTTTTCCACCAGGCCTTTATCGCGATTGATGAGAAAGAGACCGAAGCGGCGGCGGCCGACACTTTGGTTTTGGACACTTTTGGTGTTTCAGCAAAGAACTCCAAGCCGATCGAAGTCAGGGTGGACCATCCATTCTTTTTCGCCATCCAGCACGTGCCATCGGGCGCGTGTCTGTTTCTCGGCCGCGTGACCGATCCACGGGAGTAATTTTGCCTGATGAAATGGGCTGCGGCGCAGCCAGATTAGCCGAAACGGGACGCGACCGCCCCGGAAAATTAGGGGAGAACACTCACCTTTTTTGCGATTTTGCAGACGCTTGCCGTTTTTTGGCGGTGAGAACTGCCTTTCTCAATAATTGCAACACATTGGCGTTTAATTACGTAAAAAAGTTCCGCTCCATTTGCGTTTTTTTTAAAGAACATTTTTGAGCAAAGTAACTTTTCGTCCGTCTATCACGTCGTAGTCAGTGTCGTTTGCAAAAACGACATGTTTGTAGTTCTACGGTTTGCTTGGTGTTAGGTCATGCGGGCCGCCTCGCAAGGGGCGGCCTTCATGTTTGGTGCGGTTTGAAACCGAATTCGCGCAGGCTAGCCGGCGAGCTTTTCACGCAGGTGCGTGCAGCGCCGCTTCGATTCGCTGTTGCGCACCGCCATGGCATAGGCGGCGGGCTCGCCCACGAGGACGACTTTTTTCCGGCCGCGCGTGATCGCGGTATAAAGCAGGTTGCGCTGCAGCATCATGAAATGCGCCTTGAGCAGGGGGATGATCACGACCGGATATTCGCTGCCCTGCGATTTGTGGATGCTGATGGCGTAGGCGAGGGCGAGATCGCCGAGTTCGCCGCGATCGAAGACGTGCTTTTCCCCGTCGAAAACGGCCTCGATCGTTCTGCGGTCGGCATGCACGGCGGTGACGCTGCCGATGTCGCCGTTGAAGAGGTTCTTGTCATAGTTGTTGCGGAGCTGGATGACCTTGTCGCCGGCGCGGAATTCCCCGGCCGCGGCGCGCAGGCCGGGCTGCCGGGCGTTGAGCGCGGCCTGGAGCTGGAGGTTAAGATTGGCGACGCCGGCCGTGCCTTTGTGCATCGGCGCCAGCACCTGCATGTCGTTCACAGGATGAAACCATTTCCAATGCTGCGGCACAAACGCCGTGCACAGTTCGATGATTTTTTGCACGCATTCCTCGGCCGAAGCGGCAGCGACAAAGGTCAGATCGCTCCACGCCTTCATGTCCGCCACGGAATCGACCACCGGTGGAAAGGCCGGGTCGCCGGAATTGATGGCATGGGCCGTGGTCACGATCGGACTCTGACCCTGCTGGCGGTAAACCACGGCCAGGCGGGTGACGGGCATGCGTTCGGCGGCAATGAGATCCTTGAGCACGTTGCCGGCGCCGACGCTGGGCAGCTGATCGGTGTCGCCGACGAGCAACAAATGCGCCTTCGCCGGCACGGCCTGGAAAAGCGCCGAGGCCAGGCGTGCGTCGAGCATCGACGCTTCGTCCACGACGAGAAAATCCGTGGCGAGCGGATGCGATTCGTTGGCGGTGAAGCCGCCACCGGCCGGATCGAACTTGAGCAGCCGGTGGATGGTGGAGGCGAAGCCCCCGGTCGTCTCGGTCAGGCGCTGCGCGGCGCGGCCGGTGGGCGCGGCGAGGTGCAGGCGGACTTTCTTGGCCTTCAGGATGTCCACCAGCGCCCGCAGGATGGTGGTTTTGCCCGTGCCCGGTCCGCCGGTGAGGATGGAGAGCTTGTGCGTGAGCGCGTTCCGGACCGCCGCGCGCTGCAAATCATGGAAAGCGATGCCGGCTTTTTGCTGCGCCCATTCGACGGCGGCGTCCGCCTTGATCGGCGGCAGGCCGCTGGCCACGCGCGCGAGGCGCGCCACCACGTCGGCGATCTTGCGTTCGGCGCGGTCGAGGACGGGCAGCTGGATGAGCGGTGCGCCGGCCGGCACGTGGCGCACGAGCTGCTTGTTTTCCACCAGCGCATCGAGACGGGCGGCGAGCCGCTCGGCCGACGTCTCGAGCAGGCCGGCGGCGTAGGCGATCAATTCGTCCTGCGGATAGGCGGTGTGTCCCTCTTCCTGCAGCGTCTCGAGCGCGAAAAGCAGGCCGGCGTCGAGGCGCGGCGGCGCGTCGTTGGCAAAGCCGAGATTGATGGCGATGCGGTCGGCGGTCTTGAAGCCGATGCCGTCGATTTCGCGCGCCACGCGGTAGGGCTCGGTGAGGAGAATGGTCTTCGCCTGCGCGCCATACTGGCCGACGAGCCGGACGCATTGCGAAGGCGTGACGCCGTAGGTCTGGAGAAAAATATAGAGCTCGCGCTGCGCCCGCTGCTCGTCCCAGGCGCGCTTGATCGCGGCGGCGCGCTTCGGGCCGATGCCGTCGACGCGGCGCAGGCGGGCCGACTCCTCGCTCAGCACGCGGAACGTGTCCGCGCCGAAGGCATCGACGATTTTTTCGGCGTAAACCTTG
The DNA here is from genome assembly GCA_035499715.1 of Opitutaceae bacterium. Taxonomy (GTDB): domain Bacteria; phylum Verrucomicrobiota; class Verrucomicrobiia; order Opitutales; family Opitutaceae; genus DASRHD01. The sequence continues at coordinate 615 of DATJYF010000198.1, read as the reverse complement.
CCGATGCCGGGCACGAGGCCGCTGCCGAGATATTTGCGGATGCCGTAAACGCTCGACGGCAGCTCGCTCTTGAAGGCAGTGACGCGGAACTGCTCGCCGTGCTGGGCGTGGCGCGTCCATTCGCCGGTGAGGTGCAGCGTCTCCCCGCATTGCACGCCGGGGAGCGGACCGACGATGGTGATCTTGTCCGGCCGTTCGCGCGGCATGGAAATTCCCGGCGGCTTGGCGGCGCCGGCCTCCGGCCGGAACTCCGCGATGGTGTAGGCATTTTCCTCGTTGAGAAAAATGATGCGCTCGAGGACGCCGGTGAGCGCGGCGGGCGATGATTGGGCGGAGTTGGCCACGGACGCACCGAGCTGAAACCGCTTTGCCGGCCAAGGCAAACCGGTGTTGCACACCCGGCGCGAAACTCGTCAGGCTGGCGGAAATGGACGGCATCGTGCCCAGCTCATTTCTTCCCGTCATCCAGCTCGCGATCACGCCCGTGATCCTGGTCTCGGGCGTAGGCGGGCTGATGATCGCGCTGACCAACCGCATGGCCCGCATCGTCGACCGCACGCGCACGCTTGCCGGCCTGACCAGGAACGCCGCGGGTGAGGAGCGGGAGTATCTCGA
>DATJYF010000197.1:0-9702 GCA_035499715.1 Opitutaceae bacterium | reverse complement strand
GCAAGACGCTCGAGGAAATCGAGGAGCATTTCGAAGGCAAACGGCACGAGCCAGCCTCCGCGTTGAACTAAGCCATGAAATTGAAATGCCCACCGCCGCTGGATCCTGGATTCCTGCCCGCCGCGCTGGCCGACCGGAATTATGTCGCGGCGGCGAAGGCCTCCGGCTGCGCCGTGCCGCTGGTCATCGGCCTGGAACGCGAACGCGGCCTGGTCTCGCGTTTTGAGACCGTCGTCCGCGACGACGCCGATGCGGAAACGCTCCGCTACGTCGAGCGCAACGTGAAGTTCCTGCTCTGGGCCCTCGGCGGCTGGAAACTTTTCGTCGGCGGGCCGAAAGCGATCGGCGAATTCATCCGTCAGACCTATTCGCCGCGCGGAGCGCGAAAATTCGACTGCGACCTGATGGGCGCGGCCTATCAAAAAAAATTTCAGGTCGTCCTGACCGCACCGGCCAGGGTTCCACGCGCCAAGGAGATGCAAATTTCGGCCGGCGGACACCTGAAAGGCTGCCGCATCGGCTTCGATCTGGGCGCAAGCGATTACAAGGTCTCGGCCGTGGTCGACGGCGAAGCGGTCTTCACCGAGGAAACGCCGTGGGATCCGAAGAACCAGCCGAATCCGGAATATCACTACCATCATATTTCCGCCGCGCTGCACCGCGCCGCCGCGCATCTTCCGCGGGTGGACGCGATCGGCGGCAGTTCCGCCGGCATCATCGTCGACAACGAAATCCGCGTCGCCTCGCTGCTGCGCGCAATTCCCAAAAAGGATTTCCCGCGGGCCGCGGCGGTTTTCAAACGCATCCAAAAGGAATGGAAGGTGCCGGTGGTCGCAATGAACGACGGCGACGTGACCGCGCTGGCCGGCGCGCTCTCGCTGCAAAAGAAGGGCATGCTCGGCATCGCCATGGGCTCGAGCCAGGCCGGCGGCTTTTTGGAGAAAAAGGGCCGCATTCTCGGCTGGTTGAACGAACTCGCCTTCGCGCCGGTCGACTACAACCCCGAGGCCGCCGTGGACGAATGGTCGGGCGACCGCGGCGTGGGCGCGCTCTATTTTTCCCAGCAGGCGGTCAACAAGCTGCTGCCGGCGGCCGGCATTTCGCTGCCGGACAGCCTGGGCCTGCCGGAGCGGCTCAAGGAGGTCCAGACACTCATGGCCCGGGGGGACGAAAAGGCGGCGAAGATCTACGAGACCATCGGCATCTATCTCGGCTACTCGATCGCGCACTATGCCGATTTCTATGATTTCGACGATGCGCTGATCCTCGGCCGGGTCACCACCGGCCGGGGCGGCGACATCGTGCTCGCCAAGGCGCGCGACGTCCTCGATAAAGAATTTCCCGAACTGGCGGCCAGAATCACACTCCACGTCCCGGACGAAAAATCCCGCCGCATCGGCCAGGCGGTGGCGGCGGCAAGCCTGCCGGAAAACGGGCATTTGAAGCTATGAAACTGCACAACTCCTCGGCTCAGGTTTTCGTGCCCGACGACGAGCCCGTCACGGCGGCGCTCAAACGCATCACCCATCTCGGCATCGGCGCGCACCAGGACGACCTGGAATTCATGGCCTTCCACGGCATCCGCGAGTGCTACGGCAGCGACATGAAATGGTTTGGCGGCGTGACCTGCACGAACGGCTCCGGCAGCGCGCGCGCCGGCGATTATGCGCACCATACCGATGCCCAGATGATGACCGTGCGCCGCACCGAACAGAACAACGCGGCGGTCGTCGGCCATTACGGCGTGATGATCCAGCTCGATTATCCCAGCAGCACGGTGAAAAGCGCCGCCGATCCGTCCTTGACGGAGGATTTGAAGGAAATCCTCACTGCCGCGAATCCCGCGGTGGTTTATACGCACAATCTCGCCGACAAGCACGATACTCATGTCGGCGTGGTCGTGGCCGCGCTGCAGGCGATGCGCGAGCTTCCGTCCGACCAGCGCCCGAGGAAAGTCATTGGCTGCGAAATCTGGCGCAATCTGGACTGGCTGACCGATTCGGAAAAAGTCGTCATGGACGTGAGCGGCCGCGACAACCTGGCGGCGGCGCTGAACGGCGTGTTCGATTCACAGATCGCCGGCGGCAAACGCTACGACCTCGCCACGCTGGGGCGGCGCGCGGCGAATGCCACGTTCTTCGAATCCCATGCCACGGACAAATCGAGCCAGCTGATTTTCGGCATGGATCTGACCCCGCTGGTGACGGACCCGGCGGCGGACATCCTGCAATTCGTCCTCCGCCACATTGACGGATTCGCGGCCGACGTGAAAACGAGACTCGGCCGGCGCCTGGGAAAAAGCTGACCGCGGTGCGCCGCTTCCGGCGCGTATTGACAGGGCGCCGGTAATCCGGCTCTTAGCTGGACATGACCCTGCGCATCGGCGTAGACGGCGGCGCAACCAAAACGGAGTGCATCCTCGTCGACCGCTCGGGTGAAATCGTGGCCCGGCACGCGGCGGGCGGCAGCAATCCGAACGTCATCGGCGCAGCCAAGGCGGCCCGGACGGTCACTGCGGCCCTGCGCGCCGTGCGGGACCGGGCGCCCGCCGGATCCTCCCCGTCTCTGACCTTGCTCTGCATGGCGGGCAGCCCGCTTTTTTGGAAGGAATTCGCCGCCGGGCTGGCGGGATTTGGAAAAGTGGAAACAGCCAAGGATTCGCTGCCCATCCTGGAGCTGGCGACGGCCGGCCAGCCCGGCCTGGTGCTTCATGCCGGCACCGGCTCCTTCGTCGCCGCCCGCGCACCCGACGGCTCCCTCCACCACGCCGGCGGAGTCGGCTGGCGGTTCGGCGACGGCGGGAGCGGCTACGACATCGGTCGCCGCGCCATCGGCCGGGCGCTGCTGGAGCTGCAGGGCTGGGCGCCCTCCAGCCGGCTCGCCGCCGCCGTGCGACAGCATTTGAAAATGGAAGATTGGGCCGAAGCCCTGCGCGGTCTCTACCGCGAGGCGTCGCCCAATGCGAAGATCGCCGCGCTCGCGCCGGCCGTGCTCAACCTCGCCGCCGAGGGCGACCCCGCCGCGGGCGAAATCGTCCGCGCTTCCGCCTCCGAACTGCTCGATCTTGCCCGGTTTGTGGCGGTGAAACTTTTTCCCGACACGCCTTCGGACAACGTGCGCGCCGGCCTGAGCGGCCCCATCCTCGTGCATCCGTTCGTGCGCTCCGAGCTCACCTCGCGCGCGCCGTTTCCGCTCACGCCGGTGGAAGAACCGCCGGTTGAAGGCCTGCGCCGGATGCTCCTGCGCCTCGCCTGAGCCGCACCGGCGGCAGGCGGCAGCGAATCCCGATTCATCCGGACGCAAATGTCTGCCCGGGCCGTTGCTTTTTCCCGTGTCGAGTCCCGGCGAATCGAGCGTTTCATCAGCTCCTGGCCTCCCCCAAAATGTCTGAAAATCAACCTACGAACCGACCGGACCTAACGTAAATATTAGCTATCCTATGGCTTCTTGAAGATTATTTTCTAACAAATTTATAACAAATTTGACTTGATTTATAGGTAATCATACCTATTAATGCAGGGTAAACACCCCACGTTTATGCGAGAAGAAAATTTAGTTAACTCGAAGGTTAAGCTCTCGACCGTGGACGGAATCGAGTTGTGCTGGCATCGGGAAAACTCCTCGCTGCGCTGGTTCCCCACCCATGATTTCGATGCGGCCGAGGACCAGCTGACTCGCTGGGCTTTAAGCTGCTGGCCGGCGACGGAGATTCTGCAGATCAGCTACGTCGTTTATTTCAAAAACGGATTGATTTTCACCAACCGCATTTCCTGCGACCATTTCGGCTTGAGTGTGGAGGGCCAGACCTTGCGCGAACATTTGCTCGATTCGCTTTTGTTCACTGTCGGCGAATTGAACCCCTCTTTTCCTAAGGAACGAAGCGGCATGATGTCGCAGGGCGACACCGCCGCGCGGCTCAATGCCTGCCGGATCCTGATGGAATGCGAGCTGCCACAGATGTGGGGCTGAAGCCGGGACCGGGACCCGTTTTGGCGGGCCCGCGGCGCGCGGAATTTCACGACTCGATGATCGACGAATCGAGGTGCTGGATGATGAGCTCCTGGATCGTGGCCAGAAACAGGTAGCACATGAAGGCCTTGCGCTGAGGCTCGGGCAGGTCGCTGATCTCGACATTGCCACTTTCGAGCACGTCGTCCTCGAGCGTTTTCAGATGCCGTTCGCGGAGGCGCAGGCGCACCGCCGCGCAGGCGCGCACGATGGCCTCGGCATTCGACTCGTCAAAGGCGATCACGCCGTTGGCGAAAAACTCGCGGTCGAAAAGCGCCAGGAGGGTTCGGCAATCGCCGGTCTGCGAGGCGAGCAGCCCGTCCATCCAGGTGGCGCGCAGCTCCTCGTCCACGTCGCGCAAGGTCGAGGGCGCGGCGAGCGAGCCGCCCAGGTCGTCGACCGTGGACTTGATGACGTCGAGCAGCGGGGCGACGACGGACAGGCTGAGTTTGACTTCAATTCTTTTCATCCGGCTCGATCATGGCGGTGAGGTGCCACTCCTGCAGCGAGAAGGCGTAGGCCTCCGCTTTTTCACGCAAGCCGATCCACACGACGGAGCGGCCCTGCTCGTGCACTTCGAGCATGTGGCGGCGGGCGGTGGGTTCGTCGAAGCCGAAAATTTTTTTGAAGACCATCACGACGTAGCTCATGAGATTGACGGGGTCGTTGAGGACGACGACGCGCCACAATCCCTGCAGCGCGAGCTCGGTCTCGGTGTGCTCGCCTGGGGTGGTGACGGTTTTTGTCTGGGCAACCTTCATGTCGGCCGGGCGGCCTCAGCGACGGCGGCGGCGAGCCGGGTCCCGGCCTCGGCCAGAGGCAGCTTGGTCGTTTCCTTTTGCGTGCGCCATTTCATTTCGACGATGCCTTCCTTCAATCCTTTTCCACCAATGGTAATCCGAAGTGGCGCGCCGATCAAGTCGGCGTCCTTGAACTTCACCCCCGGCCGCTCGGCGCGGTCGTCCACCAGCACGTCGGCGCCGGCTTGTTCGGCGGCAGCGGCGAGCGTTTTCGCCGTGTCGGCCGCGGCGGCGTCCGCCGGATCAAGCAGGCAGACCAGCACCTGGAACGGCGCGATCGGCCATGGCCAGACGATCCCGTCGCCGTCATGGCTTTGTTCGATCACGGCCTGGAGCGTGCGACCGATGCCGATGCCGTAGCTGCCCATGACCATGAGATGCGACTGCTTCCGGTCATCGGTGTAGGCCGCACCGCACTGCCCGGAATATTTCGTGCCGAGCTTGAAAATATGCCCGACCTCGATGCCGCGGCGCTGCTTCAACGGCCGGCCGGCTTTCGGATCCGGCTCGCCCACGCGCACGCGGCGGAAATCGCCGAAGCGGGTGATGGCCAGGTCGCGTGCGACATTGACGTTGCGCAGGTGGAACCCATCGCGGTTTGCGCCGGTGGTGCCGTTGCCGACGAGGCGGATGGCGTGGTCGGCAAAAACGCCCGCGAGCGCTTCCGGGGCTTTGATCGTGCCCCTGACCGCGCCGAGGCTGCCGGGCTTCGCGCCCATGACCGGCTCGATTTCCTCCGGCGTGGCCGGGCGGAACAAGGTGAAGCCGAGCGATCCAAGCTTCGCCTCCTCCAGCTCGTCGCCGCCGCGCAGGATGACGAGGAACGGCTTCCCGTCTCCGACATAGACGAGGGTTTTGAACTGTTTGTCCGCCGGCACGGAATAAGGCGGCGCCTCGAGCGCGGCAATGGTCACGACGCCCGGCGTGGGAAATTCCTCGACCGCCCCGGCCGGCGCGGCGTCGGCCATACCCGGCGGCACCAGCGCACTGGTGGCTTTCTCGCGGTTGGCGGCATAGCCGCTCTCCTCATTGTAGAAGATGTCGTCGTCGCCCACCTCGGCCGGAATCATGAACTCGTGCGAAAAACTTCCGCCCATGACTCCGGTATCGGCCTCAACCGCGATGGCTTGAGCGCCGATGCGCCGGAAAAACCTTTCATAGGCGGTCTTCATCGCCTGGTAGCTTTTGACCGCCGACTCGTCGTCCACGTCGAATGAATAGGCGTCCATCATCACGAATTCCTTCGCGCGCATCAGGCCGTAGCGCGGGCGAATTTCGTTGCGGAACTTTGTCGCGATCTGGAAAAAATTCTTCGGCAGGTCGCGGTAGCTCGTGATTTCGTTCTTCACCAGCGGCGTGATGATTTCCTCGTGGGTCGGGCCGAGGACGAATTCCGGCTCTGGAAGACTGGTTATCGGGCCGGTTGGGCCCAATTTATATGATTGCGGTCCGGTAGGTCCAACAAAAGAGCCGCTCGAACCCGAACTCGCTGGAGCTGGACCCGTTGGCCCGGTAGCAAACATAATTTCTCGTGCTTTAGTCCAGCGAGGCCCCTGCTGCCAGAACTCGGCGGGATGGACGTGCGGCATCCACAATTCGATCGCGCCGGCGCGCTCCATTTCCTCGCGACAGATTTGCGTGATCTTCTGCATCGCGCGCAGCCCGAGCGGCAGATAGGTGTAGAGCCCGGCGCCAAGCTTGCGCACCAGGCCCGCGCGCACGAGCAGCTTGTGGGAGGGAATCTCGGCGTCGGCGGGACTCTCCTTCAGCGTGGGAATGAAATACTGCGACCAAAATTTCATGAAGTTCGCAACTGAACAGCTCGCACCGGCCGGAGCAATTTTATTTGCGCGCCCGGTCACGCCGGTTGTTGACTGCGCAAGATCATGTCCACCCGTCCGCCGCCCAAGCCGTGGCCCATGAAATGGGTCGTGCTGGCGATCATTGTCTTTATTCCGCTCTACACCTACCTCACGCTGCATTTCCGCCGCCGCGATCCGGTTTATGAGCCGTATGAGGAGGCCCGGGATCGCGCCACGGTCGACCGCCTGCTCGCCTCCGGCTATCGCCGCGTCGATCTCACCGCCATGCGGCCGACCGAGCGGCTGCGACCGGCCATGCCCGCGCGCGTCACGGACGCCTCCGGCGGCCTGCCCGCCGGGCTCAAAACCGCGCTGGTCGCGGCACCCCTTCTGCCCGCGACCGTCTCCCAGGTGGCGGCGGCGAGCGAGACCGGCGCCGCGCAGCCTTATTTCATCGATTTCACGGCGGGGTTGCCCGACGAAACGGAGGAGCTGATGGACGCGCAGGCCTATGTCCGCAAAGGCGAGCTCGTCATTGTGCCCAACTTCGAGCGCGTGTCCGGCGCGCTGTTGGTCCGCTCGACGGAAACCGCCGTGCGGCTCACCGTGCCGGCCGGCGTGCTCGCCCCCGGCCGCTACCGCGTGGCGCTGGTGGCCCGGCGCGACACGCGGACGTGGGAACTGACGGTGACCAGGTGAATTTCCGCCGCCGCCGGCGGTTGCAGCGTAACATTGACGCGGAGGTCCGCATCGCTGACAAACAGTCACTTTCATGAGCAATGGCCCCGTCCATTCACCTGCTCCGCCGTCCGCCTCGGTTGCAACCATCAAGCCGACCGACCTGCGCGGCATTCTCAAGTACGTCCCGCGTTTCCAGGACCAGATTTTCATCATCGCCCTCGATGGCGCCATCGCCGCGGACGAGAATTTCGCCAATCTCCTCGTCGACATCGCCGTGCTCCGTTCGCTCGCGATCAAGGTCGTGCTCGTGCACGGCATCGGCCAGCAGCTCCTGGAGCTCTCCCAGGCGCGCAACATCCCCGTCACCAATGCCGACGGCACCGGCGTGACCGACGCCGCCACGCTCGATCTCGCCATCCGCGCCTCCTCGCGCGTCTCGCACCTCATCCTCGAAGGCCTGACGCAGAATGCGCTCAAGGCCGCCCTGACCAATGCGATCCGCGCGCTGCCCGTCGGCATCATCAAGGGCGTGGACCATCAGTTCACCGCCAAGGTCGAGCGGGTGGACAAGGATTTCATCCTCCACCTGCTCAACACCGGCGTCGTGCCGATCGTGCAGCCCATCGGCTTCGGTCCGGACGGTCGCTCGCTGCGCATCAACTCCGACCTGCTCGCCGCCGAGCTCGCCGAGGCGCTCCACGCCTCGAAAATCATCTTTCTCACCCCTCTCACCGGCCTCGAAATCAACGGCGAGGTGCGGCATGAGATTTCCATGGACGCCTTGCGCGCCCTGCTCAAGGACCGCCCCGCCGACATCGCCGAGGCCGTCCGGAGCAAGGCCGCGCACGCGGTCAAGGCGATCGAGACCGGCACGCCCCGCGTGCACATCGTCGACGGCCGCATCTTCGACGGCCTGCTCAACGAGGTCTTCTCCAACGAGGGCATCGGCTCGCTCATCTACGGCAACGACTACCAGCAGATCCGCAAGGCCACGCGCCGCGACGTCCGCCTGATCTACAACCTCACGCGCGGCGCCGTCCGCCGCGAGGAGCTGATCCACCGCACGCAGCAGGCCATCGAGAAAAACATCGACCAGTTCTATGTCTTCGAAATCGACGAGAACATCATCGCCGTCGTCACGCTTTATTTCTACCCCGACAAGCCGCAGGTCGCCGAGGTCGGCTCGCTCTACGTCATGCCGTTTTATCACAACCGCGGCATCGGCCGGAAAATGGTCGAGTATGCCTGCATGCAGGCGAAGGAGCGCGGCGCGAAGACGATCATCGCGCTCTCGACGCAGAGCTTCGGGTTCTTCACCAACGTCATGGGCTTCGAGGAAACGACGAAAGATATCCTGCCCGAGGCGCGCCTCAAGCTCTACGACGACAGCGGCCGCAACGCCAAGGTGCTCGTGAAGCAAGTCGGCTGAGCGAACGCGTCGCGCTTTCACCCCGAAGCCATGAATCCCGCTCTGCGCGTGGTCGCCCGCCGCCCCGGCGTGGCGATCCTTTTTCTGGCGTCGGCTTTTCTAATCGGCTCCGACGCGAACGCCGCGAAGCCCGGCAAAACCGATCCCGACGCCGCAGCGCCCGACGCCACCGACGCAAAAGCCGCCAAGCGCGAGGAGAAAGCCGCCGCCCGGGCCAACCAGGATGGCGCAACGAATCCAGACACGCGGCTGTTGGAAAAACTGCGCGACCGCATGGGCGTGACCGACGACGAGGAGTGGAACGTCATCTCGACCCGCATCGCGAAAGTCGAGGAACTGCGTCGCTCGCTCGCCGCCGGCACGCGCGCCCTCGCGGCTTCCGGCGATAAAATCAAAAAGAGCGACCGTGGCGGCAGTTCCTCCACGCCCGAGATCGACGCCCTGCGCGAAGCCGTGAGCGACCAATTGCCCGACGCCGAAATCCGCGCGCGCCTCACGCGCGCCCGCGAAGCCTATCAACGCACCGAGGCCGAACTCGTGAAAGCGCAGGCCGACCTGCGCTCCGTCCTCACCGTGCGCCAGGAAGCGATGCTCGTGATGGCCGGAATTTTGCCGCCCTAACCCGGTCCCGCGTTCAGCGAGGATCAGGGCACACGACGGACACCGCGCTCAGGCCTTTTTCTTGTGCCGCTTGCCGTGCTTCTTGTGGGCCTTCTTGCCGTGCTTGCCCTGCTTGGCGGACTTTTCGATTTTCTGCGTGGTCTGCGAAACGGAAGCAGCCGACGCCGTTTGAACGAATAGCCCGGTCGCGGCAAACGCGAGGGCGACGAGGAGATAGCGGACAGGGTTTTTCATGGGATTGGCTTCATGACGACCCGCACCGGGCTCGGTTACGCCGAGCCCATCGCGAAAACGCCACAACCTCCCATTGAAACAACCCACCCTGCGACTGCGCAGCAAGCCAGCGCGGAGGCTCTGCCCG
>DATJYF010000196.1:0-21006 GCA_035499715.1 Opitutaceae bacterium | reverse complement strand
TGTCATCGGGCCGAGCAATCTCCTCCACGAGCTGACGCAGCCCAAGTCCCTCGCTCCGATCAAAAAAGACACCCCCTGAAAGGGCGGCGATGGAAATCTCTCGCCTTATTTTGGGCAATAGTATATTTACTTTTTACAATCCAATACCTTACGCAATCAATTTATTATGCGTTCGTAATTGCTTGGTAAAAAAAGGCCTCGGTTTTTTTTAGGGTGTTTTCCTTAATGGCCGCACGTCTCCAACTGCCGCACGCCCCATGGCTCCAGCGCATTTCCATCGCGCTCGCCGTCGCGCTTTGTGTGGTTGGCGCCTGCATCCTCGCTGGAGGGTCGGTGCATTCCGGCGCGGCGCCACAACTGGCCACCGGCATCCAATCGATGAAAGCCAACGCCGCGCTGGCCATGTTTCTGCTTGGCGCGGTGCTGCTGGCCTTGGAGCTGGGGCATGCGCTCGCGGCCTGGCTGGCGTTGCTGCCCGCGCTCATCGGTCTGCTCACCCTCGTCGAATACGGATTCCACTTCAACGCCGGCATCGACGAGCTGTTCATGCACGACCAGCCCTTTGTCGACATCACCGCGCCCGGCCGGATGCATCCGATGATGGCGGCCTGCGCGCTCCTCGCCGGCGCGGTGTTGGTCTGGAGAGCGGCCGCGCCGCGCTCCTCCGGGCGGATTCTCGCGCAGGCGTGCGGCGGCTCCACCATCGTCTCGGTCGGGTTTTCTTCGCTGCTCGGCTGGGCCGCAAGCCTGCCCGCGGTTTACCACTGGGGTTCGGTGCTTTCCATCTCGCCCGTCAGCGCCAGTGCGATGCTCCTGCTCGGCCTCGCCTTGCTCACCATGGCGTGGCGGGAAAATGAAAATCTCACGGGTGAGCCGCCCGCCTGGATGCCGCTGCCCGTCGTCGTTTTCTCGGCCATGCTCACGCTCATCTTCTGGGCGGGACTGCGCGAGCGCGAAATACTCTACCTGGGTACGGACACCCAGATTGCGATCAACAACCTCGCCGGCGCCATCACCCACGAACTCGACCGGCAGATCGACGCCTTCGAACGCATGGCCCATCGCTGGAGCGACACCGCGGAGGACGCCACGACCGTCTGGGAGACCGACGCCATCACGCAGCTTTCCGCCAACGGTTCGCCCGGTTGCCTCGCGATCGAACGGGTCAACGAGTTGCTGCGCACCCGCTGGGTTTATCCCGCGCAGGGCAACGAAGGCGACATTGACTTCGATCACGGCAGTGACCCGGTGCGCCTCGCGGCCATCGACACCGCGCGCCTCACCGCCGGCCCGGTCATCTCCGGAACGGTCCGCCTGCCGACGCGCGGACCCGGCTTCGTGCTCTACGCCCCCGTCTATCACGGCGGAAAGTTCGCCGGTTTCGCCGCGGGCGAGTTTCTCTATCAGTCGTTCTTCAACTCCATCACCCGCGGCCTCAACCTCCCCTCCGACTATCACTGCACCATCGAAATCGCCGGCCAGCGCGTGTACAACATCAATGCCGCCGGCACCGGCGGAGACGATCTGCTTACGCTCGATCAGGTGTTCAGCATCGCCGACCGGCGCGTTCGCATCACCCTCACGCCGCTGCCTCAATTCCTCCAGCAAAACCGCCGCTATCTTCCCGAACTCGCCCTCGCCACCGGCCTCGGCATCACCTTCCTCCTCGGCTTGACGGTGCATCTGGCCCGCAGCGCCCGTTCCGGCCAGCGCGCCGCCGAATCCTCCAATCGCAAGCTTCTCGCCGAAAACGAAGAGCGCCGGCGCGTCGAGGCCATGCTCACCGTCAGCGACGAACGCCTTCGCCTCGCCCTCGATTCGACCTATATCGGCATCTTCGAATGGCAGTTTTCCACTCGAAAATTTTATTACAGCCCCAGCGTCTGGACCATGCTCGGCTACGACCAGGCCAAAAAACCGCTCAGCCCCGAGATTTGGATGAGCCTCGTTCACCCGGATGATCTGCCGGCGTTCCGCGAGGTGTGGGAGCGGCAACGCCGCGGCCAGGCGCCCTTTATCGATCCGGAGTATCGCGTGCGCACCGCCGACGGGGCCTGGCGCTGGGTCTACATGCGCTCCCGCGGCCTCACCCCGGGCGACGCGAGCGGCACGCCCACGCGCATCATCAGCACCATTCAGGACATCACCGCACGCAAGGAGGCCGAACAAGCCCTCCGCAAAAGCCAGGCGGCCACGCGCAAACTCTCCCTCGTCGCCGCCCGCACCGACAACCTCGTCCTCATCGGGTCGCCTGACGGCCGGATCGAGTGGGTCAACGAAAGCTTCAGCCGCATGATGGAATACTCGCTCGCCGAAGTCGTGGGCAAGGATCCCGTCAAGTTCCTCCTCGGACCGGAGGCGGATCTCCGCACCATCCGGCGCATTCGCGCCGGCATGATCCGGAGCAAGGGCTTCTCCACCGACGTCGTCGGCTATTCCAAATCCGGCCGCAAATACAACCTCTCGCTCGAAATCCAGCCCGTCTTCAACGAAACCGGCCAGCTGGAGAACTTCATCGCCATCGCCGCCGACGTCACCGCCCGCGTCGAGACCGAGGCCAATCTCCGCCGCGCCAAAGCCGAGGCCGACGCCGCCTCGCGCGCCAAGTCCGAATTCCTCGCCTCCATGTCGCACGAAATCCGCACGCCGATGAACGGCGTGATCGGCATGACCAGCCTGCTCATGGAGACCCCGCTCTCGCCCGAGCAGCGCGATTACGTCCAGACCGTCCGCTCCAGCGGCGAAGCCCTCCTCACCATCATCAACGACATCCTCGACTTTTCCAAGATCGAGTCCGGCAAGATGGAACTGGAAAGCATGCCCTTCGAACTCGCCGGCACGATTGAGGAGGCGCTCGATCTGTTCGCCGTGCAGGCCGCGGCCAAAAAGCTCGAGCTCTCCTACGTCATCGACCCGGCCGTGCCGGCGTGGATTTCCGGCGACGTGACCCGCTTGCGCCAGGTTCTGGTCAATCTCGTCAACAACGCCGTCAAGTTCACCCCCTCCGGCGTCATTTCCATCTCCATCCGCCGGCATCTCGATTCGCCCATGCTCGCCCTCGCCGGCAATTCCGGCTCGCCATTCCCCGCGCCCCTCAAGCTCGATTTCACCGTCCGCGACACCGGCATCGGCATTCCCGCCGACCGGCTCAGCCGGCTCTTCCAGCCCTTCAGCCAGGTCGATTCCTCGACTACGCGCAAATACGGCGGCACCGGCCTGGGCCTCGTCATCTGCCAGCGCCTCTGCGCGCTCATGGGCGGTGACATCCGCGTGGCAAGCACCGTCGGCAAGGGCTCCGCCTTCACCTTCACGATCATGACCGAGGCCGTGCAAATGGACGTCGACGCCCCCAAAACCGCCCTGCCCGCCACCCTCAAATCCGCGCCCGTCCTCGTCCTGGAGGACGAACCCGTCAATCTCGCCCGCCTGAAGAATTTCTTCGGTGGTTGCGGCGTCGCCTGCCTCGCCTGCTCCGACCCCGCCGAAGCGGAGGAACAGCTCGCCCGGGCCCCGTCCGTCTCCGCCGTCGTGATCGATGCCGAACTTCTCAATACCGCCGCGGCCCAGGCACTGCGCGAACATCTCATCGCGCTCAACCTGCCCCTGCTTCTGCTCCTCGGCCCCGGCCAGCCGCCAGCCAAAAATGGAGCCGGCAAAACCGATACCCAAGTCCGCATCAACATCGCCAAGCCGCTCAAAACCTCCTCGCTGGTGCGCGGCCTGCACCAAATCTTCCGCTTCGACGCCGACGCCTCCGCCGTCGCCGACCTCCGCCCGCTGGCCGACGACATTCCGCTCGAAATCCTCATCGTCGAGGACAACACCGTGAATCAGAAAGTCGCGCTCCGCCTGCTGGAGCGCCTCGGCTATCGCGCCGACACCGTCGCCAACGGCATCGAAGCCCTCAATGTGCTTTCCACCCGCCACTATCAGCTCGTCTTGATGGACGTGCAAATGCCGGAGATGGACGGATTCGAGGCCACGCGCACGATCCGCACCCGCCTCGCGCCCGAACGCCAGCCGAAGATCGTCGCCGTCACCGCCAACGCCCTCAAGGGCGACCGCGAACTCTGCCTCAACGCCGGCATGAACGATTACATCACCAAGCCGATCAAGCTCGACGAGATCCGCGACGCCATCCGCCGCCAGTTCCCGCTCGCGCCAAAAAGCGACGGCACCGGCGAAATCGACTAGCCGAGGCGCGCGCGCAGCTCCGCGATTTCCCCCGCCCAGGCGGGCTCGCCGGCAAGATTGCGCTGCTCGAGCGGATCGTTTTCCAAATCGAAAAACAGCCACGGCTCGCCTGCCTGCGATGAGCCCGCCGAAGCGTTGTCGCCGAGCACCAGCTTGCGCCGCGGCGTGCGCACGCCGCGCCACGCCCGGTCGCACTGGTCCGGCAGCCGGACCACCGACGGCATGGAAATGCTCGCCCAGCGATCTTCGATTTTCGGTTTTCGATTTTCGATCTCTGCCCGCATCAGCTCCGGCAAATCCAGCAGCGATATCGCCGCCTCGCACCGCTCGCCGCTGGCCTCCGATTCCTGTCCTCCGACCTCCGACCTCTGACCTCCGACCTCTGGCTTCTGCGGCCATCGCACCAGCAACGGTACGCGTACACTCTCCTCGTGCGGCCAGCCCTTGCGGAACAATCCATGCGCGCCGTGCATGTCGCCGTGCACCGAGATGAAAACCACCATCGTCTCGCGCGGCACCGCCGCCAGCAGCCGACCGATCGCCCGATCTGTCGCCTCAATGTGCGCGTAATAGCCGGCCAGTTCGTGCCGCGCCCGCGCTTCGATCTCGCCACCGCGCGGCACATTCGCCGGCAGAACGATCTCATCTTCGCCACGCACCGCAATTCCTGGCGCGGGTGCGTCATAGGGCGGATGCGGCGCCTCCAGACTGGCCACACAAAACCACGGCTGACTTCTGGCCTCTGGCTTCTGATCTCCGGCTTCTGGGTTCTGACCTCCGCCTTCTGACTTCCGGCTTCTGGCCTCTGGCTTCTGGCCTCTGGCTATCCACTCGGCTGTCCGCCCGCACACGACATCCGATTGATAGCCCTCGATCCGCTCCGGCTGCGCCAGCCGCGTTCCGTGCAGCCATGGATCGTTGAGCAAAAATCCGCTTTCAAACCCCTCCCAGAATTCGAAGCCGCCGCGCGCCTCCGGCGGCACGACGATCTTCGCGTGCGCCTCGCCCACCATCGGCGCCGCCGGATCGCGTTTCCACAAATGCCACTTACCGAAAAACGCCGTGGTATAGCCGCGCTCGCGCAGCTCGTGCGCGATGGTCCGCGCGCCCGCCGGCAGCGGATCGAAATAATCGCGTACGCCGTTTTCCGGCGACGGCACGCCCGTGAGCATGGCCGCACGCGCGAACGGCCCGAACGGATGCGGCGTCACCGCCTGCGTAAAGTTCACGCTCTCCGCCGCGAGCGCGTCGAGGCACGGTGTGTGCGCATTCGGGTCGCCCGCGTAGCCGCACGCCTGCGCGCGCCACTGCGTCGTCACGATCCACAAGATGTTCGGCTTTGCGGCGTCCATGTCTCGCCAGACTGGAGATTCACTCCGCCTCCGCATCAACCGCAAACCGTGCGCCTTCACGCCGACACCTCACGCTTGTCTCCGCTGGCTTGTTTTCGACGCTGGCGGAGAAACCGGTGCAGCAACCGGTCTCCGGTCTCACGGCGCCGCGTACCCGGCGGGAATCTCCGTGATCGGGCGGATCTCGAGGTCACGGAAATAAATTTCCCAGCCTTCCATGTCGAGTTCCAGCCGGCCGGCGGTCAGCGGCACATAGTTTTTGCCGTCCTGCCGCCGCGAAGCAATGCGCATGGTGACATGGCCGTTGACGACCTGGATGCAGGTGTCGCCCAGGCAGATGATCTCAAGCGTGTTCCAGTCGCCGGCCGGCTTCTCGTAATCCTGGCCGGCCCGATTGCAGTATGGTCCGGCGGGCTCGTCGTTGCCGAAGCTCACCATGCCCGCGGCTTCATCGTAGGCGTGATGTTTGGCGTCGATCGCACGCGCGTGGATGTCGGCGGCCGCCGTGCCCATCGCGATGTAGTCGCCCGTCTGTCCTTCCGCGATCTGGAGCTGGTGTGAGTTCATCCACCGGCCTTTCACTGCGCCGGGCACGCCGAAGGCGTGATAAAGAAACCCGCTGTTGCGCCGCTGGTCCGCGCGCTGGTCTTTTCTTCTCCCGCCCCACTTGAACTGGAATTTTAGGTGGTAATTGCTGAACGATTCGATGGTAGTAAGGCCGCCCTGCAGCGGGCCGGAAAGCCGGATGGCGGGGGCGCCGTCGACTTCGACCACGGAAAAGGCATGGAGCGGATCGTTGTCGACGCCGAGCGGCTTGGAATATTTGCCGTCTGCGCCGCGCTCCATGCCCGGAATCCCGACCGAGGGCGGCGGCACGCCGAGATAGCTCTCCCAGCCGGTAAGATCCTTGCCATTGAAAAGCGACCTCCAGCCGCCGTCCGCGGCGGAAGCCGAAGCGACGAAACCGGCCGCAAACATGAAAAGAGCAACCGACCAGCAAGGGGAGCGCAGCCTCATGCCAGCGAGGTAGTCGCGTTGCTGGCGGCGCGGCAATTCGTTTTTTTCCCGACGCGGGCGGCCGGGGACCGGGCCCCAATTGAACTTTGCGCCGGGGCCGGCAATGCCTAGCCTGCCCGCATGTCCCGTTCCCGAACGCCGGCCGTGCATTCCATCAAAATCAAGCTGCGCGAACTGGGTCAGCTTTTCAACTCGATCGACCCCTCGCCCTTCAACGAACGCGACCTCGATCACGACGCCGAGGAATTCATCGTCAGCTGGGCGCTCGAGGCGCCGGCCGACGCCGACATCAGGCTGGTGGTGCATCTGGCCCAGCCGCCGCCGGCGACCGCCGGGCAGGTGGCCGAATCCGTGCAGCACTATTTCCGCTACCGCGCCGGCATCGTGCGCAATGAACTGCGCGAGCTTTTCCGCGAGGGACGCAGCAGCCTCGTCGTCGGTCTGACCTTTCTCGCCGCCTGCGTGCTCGCCAGCCAGGCGGTGCACAGCCTCGGCGACGGCTCGTGGGAGTCGATCGTCCATGAAGGGTTGATCATCGCCGGCTGGGTCGCGATGTGGCGGCCGATGCAGGTTTATCTTTACGATTGGTGGCCGCTGCTGCGCCGCCGCCGGACTTATGACAAGCTCGGCCGCATGACGGTGGAACTGGTGGCGCCCGCGACCTAGTGCGAGCGGAAAAATTTCTCCTCACGGGCAAAACGCCTCCTTCATCCCTCCGCCCGCCAGCCGCATATTTTAGTTAACGATTAAACTAAAAACGTCTCGCTTTGGGGTATCTTTCCCGCGGGAGCCGGCTAGGATGGACGGCTCAAGATGCAGACGTTCGAGGCGGTTTTCCTATGACCGCCGACCCGGCCAAGGCGGCGTCTGCAGCTTGCGTACAAACCCACCCTGACACCTGCCCATGAACCACCGCATCCTTTGCGGCTGGCGGAGGCTGTTCGGCGTCGCCGTCGGGCTCGCCGTCACCGCCAGCCTGCCCGCCCAAACCACCGCCGGCACAACCGGCGAAGCCCCTTCGACTCCCTCCTCGAGCAACAATGAAGAGGTCCTGACCCTGCCGGAATTCGGCGTCACCGCTAAGGCGGGCGAAACCTATGTGCCGACCGAGGACGCCGCCAGCGCGCGCATCAAGACCCCGCTCAAACAGCTGCCGTATGCCGTGAGCACGCTTAACTCCGAATTTTTCGAGGACTTCGGCATTTTCGACCTCACCGACGAAATGAATTTCATTCCCTCGCTGCAGGGTTCGGACCTGAGCGGGGGCCAGACCCTGCGCGGCTTCAGCGGCAACAACACCCAGCTGCGGAACGGCTTCGCCGCCCTCGGCACCCGCACCCGCAACGGCCTGGAAAAAATCTCCGTCATCAAGGGCCCCGCCGCCATGATCTACGGCCAGACTTCGCCGGGCGGCACCGTCTTCATCGACACCGCGCGGCCCACGACCCATCCCTATCAAAAAATCGAGGAGACGCTGGGCAGCTATGGCGTGAACCAGACCGTGGCTGCGGTTTCGGGTCCGGTTCCGATCGGCGCCAACCCCACCCTGTTTTACCGGGTCGACGTCGAGGATTACCACCGGGCGTTCATCGACAAGGTCAACACCAACCTCACCCGCGAATGGCTGCTCACGCTCATGTACAAGCCGAGCGCGAACACCGACGTCCTCTTCGACGGCGGCTATCAGATCAGCCAGCAGAATCCGGCCCAGGCGCTGCCCTACCTGATGAGCGGAACCCACTTCATCGGCTGGGCCTGGCAGATCAAGCAGCACTACTATTCGACCCCGGCCGACTACCGCACCCGCCAGCGAAACACGGCCGAAATCATCTTTGAGCACCGTTTCACCGACTGGCTGTCCTTCCGCGCCGGCGCCAATGTATATAAATATCCAAACTACACCATTTCCTCCGGCTACAACGGCCAATACGATCCGATCGCGAAGCCAAACCTGATCAGTCGCAGCGCCACGCTGTCCTGGAGCGAATTCACCGGCTTCGGCGAAAGCTACACCGGCGAATTCCTCGCCAACTACCACACCGGCCCGGTCCGGCACACCACACTGCTCACCTTCGACTACTATAACAATATTCGCCGCAACGAGCGCAACATGACGTCGAAGACGACCGCGCAGGGCGGATTCAGCTATCCCACCAGCGTGTCCGTCATCGCCCCGCCCCTCTACGCCGCCCCGCCCGTCAATTCGTTTTATTTCGTCACGGCCAATCCCAGTCCGCCGCAGGTTCCCTCCATGGACAGCCTGGGCCACACCGTGGCCAAGGCCGCCTCGGGCACCGGCGGCCCTTCCTTCAGCAAGCTCAACGAATCCGTGCCGTCCACCGGCTTCGACCTCGCACACGTGGCCTTTTTTTTCAACGACAAGCTGATGCTGACCGCCGCCTTCCGGCACGACTACTACCAGGTCTACGCGAAGGACGACTACTGGGGCATCACCAGCAAGGTCCACGGCAACAACGACGCGATCGAGTCCGGCGCCAGCTACGCCGTGACCAAGGAGATCAACGTCTACGCCGACGAAACCGAAGGCTTTCTCCCGCCCGGCACCAGCACCACCATGTACACCGACGTGCCGAAGTCGAACAGCGTCGGTTATGAAGCCGGCCTGAAGGGCACGTTGCTGGACAACCAGCTTAACTTCACCGCCGACGTTTTCAAGGTCCGGCAACACAACGTGTCGGAAAGCGTCTTCGATCCCGTCAGCGGTCTGACCACCACGCAGTACATCGGCGGCGTGGCCTCGCAGGGATTCGAAACCGATCTCAACTGGCGCGCCAGCGAACGCGCCTTCGTCTACGCCGCCTATCAGTACCTCGACACTCACCTCGTCGGCCAGGTCAGCCCGGGGTCGAGCGGTAACAATCTGGTCAACAAGTGGGGCCGCCAATCCGGCACGCCGCGGCATTCCTTTGCCTCCACCTTCCGCTATGAAGTGTTCGCCGGCTTCAGCGCCAACGCGCGCATGCGCTACAACAGCGACGCGCCGGTCAACACCCAGAACAGCAACTCCGCGCTCGCCAGCGGCCAGGCCCTGGTTTACTCGCCGGCCTTCGTCGTGTGGGACCTCGGCCTGCAGTACAAATTCAAAACCACGCGCTATCTCCACCTGAGCCACGGCGTGAGCTTCTGGGTGAAGAACATCTTCAACAAACAGTACATCATCCCGGGTGGTGACCGCTACCTCGGCGATCCTGTTGGCTTCTACATCAGCTACTCGCTCGAACACTGAGCGGGGTTGGCATTTCGGAATCCAAGCCGGAGGCCGGCGGCTTTTTACCGGCCCGCGCCGGCTTCGCCGCGCAAAAAAATTGGCCGCGCGGCCGGTCTCGCGCAAATTGGCCGCATGGAACGCTTCATCTTGGGCCGGCCGAAATGGTGGCAGTGGCTCACCGTGCTTTCGCTCGATGCGCCGGCCGTGGCGCTGCTGTGGCAATGGCAGCTCGCGCGGGTGGCCCGCACGCCGCTGGCCTGGCATCATCGCTTCATCCTTGGCGCCGCCACCTGGCTGACCTACGCGGCCGACCGCTGGATCGAAGGCTGGTGGCTGGCGCCGGCGCAGGTGCGCACGCAGCGGCACCGGTTTTACCAGCGCTGGCGCTGGCCGGTTTTCATCGTGTGGCTCGGCGTGCTCGTCGCGGCGCTGACGGCGGCCTTAACGCGGCTGAACCGGCGCGAAATCATCGCGGGCTTCCTCCTCCTCGCGCCCGTGCTGGTCTATGTTTTTTCGCACCAGCTCCTGCACCGCCGCCATCGCTGGCGGGCGCCGAAGGAAGTGTGCGTGGCGCTGCTTTTTGCCGCCGGCGTCTCCTGTTTTTCGCTGGCCGGGAATCCCGGCGCCATCCGGCCGCTGGCCGCGCCGCTCGGGCTTTTCGGCGCTCTCTGCCTGGCCAATTGCGCCCTCATTTCGCTCTGGGAAACGGACGTCGATCGCGCCCACGACCAGACTTCGCTGGCTTTGCAATATCCCCGTGGCCGCCGCCTCGTGCGCGCCCTGCCCTGGCTGCTCGCCGCCCTCGCCGCGGGCCTCGCGGCGCCCGAGGCCGGAGCCGGGCGGACGGCCGCGCTCTGCGCCGCGGCCAGCGGCCTGCTGCTCGGCGCCCTTGACCTGGCGCACACGCGCTGCGGCCGCCAGCTCGCCCGCGCGCTGGTGGACGTGACCCTCATGACGCCGCTGGCGCCCCTGCTCGCCGCCGCCTGGATCCGATGGCCGTGAACGCCCGGAGCAATTTCGACCGTCTCGCCCGCATTTACCGCGGCCTCGAATATCTCGCGTTCGGCCGCGACCTGGAACGCGCGCGTTTTTGCTTTTTGGAAAAACTCCGCGACCGCCGGAGCATCCTTGTGCTCGGCGAGGGCGACGGCCGCTGCCTCGAGCGGCTCGCACCGATCGCCGCCGCCGCGCAGATCGACTGTCTCGACTTCAGTCCCGCCATGCTCGCGCGCGCCGCCGCCCGGCTGCCGGCGGAGGCGCGGTCGCGCGTGGCCTTTCGCCGCGCGGACGTGCTCACGGCCGACTTTCCGCCGGCGCGTTACGATGCGGTTGTGACCCTGTTCTTTCTCGACTGCTTCACCCCGGAGCAGACTGCCGGCATCATCCGGCGGGTGGGCGCAAGCCTGCAGCCGGGAGCGCAGTGGTTGTGGGCGGACTTTTCCCTGCCGTCCCGCGGATTCGCCCGGTGGCGCGCCCGCATCTGGCTCGCGGTGATGTACGCCTTCTTCCGTTGGACGACCGGGCTTTCGGCCCGCGTCCTTCCGCCGGCGGAGGAACTGATCCTAGCCGCCGGCGCCCGGCGCGAGGCCGAGCAGATTTTTCAGGAAGGATTCGTGCGCAGCGCGGTCTTCAGCCATCCCGGTTCCGGCATGCGCTCCTCCTGAAGCCGCCGCCGGCGGGCCTCGAGCAACGCGGTGCGCCCCAGGTAGCCGACGATTTTTTTCGGATTGTCCCGCGCCACGACGGGCAGGCGGCCGCAGCCGTGGTGCAGCATCCGCCCGACGGCTTCGTGGAGCGTCTCGTCCGGATGGCACACGAGGGGATGCGACTGGCCCGCGGCCACCGCGGAGAGCTTGCCGGTCGGATCGCGTTCGAACGCGCGCACCAGGTCGCCGCGGGTGAGGATGCCGGCCAGTTCGCCGTGTTCGTCCGCCAGCAATAGAGCTTGGTGCCGCGTCAGCACCGGATCGCCCGCCGAAATCCGCCGGGCGAGTTCGTCGATCGCAAGCCCGGACGGGATGACCGCCGGCTGCGAATCCATCACCTCGCCCACCGTCACCTGCTGGAAGACATCCACCTCGTATTCCTGATGCACGCGCAGGCCGCGGCGGGCCAGCTTCTCCGTCATGATGGAATTTTCCATGAACAGCAGGGCGACGGCGTGGGCCACGACCACCACCAGCATGAGCGGCAGCACCGCGTCGTAGTCGCGGGTCAGCTCGAAGGCAAAGACAATGAAGGTGAAAGGGGCGCGGGCGGCCGCGCCGAACATGGCCGCCATCGCCACCAGCGCAAAAGCACCCGGCGAAAGATGCGCCGCCGGCACGAAATGGTTCACCAAACCGGCGTAAAGGCCGCCCAGCGCCGCCCCGATGGTGAACATCGGCGCCAGCAGGCCGCCGGAGGTGCCGGAGCCGAGCGAGACCAGCAGCGCCGCCGCCTTTGCCACCATGATCAGCGCCACCAGGCCGAGGGCCAGCCGCGCGTTGAGCAGGTCGGAAATCGTGTCATAGCCGACCCCGAGGACGCGCGGGACAAAAAAGGCGATCATGCCCAGGCCGAGGCCGCCCAAGACCGGCCACCACATTTGGTCACAGGGGAGTTTCTCAAACAGGTCCTCGATCCGGTAAAGGGCGCGACTGAAGCCGACGGCCGCCAGGCCGCAGAGCAGGCCGAGCGGGACGTACCACGGCAGCGCCGCCGGGAAGCCAAACTGGACCGCGCCGACGGTGAACATCGCCCCATGCCCCATCAGCACGAAGCGCACCGAGGTGGCAATGGTGCTGGCGATGACGAGGGGAATGAACGAGCGCGCCTTGTATTCGAAGAGCAGCAGCTCGATCGCGAGGATGACCGCGGCGATGGGCGTGCTGAAGGTTGCGGCCATGCCCGCCGCGGCACCGGCGGCGAGGAGAGTCTTGCGCTCGGAGGCGGTCAGATGCAGCGCCTGGCCGATGATCGAGCCGAGGGCGCCACCCGTCTGGATGATCGGGCCTTCCGCGCCGAACGGGCCGCCCGTGCCGATGGCGATCGCCGCCGAAACCGGCTTCAACACCGCCACGCGAGGCGCGATCCGGCTGCGGTTGAACAGCACCGCCTCCATCGCCTCGGGAATGCCGTGGCCGCGGATCTTGGGCGTGCCGAACTTCGCCATCAACCCCACGATCAGGCCGCCCACCGCCGGCACCACGATGACCCATGGCCCGAGGGTGTGCCCCGCCACGTCGCGATGCACCAGCGACCACTGCCGGTAAAACACGGCGTTGGAAATCAGGGTGATGAGGGCGTAGAGGCCGTAGGCCGTCACCCCGGCGGCCGCGCCGATCAAGGCCGCGAACAGCGAGCTGAGAAGGAGGCGGGGGCGCCGGAAGGCCGGGGCCCCGGCGTCGGCGGGAAAAAAGGCGGGAGTCGGGGACATAGACCGTGAAATTTATATCGTATTACGATATAATTCAAGCTTTCCGTCGCCCCGCCCGGCGTTGACTTGCCCGCGCCGGCGGCCACGCTGCCGCCATGCCTCCGCGCCGCGCCGCCTCCGTCCCCCGGGTCCGACCCGCGGACTACGTGGCGCTCGCGGCCTTTCGCCACGCGTTGCGGCACTTTCTCGATTTCAGCGCCGGGGCCGCGCGCGCGGCCGGTCTCACGCCGCAGCAGCACCAGGCCCTGCTCGCGATCAAGGGCTTTCCCGGCCGCGACCCCGCCACCGTCGGCGGGCTGGCCGAACGGCTCTGCCTGCGTCCGCACAGCACGGTCGGGCTGGTCGACCGCCTGGCGCGGCGCGGCCTGCTGCAGCGTCGCCCCGACCGGCGCGACCACCGGCGCGTGCAGGTGCGCCTGACGGCCCGCGGCGAGGCGTTACTCGCCCGGCTTTCGGCCGCGCATCGCGACGAGTTGCGCCGCGTCGGCCCGGACCTGCTCCGGGCGCTGGAGAAAATCGCGGCGCGCTGAACGGCCGCCGTTACTGCAGCCGGAAGGGCAGGCTCTGCAGGCGCGCGGCGAACGTGTCCAGCATCGCGCCGGTGTGCTCCTCGCCCGTGCTCTCGCCGGTCGTGATCGTCCTGGCCGGAAGGAAATTGTTCACCACCGCGCAATACTCGTTGTTGACCATGATGCCGAGGAATTCCCCGGTCTTGCTCAGCACGAGGTCGCCGGTCGAGGGCGAGAAGTCGCCAAAGAGGCGCTTGAAAAGCCGGTTGTCCATCTTCACGTAACCGGGCGTGGAGGGATCGAGCTTGAAGGCGACCTCGCCGTAGCCCTTGCCGCCCTTGCTGATGAGCACGGCGTCGGGAAATTTGAACGGATCGAGCGCGGTCTGGTAAACCTTCACGCCGAGCGCGGTGACCTGCGCGGGATCGACCGGGATGGCGATGATGCGCGGGTCGAGGGCGAGGAAGCTCAACTTTGGCGCCGGGCTCTGGTAGGGCGGCTTGGAGAAGGTGACGGAAATCTTCTGCCAGTCGATGCCGGGAATCTGCGGGCCGAAGGTGAAGGGCGTGTCGTCGGCATGCACCACCGCGTAAACCTGCGGGCCGTCCTGAATGAGAAGGGTGTGCGCCATCTCCGTGCGCTGGCCCGAGCCGATGAGCACGGGCCGGCTGGCGGTAAAATCGGTCTGCACGCGGTTGGCCAGGAATTCGTTGTAAAGCGTGTTTTCGTTGATCGGCGTGTTCTCACGGATTTCCTGCCTGAGCTGGCTGGAGTTTTCGGCCAGCTGGCCGACGCCATGGGCCAGCTCCGTGGTCGTGGCCTGGACTTTTTCGCGTTCCTGCCGCTCGGCCGCGACCTGCGTGCGAAGCGTGTCGGCGGTCTCGCTCAGAAGCTGCTTTTCCTGCTCGGAAACTTTGACGGCGACGTTGAGGTCCTCGATCTTCTGCTGGGACTCGGCCTGCGCCTTGTTCAGCGCGGCAATATCCTGTTTTTGCTTCTCGAGCTCGGCCTGCCGGGCCTGGAGCTCCTTCTGCATCTCGGCGAGCTGGTCCTTGGTCATGCTCGCGTCCTGGGCGGCGGCGGCATATTGCTGGGCGAGCGTCTGGGCCTTTTGCTGGGTTTCGCCGAGCGCGGTGGAAAGCCGGGTTTTTTCCGCCTGGAGCTGCGAAAGAGTCTGGGTCCGCTGGTCGAGCGTGCCCTGGGCCGACTGTAATTCCTGCGCGAGCTGGGCGCGCGCGGCCTGCTCGTCGGCGAGGGATTGTTTCATCAGGGCGACGAGGTCCTGGTCCTGCGAGTTGGTGTTGTTGGCGGCAACCTGCGGGACGGGCGGTTCCTTCGGGCGGACGGGCTCCGCCCTCTCCCATCGCGTGAGCGCGATGAGGTTGAGAAACAGGAAATCGACGATGATGAGCAGAAGCGTCTTGTTCATGCCGCAGGAAAGCTGGCCTCAGGCCTTGGCGGGCGGGGCGGAAAAGGGGGCCGGAACGGCCGGTGTCATCTGGCTCTGGAGGATGAGCCGGCGCTTGTAGCCGCGCACGTGGCGGATCTTCACCAGAGCGACGCACACGATGCCGAAGAGATTCGAGGAATAGGCGGCGAGCAGGTTGGCGGGGATGACGCCGACGACCTGCAGCACGAGGGCGGTGGCCGTGCCCATCATGCCGATGTAGAGGCCGCTGTCGAAGAGGTTCTCTTCGTTTTCCATGAGCCGCAGCTTGAGCAGCGGCGACATGTCCTGGCGATCGATCTCGCCGATTTTCATGAGGCAGATCAGGTAGGTCACAACCTGAAGCAGGGCGAAAACGCCGATGGAGATGACGGTGGGTGTATCCATGGTGGAATGAGCGGGAGTTAAAGGTTGGGCCGAGGGCGTGGCGAGGTTGGCCAGGACGGGAATGACGAGATGAAAGCGGTATTCCGAGGGCGGCGCGGCTTTGAGCAAAAAGGGTTCGGTCGCGATGACCAGCAAAAGGGCGGCGACGAGGGCGAGCGCGCCGCTTTTGAAGTGCGGCAGCGTGGTGCTGTGGGCTTCGCCGCCGCCAAAGGCATACAACCATTTGTCCAGACCGCGGAAGAGCAGAAAGGCTCCGGCAAAAAAGCCGAGCCATTTGACGATCAGGGTCAGCTTGGGATAGAGCAGCGCCACGGTGGCGGCGTCGCCCAGCGCGGGACCGGCCTCGCGGTTGACCGGCACCTGCCGCAGGAGCAGCTGCCGCACCGCGCCCTGCCCGTCCGCCAGGGCGAGGCGGAGGTCCTCCGCGCCGGTCTTGCCGTACTGGATGAGATAGTTGGCCACGCGATCGGCCGAGTCGGAAAACAGCGCCGCGGCGTAAATCAGCGGCAGCTGGTCGGGCGCGACGCGCGCGAGATGTGCGTATTCGCCGACCGTCTTCGTGCTGTCCGTGCGGTTGAGCAGCTCGCTCAACTGCCCCCAGTCCAGACGCTGGCCGAGCGAAAGCAGGTCGAGATAGAACAACTCCAGTTCGCCCATCTCCCTTCGCTCCAGCGCCGCTTCGGCCAGTCCGCGCAGCTCCCGTTGCAAGGACGGCGAAAAATGCTCGCCCTGATAAAGCAAGGCCGTGAGGAGGACGACCGAATCGAGCGCCTGGCCGCCCGGCTGGCCCACCGGGACGAAGCGCGTCGTCGCGGTGATGCCGCGCGTCTGCAGGATGTCCTCGACGCCGAGCGAACGCGAACCGGTCAGATAATCGCGGAGCGTGGTGCGCGCCTTTTCCGTGATAAAAAACGTCAGCACCGGCGTGCTCACGCCGCGGCCGGTGTTCTCGTGGAGCTTGAACAGCGGGTCGATGAAGGGATCCCAGCCGCCCCAGGCGACAAACTCCGGCTGGTGCGCGGTGAGCCTGGCCAGGTCGGCCGCCAGCGCCGGCGCGTGCGGATCGCCCACCGCCTGCGCGGCCGAAAGCACCAGCTCCGCCGGACCGATTTTTTCCGACTCGACGAGCTGCCGCCCGTATTCCGCCACCGACGGAGTGCCCGCGCCCGCCGCCCGGAGCAGCGCCGGACTGACCGACTTCAGGTTCACCGGCAGCATCCAGGCGACGAGGATCAGCGCCAGACCCGCCGCGGCCAGGGCAAACGTGCCCGCCGGCGGGAAACGCGAGTCGCGATCGGCCCATGCGCTCATGGTCGGAAAAATAGCCTGCCCTTCAAAATGAGCCTTTCATTTTGAATGCCACCACAGCTAACAGACAGGGAAGAAAGCTGAAACAAATTTATTTGCCGCAGCCCGGGGATGGACCCACGCTGGGCACTCTCTCGACCGATGTTGCTGCAAATTGTTCATTACGACGATCCCATTCTACGCAAAAAAGGTGAGAAAATCAGGGCCTTCGACGCCCCGCTGGCGCAGCTCGCCGCCGACATGGTCGAAACCATGCACGCCGCCGGCGGCATCGGCCTCGCCGCCCAGCAGATCGGCCGCGCCCTCCAGCTCTGCGTCGTGGACTTGCGCGAAGTAAAATCCAAATTCGACTGGCAGCTCGACGGCGCCCGGCCGCCGCTGGAGCTGTTCATGCCCCTGGCCGTCGCCAATCCGGAAATCGCCCCCGCCGCCGCGCCGGAGGAGACCGCCGAGGAAGGCTGCCTGTCGTTTCCCGGCATCCGCGGCGACGTTTCCCGCCCCGGCGCCATCACGGTCAAATTCCAGGACGAGCGCGGCACGCCGCACATCCTGGCTTGCGACGGTCTCCTTTCGCGCTGCCTCCAGCACGAGGCCGACCACCTCAACGGCGTGCTTTTCATCGACCGCATGGATAAAAAGACCCGCGCCAGGCTCGACCCGGCTGTGCGCGAGTTGAAGAAGCAGACGCGCGCCGCGGCCAAAAAATGAGCCGGATCGGCAAAGCTCCGCGCCGTTCCATCGCCACGCGCACCGGCGACGACGGCACAACGGGGCTGCTCTACGGCTGGCGCGTGCCCAAGGATCATCCCCAGGTCGAGGCCATGGGCGCTTTCGATGAACTCAACGCCGCGCTCGGCCTGGCCAAGGCCACGGGCAAAAATAAGGCGCGCCGGGCCGGGTTGGAAAAAATCCAGCAGGACCTGATCGCCCTCATGGGCGAACTCTCCTGCTCGGAAGCCGATGCGCCGAAATACGCGGCCTCGAAATTTCCCAAACTCGGCCAAACCGAGCTGGCGCGCATCGACGCCGCGCTCGCCGCGCTCGAGGCGAAAAACATCAGCACCGCCGGCTGGGCCACGCCCGGCGCCAACCTGCACGCGGCCGCGCTCGACCTCGCGCGCACCGCCGCGCGCCGCGCCGAACGCCGGCTCACCGCCCTGCCCGCGCAGGGCCGCAGCGTGCGGCCGGTGGTCCGCCAGTGGATCAACCGCGTTTCCGATCTGCTCTGGCTCATGGCCCGCGAAGCCGAGCATCGTTCACGATCCGGATAAAATGAACCAAAATGAATCCTTGCTCCTCTTGGCATTCTGAGCGGAGCGAAGAATCCAGTGCGACATTGCCGGCCGGGCCCAGGTGGATTCTTCGCTCCGCTCAGAATGACGATCGTTCAGCCGTGTAATCTGCGGTCAAAAGTACTCTCGCAAAAAATTCTGTCCATTTGATTCGTTCCGGTTAAGTTCTGCCCCATGCGTTCCGCTCTCGTGCTCATTTTTCTCGCCATTGCCTGGCGCATTGCCGCCGCATTTGCGCCGGAACTCGGCAATTTCTCGCCGCTCATGGCGCTGACGTTCTGCGGCGCGGTCTATTTCCGCGACAAGCGGTTGTGGCTGGTGCCGTTTCTCGCCCTGAGCCTGAGCGATCTGTGGCTCAACTGGCACTACGCCTCGGCGCTGCATTATGGCTGGAGTCTGGGCGGCGCGCTCGTGCGCACGGCCTGTTTCGCGGCCGGTCTCGGCTTCGGCGCGCTGGTGGCCGGGCGCAAAAACTGGATGACGCTTCTCGGCGGCGCGCTCGGCGCCTCCCTGCTGTTTTATTTTGCGACCAACACCCAGGCGTGGTTCGGCGATGCATTTTACCCCAAGACCCTTGCCGGCTGGTGGCAGGCCATGACCGTCGGGCATCCGGAATTTCCGCCGACGCTGCTGTTTTTCCGCAACACCCTGCTGAGCGACCTGTTCTTCACCGGCCTGTTCGCGCTGGCGATGGAGCTCGCGGCCCGGCAGCGCGGCGAGGAAAGCCTCCTGCCTCAGAAAGCGGACGTCCGGATGATACAAATCAGATAGCGGCCGGCCCGCTTCATTTCCATTTGCGCAGATGCGAAATCTCTTTGTCGATTGCCTGCGCGGCTCCTGCATACTGGTAGTGCTGCTGCTGCACTATAGCGCGGCTTTCCCGCACGACATTGGATTGCCGGCAAATTTCTGGAAAACAGTCTATCAAAACGGCTATTATGGGGTCACGGGATTTTTTGTGATCTCGGGTTATCTGATCACCGGCACCTCGTTCAAGCGCTACGGCCGGCTTTCCTCAATTTCACTGAAAAAATTTTATTGGCTGAGATTCTGCCGGATTGTTCCCGGTCTTTTGCTCGTGCTCGTCTCCCTTGTCGCGCTCCATTGTCTGAGAGCGCCCAATTTCGTCATCCCGGTCACTCATTCGCTGAGGAGAATCTTGGTCTATGCCCTGACACTGCGCTTCAACCTGTATGCCGGACACTTCGGACCCCTCGGCGTCGCTTGGGACATTCTTTGGTCGCTCGCCATCGAGGAAGTTTTTTATTTGGGGTTTCCCCTCCTTTGCCTCGTCCTTCGCTCGCGCGAAGCGCTGCTGACGGCCCTGCTCGCAATTTTCGCCAGCGGCCCGTTTTATCGGGCAAACCATCAGGATCTTTATGATTATCTTGCCTGTTTCGACCAGATCGCGCTCGGCTGTATCACGGCCATCGGTGTGCAGGCGCCACTGTTGCAAAAATTCGTCCGGCGGCGCGGTTTCAGGCCCATCCTCCTGCTTACGGGACTCGGCCTGGTTTTCGGCACGTATTGCTACAAGATCGTTGATGCCAACTTGATTTTTGGGCCCACCGGAATCGCCCTGGGCATGGCTTGTTTGCTGATGTACTCCGGTTCAACAGCGGCCATGCCGGGCAAAAGACATTCCCGCTGGTGGCTGATCATGGCAATGGGGGCGGGCCT
Source organism: Opitutaceae bacterium (assembly GCA_035499715.1). Lineage (GTDB taxonomy): Bacteria > Verrucomicrobiota > Verrucomicrobiia > Opitutales > Opitutaceae > DASRHD01. The sequence continues at coordinate 1,173 of DATJYF010000196.1, read as the reverse complement.
GCTCGGATTGATGGGGCGCATCAGCTACGAAATCTATCTCACCCACGGCATGGTCATCCGGTATATGATGGCCAGGAGCGCCTCCCTTTCCGCTTATTTTGCCTCATGCCATATATCGAATCCCAGCTTCTTTTTTATGATGTTGATCTTCCCGATGATTCTGCTGCTCGGCCTGCTTTTTGGCAATTTATACACCAATCCGGTCAATCACTATCTGAGAAAATTTTTCAGCACCACGACCAGCGTGGGATCATTGCCTGCATCCAGATTGGCCCGACCGGCTCCGGCGGGTGGCGCCACAAGACCTCCGATGGAGTGATCAGCCAAGGCCGGAGGCGCAGTGCGTGACAGCGCGGCGGGGAGAGCCTGCTCGCCCGCCGCGCCGCAATCGGTTAAATCCACGCCGATCGGTTTGCCCGAATCCAGGCCAGAACGATGTCCGCGTTCTTGTCCGGCGGGAAAACCGGATAAAAGACCCGGACGATTTTCTTTTGGTTCAACACCAGAGTCAGCCGGACGATCAGACGCAGACCGTGATACTCGAAGGTGGGCAGCCGCAGGGCGTTCGTCAGTTTGAATTGCTCGTCGCTTATCACCTCAAAGGGGATGTGCATGCGCTGTACGAATTCCTGCTGGTAAGTGGTGCTCTGGCTGCTCGCGGCGAAGACCTTGAATCCTTCTTTCTGAAACTCCTGGTGGATGTTTCGAAAGCCGCAAAAATGATGGTGGCAGCCGCGGGCGCCGGGAATCATGTCCCAGTCCGCCGGGCTGGCTTTCCCGGGCTCGCCGGTGCGGGGGTAGAAAAAAACCACCATGGAGGTGGCGGCCTCTTCGCGAAAATTGATCCAGCGGTTGTTGGTGGTGGAAAGATCGAGATCCGGCGCGTCCATTCCTTCGAGATGGGCGCAGGCGCCGTCGTCTTCCGGCACCGGCAGATCGGGGGGCAGAGGGACGAGTTCGTTCATATTTTGTTCCCGCGGATGGAAACGTCGCGGCACGAGACCGCGCGTCTTGCCCGCTATCGCGGACCCCTCAGAGCAGATCGGCGGCGAGCTCGGCGAGCCGGGAGCGCTCGCCCTTGGTCAGCTTGATGTGCGCGGCGAGAAGCTGGCCCTTCATGCGGTTGTGCGCGTAAACCAGGCCGTTGCTGCGCGAATCGACGTAGGGATTGTC
>DATJYF010000195.1:0-18459 GCA_035499715.1 Opitutaceae bacterium | reverse complement strand
TTCCTGCACGGGGTCGCGGTAGTTCGCGAGCGCATAGTCGAGGTAGAAAGTCAGGGTGCGCGTGCGGCCGGTTAGGCGGTGAAACGCGGCCTCGGCTTCGCGGACTTGGGCCTCGGCGAGCGAGGTCGGGATGGCGCGGAGATTGCACCCCTGTGCGGCGCTCACTTCGAGCGCGGCTTTCTCGGCCGCCGCTTCTTCCTTGGTCTTGAAGTTGCGGCGAAAGCGGACGCCGTTGATCCGGCCCTCGACGCGCCAGGCCAGCGTTCCGCTGCTGTTTTCAAACTGAGTGACGAAGAATTTCGAACGATTCATGACCAGTTGCCCACGTCAACGGGCAACTTAGATCGTCCGAAAATTTACTCGTTGGTATTCAGCGAGTAAAATGGGGCGGCCAACGGGACTCGAACCCGCGACCCCAAGATCCACAATCTTGTGCTCTAACCAACTGAGCTATGGCCGCCGTGGAGAGCCGGCCAAAATCATCCCCGCTCCACGGACTGTCAATCTTTCTTGGGGTCGGGCGGTGCCTCCGGCTTCACGGCAGAAAATTTCAACCCGGGCGAGCCAGGATCACTCGCGGCGTACAGGATGACAGGGGGTTAGGTGAGGACTTTACCTTCCCGCGGGCGCTTGTCTCCGCGGCCAGACTGCGTTTCCTTGTGGCTTCCGGCATGTCGCGTCTCCGCATTGTCACCTTCAACATCGCCCATGGTCGCGGCAGCCTCATGCCCATCTCCGGCCTGGCTTCGCGCCGCCAGCTGCACGCGCGCCTGAACCGGATTGCCCACATGCTGGCGCGCCTCAAGCCGGACATCGTGGCATTGCAGGAGATCGACAAAAATTCCCGCTGGGCCGGCAGCTTCGATCATCTCGAATTCCTGCGCGAACACGCCGGTTTTCCCCACGCGGTTTTCGGCCTCAACAACCGCCGCTCCGGTCACGTCCATCTTAACTACGGCAATGCGCTGCTTTCGCGCCATCCCATCCTGGAATCGGAAAACGTCGCCTTCGGCCAGCGCCGGGTGGGTGAGAAGGGGTTCCTTTTCGCCGAAATCGACCTCCACGGCCGCCGTGTGCCCGTGGTCAACCTGCATCTGCATTTTGCCTCGCGCGACCATCGTTTCCGCCAGCTGGTGCGGTTGATGGACTATCTGGAGGAGAAGCAGCGCCACCGGCGGGCCCACTGGCATGTGCCGCCCATTTTGTGCGGCGATCTCAACAATCCTTCCCACCGCCGCGACGCCACCGCTTCGCTCCTCGATTATTTTTCCCGGCACGGCCGGTACGCGCTGTATCCGGCGCCCGACGTAAAAACCTATCCCTCGCTCTGGCCGCGCCGCGCGCTCGATTTTGTTTTTTTGCCCCCGCGCTGCACCGGCGCGCGCTGCAAGGTCATCCGCACGTTCCTTTCCGACCACCGCCCCGTGCTGGTGGAATTCGCCATCAACTAGGGCGGTGGATGTCCGGGCAGAAGCGGCTGGCCGGCCGCGCGGACCGGTTATTTTTGCGGCGCGAGCAGCTTGTCCTTCGCTTTTTGGAACTCTTCGTCCGTCAGCACGCCTTGGTCCTTCAAGGCTTTCAGCTTTTCGAGCTGGCCGGCGAGATCGACGGGTGCGGGCGCGACCGCGGCCGGGGCGACCGTGGCGGGATTTTGCGCGCTGCCCACGGGACGGTTGTAGAGATCCCAGAGTTGGAGGAGTCGGCCGAAGGATTCCACCTTGCCATCGACGACCCGGACCATGTAGGGCCGGTCCCGGCCATAGCCGGGATCTCCTTCGAGATAGTAGGTCAAATATTCAACGTTCGCCTGGGCGCTGGTGCTGTCCGGCGCGCCCAGGATGGTGATCACCTGATCCTTGGTCATTCCGATCTGGATTTGATTGAGCTTGTCCGCGGTGGAACAGCCGGCGAGGAGCGCGACGAAAAACAGGGCGAGGGCAGTGATTTTAGCTTTCATGGTGGCAGAGGGATTGAGCCTGCGATTTTGTCCGGAACAGAACCGGAGATTTGACATGCTTGACGCAAGACGGAGCAAAAACGATGTCAGGTATTTTCAAGATATTTGTAACAGATTGGTTGGGCATTTTTCCGCCCGGCTCGGGCCGCCGTTTCGCCGGAATTTTCCCTCGCGCCGCCGGCCGGCCGCTCCAAACTCGGCCTTTTCCATGTCCCGCCTTACCGACGCCTTTGCCCGTGCCCGCAGCGAGAATCGCGCCGCTTTCGTGGCCTATCTTTGCGCGGGCGATCCGGATTTCGACACTTCGCTCACCGCCTGCCGCGCGCTGATTTCCGCCGGCGTGGACGTGCTCGAGCTGGGCGCGCCGTTTTCCGATCCGCTCGCCGACGGCCTGACCAACCAGCTTGCGGCCCAGCGCGCGCTGGAGTCCGGCATGACGACGGAACGGGTCTTCGAACTGGCCCGCCGCGTGCGGGCCATGACGTCGGTGCCGCTCGTCCTCTACACTTATTACAACCTCGTCTTCGCGCCCGGGGTCCGGGCCTACGCCTATGCGGCCAGGCAGGCCGGCATCGACGCGCTGCTCGTGCTCGATCTGCCGCCGGAAGAGGCGGGCGAACTGCTGCTCGCCGGCAAGGCGCACGATCTGGCGGCGGTTTTCATCGTTGCGCCGACCACGCCGCCGGCCCGCCTGCAAAGAATCTGCACGGCCGCGACCGGTTTCATCTATTACGTCTCGCGCGAAGGTGTCACCGGCGTGCGCGACCGGCTCGCGGCCGGCATTCCCGCCGCGGTCGCGCAGATCAAGCAGCACACGAAGCTGCCGGTCGTGGTCGGTTTCGGCCTCTCCACGCGGGCGCAGGTGGCCGAGGTGGCGGCACACGCCGACGGCGTGGTCGTGGGCAGCGCGCTGGTCAATGTCATCCAGGAAAATCTCGCCGCACGCGACCAGATCCCGGCCCAGCTTTTTACCCGCGCATCGGACCTTGCCGCGGGCGTGCGGCGGGCCTAGCTTTCCCGGCATGCCGCGAAGGATTTTGCTGATCGACGACGACCGCCTGCAATTCCGTTACACGCAGGCGCAGTTCAGGAATTTCCGCGCCGGACAGTACGAACTCGACTGGGCCGACACGTACGAGGAGGGGCTGGCCCGCTTGCTCGGCGGCGACTACAGCGCCTGCCTGCTCGACTACCAGCTCGGCATGCGGGACGGCCTGGAGCTGATCCGGGAAGCGGTCGCCGGCGGCTGCCGCACGCCGATTATTTTTCTCACCGCGGAAGCCTCGGAAAACATCGACATCCAGGCGATGCACGCCGGCGCGCTCGACTACTTGGTGAAGGGCGAGATCACGCCGCGCATGCTCGAGCGCTCGCTGCGTTACGCGCTCAAGCTCGGCGAAACGCTCGACGCGCTGCGCGAACTGGCCACGCATGACCAGCTGACCGGCCTGCTCAACCGGCGCGAATTCGACCGCCTGCTGGCGGAGGAGGCCGAGCGCTCGCGGCGCTTCGGCCGGCCCTTCGCGCTCGTGCTGGGCGACATCGATCATTTCAAGGAGGTCAACGACACCCACGGCCACCAGGCCGGCGACGCAGTCCTGCGCGAGGTGGCGCGCCGGCTGGCCGAGGGCCTGCGTTCGGTGGACCGGCTGGCGCGTTTCGGCGGCGAGGAGCTGGCGATGATCTTGATGGAGACGGACCGCGCCGCGGCGCTGGAGGCGGCGCGGCGGGCGGGCGCGGCGCTGACCCGTGCGCCCATCGCGGTCAACGGCGGGCCCGACCTGCACATGACGATGAGTTTCGGCGTGGCCGTAATGCCGCCGGACGCGGACTCGGCCGAAGCCCTCCTCGCCGCGGCGGACAAGGCGCTGTACGCAGCCAAGGCCCGCGGCCGCAACCGCGCGGTCACGGCGGACGAAGCCGCGTAGGGATTCCGCTTACGTCGCGGGGCTGGGCGCGGGCCCGGGCGCGAGTTCGAGCGCCTCGGCGGCGGCTTCGGCGCCTTCATCCGGAAGCGGATAAAGCTTTTTGAAGTCGGCGAAATCGATGAGCTCGAAGCGGCCGTCGAAATGCTCGACGATGCCGGTGAGCGACTCGACCCAGTCGCCGGAGTTCAGATAGTGGATGTCGCCAAGCATCTTGTCCGCCGCGGTGTGAATGTGGCCGCACATCACGCCGATGCAGCCGCGGCGCTTGGCCAGTTCGACAATGTGGTCCTCAAATTTGGAAACGTGGCTGACGGCCGATTTCACGCGCGCCTTCACCGCCTTGCTCAGCGAATAATATTCCAGGCCGCGCCAGGCCCGCCAGTGGTTGTAGAGGCGGTTGAAGCGCATGAGCAGGCGGTAGCCCCAGTCGCCGATGTAGGCGAGAAAGACGAAATTCTGCGTAATGGTGTCGAAGACGTCGCCATGGAGCACGAGATAGCGGCCGCGCGGGGTCGGGTGAATGTGTTCCTCGACGATCCGCAGGTTTTCAAATTCGAGCGGCAGCACTTTTCCCAGCATGTCGTCGTGATTGCCGCGGAGGTAGACGACCTCAGTGTCGCGCTTTTCCAGTTTTTTGAGCACGATGCGGATGAAGCGGGTGTGGGACTTCGGCCACTGACCGCCTTTTTTCAGGACCCAGGCATCGATGATGTCGCCATTGAGGATCAATTTCTCGCAGCGTATGTGCTTGAGGAAGTGATTCACCTCGCGGATCTTGCAGTCAAACGTGCCGAGGTGAACATCGGAGATGATCACCGTCCTGACCTTGAGTGGCTTGGGATCGGTCGACATCGACGGCGGGAGAGTAGCAAAATCTCGGTCGGGCGGCTAGGACCGTTGCGGAAACGTCACGCAATCTTTACCTGCTGGCACGGCGGCAGCCGGAACCATGACCTTCAGGCTGCGCGGGCGCACGCCGATTTCCACGTTGGCGCAAGTGGTGTGCGTTTCGCCGTCGGTGTGGAGGAGTCCGGGTGCTTCGCGCTCGATGACAAAGTGGTCGCCGCGCAGGTGCTGCACGCTCGGACTGCCGTCGATGGTTTTGGTGAAGAGGCGCACGGCGAGCGGGAGGGCGTTGAACAGGCCGACGGATTTGACCGCGACGAGGTCGAGCCGGCCGTCGTCGACGCTCGCGCCGGGCGCGATCACGGCGTCGTTGCCGTACTGGTCGGAATTGGCCACGGCGATGAGAAAGGCGCGGGTGGAGATGACCCGGCCGTTGCGGATGACGAACGGCTCCGGCACGAAGGAGAAATACGCCCCGAGCGCGGTGCGGACATAGGCGGGCAGCCCGCGGCGGGTCAGATGGTTGAAACGGAAGCTGATTTCCGCGTCGAAGCCGACGCCCATGGCGTTGAAGAAGGGCAGGCCGTTGGCCAGGCCGGTATCTATCTCGCGGATACGGCCGTTGAGCAGCGTGCGGAAGGCGCCGCGGCCCGGATCGGGGACGCCGAGGTGGCGGCCCAAGCCGTTGCCGGAGCCGCAGGGAATCAGGCCGAGGGCGGCCTCGCGACCGACGAGGGCCTGCGCGACCTCGTTCATCGTGCCGTCGCCGCCGACCGCAACGACCAGTCCGCAGCCGTCGTCGAGGGCGCGGGCGGCGAGCTCGGTCGCGTGGCGCGGCCTTTCGGTCACGACCATGGTGGCGTCCAGCCGGTGCTCGGCGATGAAGGTCTGGCAGCGCTGGTGCAGGACCGGATCGCGGTGATTCCGGCCGGAGCGGGGGTTGAAAATGAAGCGCGTCTTCAGCATGGGGCGAACTGCCTCGCAGGCGGCAGGATTTGCGGCGCGAGGGGTGCCAGTTCCCGCAGGTCTTGCTCGAAGGCGTCGACAATGCCGTCCCATGGCACGGTCTCGGCGGTAACGCGGGCGGCGGCGCCGAGGCGCCGGCGCAGGGCGGGATCGGCGGCGAGGATTTGCGCGGCGGCCACAAACGCCCCGCGGTCGCCGAGCGGCACGAGCCAGCCGTTTTCGCCGTGGCGGAGGAACCGGGCGGCGGCGGCGTAGTTGAAGGCGGCGACGGGCAGGCCGCTGGCGATGGCCTCGAGCACGACGTTGCCGAACGTCTCGGTCAGGCTGGCGTAGAGGAAAAGATCGGCCGACGCGTAGTGCGCGGCGAGCGCCCCGGCCTCGAGGAAGCCGGTGAAATGAGTCCACGGGTGCGCGCGCTGGAGCTTTTGGCGCAGCGGGCCGTCGCTCACCATGATGAGCCGGGCGCGCGGGTGCGCGGCGCGGATCGCGGCGAAGGCCTCGAAGACGAGCGGATAATTTTTCTCCGCGGCCAGGCGGCTGACATGCACGACGGCCAGGTCGTCGGGCTCCAGGCCCCATTGCGCGCGCAGGGCTTCGCTGCGGCGGGCGGGCGAGAACAGGCCGGTGTCCACGCCGCGGGCGAGGAGACGAAGGCGGGCGAAACCGGCGCGCGCGAGCTGCTGGTTGAGCTCGACGGTGGGCGCGAAGGTCGCGAGCGCACGGTTGTGAAAATGACGAAGATAGGCGAGGGCGGCGCCGGTGAGAAAGCCGAAGCCGTAATACCGGCTGTAGGCGTGAAAGTTCGTATGAAAACTCGAGCTGATCGGCAGGTCGAGGGTGTGCGCGGCGCGTAGCGCGGAGTAGCCCAGCGGGCCCTCGGTGGCGATGTGCACCACGTCGGGGCGGGCACGCGTCCACAAGTCCAGCAGGCGGCTGCGCGCCGGCAGGCCGAGACGGAGAAAGGCGTAGCCGGGCATCGGCAGGCTGGGAAAGAGTACCTCGCGGTAAGCCCCCTCCGCAGCGGGAGCATCGCCGCCGTTTTGCCGCGGACGGAGGACGGTCACCTCATGTCCACGCCGGGCCAGTCCACCGACGAGGCGCTGCAGGGTCATGGCGACCCCGTTGATCTCGGGGGGGAAGGTTTCGGTGACGAGCGCGATTTTCAACGCTTGAAGAAGATGCGAGGGCACATCCTGAATGGAAAAAATCCCGCCGGGCGCAAAAGTAAAGTGGCATTGGCGTGGCGAAATCACATGGTTGTAACAATCCAATGGCTTTGAAAGCGATGCGCGGCGTGATTCAGGTGCTCACCGGCCCGACGGCGGTGGGCAAGACCGAGCTCGCCTTGCGCTGGGCGGAAGCGCACGGCGCGGAGATCGTCTCGTGCGATTCACTCCTCTTTTATCGCGGCATGGACATCGGCACGGCGAAACCGCCGGCGGCGGAGCGGGCGCGGGTGCCGCACCACCTCATCGACATCCTCGAGGTGACGGAGCGGATGGATGTCACGCACTACATCGCCAGGGCGAAGGCGGCGGCCGAGGACATCGCGACGCGGGGGAGGCCGGTCCTGGCGACGGGCGGGAGCGGATTTTATCTGCGGGCGTTTTTCGCCCCGGTGGCCGACGAGGTGGCCGTGCCGGCGGCGGTGCGGGCACGGGTCGAAAAGCTTTCGCTGGCCGAGGCCGGGGCGGAGCTGCGACAGCTCAATCCGGATGGAATCGGAAAACTGGATACGGCGAATCCGCGGCGCGTCGCCCGGGCGCTGGAGCGGTGCCTGGCCTCGGGCAAGACCCTGCGTGAGCTGGCGGCGGAATTCGCGCGGCAGCGGGCGCCGTTTGCGGACTGGCGCGTCGTCCTGACGCGGCTGGAGCGGCCGGCGGCGGAGCTGAACGCGCGCCTCGAGGCGCGCGTTCAGGCGATGCTGCGCGCCGGGCTGGTGGAGGAGGTGCGGCGGCTGCGCGCGGCGGGGCTGGAGCAAAATCCGAGCGCGGCCCGCGCCATCGGCTACCGTGAGGTGCTGGCGATGCTCGACGGCCGGCTGGCCGAGGCGGAGCTGGCGGCGGAGATCGCCAAAAACACCCGCGCGCTGGTGAAGAAGCAGCGGACATGGTTCCGCACGCAACTGCCGCCGCATCGCGTGCAGCCGGCGGCGGAGGCGGCGCCGGAGACGCTGTTTGCCTGAAGGCGGTCCGCAGCAAAGCGGAGTTTGCGGGATATTGCGCTACAAATCCGCGGGACGGACTCGGGCTGGCGGCGGACAATTTCCGCGGCCTCCCGCCAACGGCGCGGAGCGCGGCTCATTCCTCGACGTTGATGTGGTAGAGCTGGAGCGAAGAGCCCTCGAGAAAGTGCAGCTGGGCCACGGCGGTGCGCAGGCTGACCTTGGCTTGCAGCTCGCTGACACGCGCGCTTTCGAGCTGGTTCTGGGCCTGGATCACGTCGTAGCTGGTGGCCAGGCCGGCGTCGAACTTGGCCTTTTGCAGATCGTACTGCTTCTGGCTGAGCGCGGTTTCATCGGTGGAGGCGCGCACGCTCTCGATGTTGGTGTTCACGGCGCGGGTGGCCGAGCGGACCTGGACCAGCAGCTGCTGGTCGGCCTGGTCGAGCTGCAGTTCTTCGCTGTGGAGATTGTTCATGGCCTGGCGGTACTGGGCCCGGCCGGCGCGCAGGCCCCAGGGGAAGGAAAGCGTCAGCCCGGCCTGCCAGGAGTAGCCGTTGCCGTTCCACACGCGCTGGGCCGCGTCGGCATAGGAGGGCTCAAGGCTGTTGTAACCCAGGCCGCCGTTGAAATCCAGACTGGGGAGGATGTTGCGCTTCGCGACGAGCGCATCGAGTTTCAGTTGTTCGATGGTGGACTGGATGACGGCGAGGTTCGGCCCGTTGTCGCGGGCGAGTTTGTAGGAATAGTCGAAGGAGACGGCCGGGGTCTCGTTGGAGGGAAAGTCGACGGGGCCGAGCGCGGCCTTGAACTCGCGTTCGCCCATGTCCTCGAGCAGGGTGTCCTCGCTGTTGTGCACGGCCTGCTCGTCGAGGATGAGCTGGTTGCGCGCGGTGGCGACGCCGACCTGCGCCTGCGCCACGTCGAGGTCGGTGAGCACGCCGGTCTGGCGTTTGACCACGTTTTCGTCGTAGAGCTGCTGGGCCAGCTTGAGGGTGTCCTGCTGCACCTTGTACTGCTCGCGGGCGAAGATGAGGTTGAAGTAGGCCGTCTCGATGTCGAAGACCACCGTCAGCACGCTGCTCTTGAAATTCTGGTTGGCGATATGGACGCCGAGGCGGGCGGAGCGGATGCTGGCCAGGTTCACATCGATGCCGGCGCCCTGGAGGAGGGGCTGGGTCAAACTGAGCGAGGCTCCGCCGATGTAGGAGGGATTGAGCGGGCTGACGGTCGGGTTGAGATAGTCGCGCTCCAGGCTGCCGCTTGCCGTGAGGGTGCCGCCGGTGGGAATTTTTTGGGAGACTGACAGCTCGGTCGTGGTCTGTACGGAATATTTTCCGGGGTTCCTGTTCGGGACGTCGGCCGGAGCGCTCTGGTCCGCGCTTTTCTGCGAGCTCAGCGAAAGGGTCGGATCATAGGTCGCCTGGGCGGTGATGAGGGAATCCTTCGCCTGCGCCGCGGTGAAGCTCTGGATGCGCACATTGAAGTTTTTTTGCAGCGCGCGGGCCACGCATGCCTCGAGGGACAGCGGGGGCGGCGCGGGTTCGGAGCCGGAATCCTGGGCCGGGGCGGCCACAGTGGCGGCCAGACTGAAGATCAAAAAGACAGCGCGGGTGATGAAGCGAGACATGGCTGAAAGTAGGCGAAGAAGCCGCGGCGTGTCGAAGGATTTACGATTCGCCGCCGCCCCAAGCTGGAAGGGACTGATGCTTCGCGTGACGGATGGTGCGGCGAAAAGTTTCGCGCAACGCGGTCAGGGCGTGCCGGCAGGGGCGATTTTTTTCCGCTCCTTGGTGATGATTTCGGCCAGCGAGGAGCTCAGAGTGTCGCGGGCCGCGATGGGCGCGAGCTGCGAGCGCATGGCGGCGAACTGCGGGCTGGAGTTGGAGAGATCGGGGGCTTTTTCGGTCGCGACATAGACGAAAAATCCTTTGCCGTTGGCCAGGATCATGTCGGAGAGCTGCCCGGCGGCGAGACGGTCGAGATTGCCCAGCACGGCCGGATCGACATTGGGCGGAGGCTGGCGGCGGGTGAAGGGCGGAATGGTCTTGGCGACCTCGAGCTTAAGGCCGGCGGAGGCCGAGACGGCGGCGGCCGCTTTTTCCATGGTGTCGCCGGTCTTGAGGCGGGCGGAGAGCTGATCGTGGACGCGGGCGCAAAGGTCGCGGAAAGATTTCTGTTTCATCGCCTCCTTGCAGTCGGCCGTGACTTTCGCCTGCACTTCGGCGAGCAGCGGCTGGTGGGCGGGGAGGGTTTCCTTCCAGAGCAAGACCACGCTGCCGGCCGGAGCCGCCAGGGCGTCGGAAAAAAAGTGGTCCGGCCCGAGGCGCGAAATCTCACCGGCGAGGTCGGGCGAGGTGCCGAGTTCCGGCGGCGGCTCGTCGACCGGGAAGGGGGGGAGGGGCTTGAGCGCGAGGTGGCGCTGGGCGAGGAAGGCGTCGAGCGCGGGCGTGAAGCCGGCGATTTTCTGGTTGTAGAGCTCGACGGTAAAGTCGGAGGCGGCCTGTTCCGCGACGTGTTGCGCCCGCTCCAGCTTGAGGGCGGCCTCCACCTGCGGGCGGACGGCGGCGAAATCGGCGTCGGGATTCGGCTGGGCCGGGGCGGCGGGTTTCTTCGCCTCCGCCGGCTTGGGGAATCGCGCCGGATTGGCGTCGTAATAAACGCGCACTTCGGCGTCGGTGACGGCAACCTGGGAAACGAAGTCCGCGGCCGGAAACAGCACATAGCTGGCGCTGACCTTGGCCGGAACCTCGTAGTTGCCGGAGTGCTCCTCGAAAAATTTTGCGACGTCGGCTGGGGCGGGCTCCGCCGGCGGATTATAGCCGGTGTAGTCGGCGCTGGCGACGGCGACGGTCCATTGCGTGTCTTCGAGCGCGAGCTGTCTCTTGATGTCGCTGGCGGCGACGTAGCCCGGGCCGGACACCAGTTTGCTCACCTGGCTGGAGCGCCAGTCGTCGGCGATGACGCGCGTGACATCCGCCGAAGTGAAGCGGGGATCGAGCTGCGTCCAGAGCTGGTTGTCGCGGAACGATCCATAAAGCTTGGGATCGAACTCGCCGTGTGCGTCGGCGAAGGCGCCGTAGGTTTTGAGATAATCGGTCAAGGTGGCTTCGGAAGGCACCGGAAGGTGGAGCTGGCTGGCGAGCGCGAGTTCCGCCGCGCGCTGGAAGGCGTAGGCTTCCAGCTGCGGACTCTCGCCGATGGGGATGCCGTAGTGCAGAAAGACGCTGAGCCGGGCGTCGCCAAAGAGACGGCGCTGATCATCGGGCGAACCGAGGTTGTAGCCGAAAAAAAGCTCGGCCGGGGCGCCGCGGTCGGCGCGACCGATGCCGGGGGAGGCGCCGATCGTGGCGATGAACGAGATGATGGTGATGGCGAGCAGGACCGCAAAAATGGCGCGGAAGTGCTGCTGGAAATTGCGCTGAATCCAGGAAATCATGGGGGAAAACTTTTAGCGTGAATTGCGCCCGGCGGGGGTGTCAATCGCGCAGCGCGGGGAAAAAACGCCGCTGGCGCAAGTCAGACCGGGGCGGGCGGTTGCACCGGGCCGGCGGAACCGGGCAGATGGCGCCGCCGCCAGAGGAAATAAATCGCCGGATAGAGCAGCAATTCGAGAACGGCGGAGGTGACGACGCCGCCGATCATGGGCGCGGCGATGCGCTTCATCACGTCGGCGCCGGCCTGGGTGACGGGCGACCACATGATGGGCAGAAGGCCGAAGAGGATGGCGCAGACGGTCATGATCTTCGGGCGGATGCGCTGGACCGCGCCTTCCACGATCGCCTCGTGCAGGTCGGCCGGCGTGCGCAGGCGGCCGGCGGCCGCGAATTTGTCCCACGCCTGGTCGAGGTAGAGCAGCATGACGACGCCGGTCTCGGCGTCGAGGCCGGCCAGCGCGATCAGGCCGACCCAGACGGCGACGCTGAGGTTGTAATGGAGCAGGTAGAGAAACCAGAAGGCGCCGACGAGCGAGAAGGGAACGGCGAGCAGGACAATGACCGTGCGCGCGGCGGATTTGGTGTTGAGGTAGATCAGGAGGAAAATGATGACCAGGGTGAAGGGAATGACCGTGAGCAGGCGTTTGAACGCGCGCTGCTGATATTCAAACTGCCCGGCCCACTGGATGTAGCAGCCGGGCGGGAACGTCACCCGCCGGCCGATGCGGGCGTTGGCCGCCCGCACGTAGCCGTCGATGTCGCGGGCGGTGATGTCGACCGTGACGAAGCCGACGAGCTGGCCGTTTTCATCGCGGATGTCAGGCGGATCGGTGCGATAGCGCAGGTCGGCGATCTCGCCCATGGGCACCTGCGCGCCCGAGGGCGTGGGCACGAGCACGCGCCTGAGCGCGTCGAGACTGTTGCGGAAGTCGCGCGCGTAGCGGACGCTGATGGGATAGCGCTCGCGGCCCTCGACGGTGGTGGCGATGGTCTTGCCGCCGATGGCCGTTTCGATCACGTCGTTGACGTCGCCGACGGTGAGGCCGTAGCGCGCGGCGGCCTGGCGGTTGACGGTGAAGTCGAGAAAATAGCCCTCATTGGTGCGCTCGGCGAAAACGCCGCGCGTGTCGGGCAGGTCGGTCAGCGCTTTTTCGATCTGCGTGCCGACCTGCTGGATGGTGGCGAGGTCGGGTCCGAAGACCTTCAGGCCGAGCACGGAGCGGAAGCCGGTCGTGAGCATCTCGGTGCGGGTCTGGATCGGCATCCAGAAATTGTTGGCCATGCCGGGCAGCTTCATCTTGGCGTTCATCTCGGCGATGATCTTGTCCCAGGTCATGCCCGGCCGCCACTGCTCGTGGGGTTTGAGCGTGATGACGGTCTCGAACATGGAGAGCGGCGCCGGATCGGTGGGCGTGTCGGCCTGGCCGGCCTTGCCGAACACGGTGTCGACCTCGGGGATCTGGCGGAGCAGCCGGTCCTGGATTTGCAGGATGCGCGTGGCTTCGCCGATCGACATGCCGGGCGGGGCCGTGGGCATGAAGAGAATCGTGCCTTCGTTGAGCGGCGGCATGAATTCCTTGCCGAGGCGGCGGAAGGGGATGACCGTGACAGCGAGAACCAGCGCGGCGGCGATCAGCGTGGGCCAGCGAAAGCGCAGCACGAAGCGCACGAACGGCCGGTAAGCCCAGATGAGGAGGCGGTTGACCGGATTTTTTGCTTCTGGCGCGATCCTGCCGCGCACGAGCAGGGTCATGAGCACGGGCACGAGCGTCACGCCGAGCAGCGCGGCGAAGGCCATGGCGAAGGTCTTGGTGAACGCGAGCGGCTTGAAGAGCCGGCCCTCCTGTGCCTCGAGCGAAAAAACCGGCATGAAGCTCACCGTGATGACGAGCAGGGAGAAAAACAGCGGCCGGCCGACGCTGCGCGCCGCGGCGATGATGACGTCGAGGCGTTCGCGGCGGTCGGGTTCGCGGCTGTGCGCCTCGCGGAAATGATCGATCTGCTTGTGCGCGTTCTCGACCATGATGATGGCGGCGTCCACCATCGCGCCGATGGCAATGGCGATGCCGCCGAGCGACATGATGTTCGAGGTCAGGCCCAGCCAGTGCATGGGCAGGAACGCGAGCACGATGGCGATGGGCAGGGTGATGATGGCGACGAGCGCCGAGCGCACATGCCAGAGGAAGACGAGGCAGACGAGGGCGACGACGAGGCTTTCCTCGATCAGCTTCTCACGCAGCGTGGCGATGGAGTTGCGGATGAGCTCGCTGCGGTCGTAGGTCGGGACGACATGCACGCCGGGCGGCAGCGAGGGTGCGATTTCCTGGAGTTTCTTTTTGACACCGTCGATGACGGCGAGCGCGTTTTCGCCGTAGCGCATGACAACGATACCGCCGACGACTTCGCCCTTGCCGTCGAGTTCGGCCACGCCGCGGCGCAAATCGGGCCCGAGGTGCACCGTGCCGATGTTTTTGACGTAGACCGGCGTGCCGTTCACGGCCCGGAGCGGGATGTTTTCGATGTCGGCCAGGTTTTTGATGTAGCCGCGGCCGCGCACGTAAAATTCGGTCGAGCCGACCTCGAAGATTTTTCCGCCCACGTCGTTGTTCGACCGGCGGATTTTATCGACCACGTCGGAAAGCGGGATGCCGTAGGCGCGAAGTTTGTTGGGATCGACGTCGACCTGGTATTCCTTGACGAAGCCGCCGACCGGCGCGACCTCGGCCACGCCGGGAACGGATTCGAGCGCGTAGCGCAGATGCCAGTCCTGGATGGAACGCAGCTCGGCCAGGTCGTGTTGGCCCGACTCGTCCACCAGCGCGTATTCGTAGATCCAGCCCACGCCGGTGGCGTCGGGACCGATGACGGGATTGACGTCCTCGGGCAGCGAGCCGCGGACGGAGTTGAGGTATTCGATGACGCGCGAGCGCGCCCAGTAAATGTCGGTGCCGTCCTGGAAGATGACGTAAACGAAGGATTTTCCGAACATCGATTCGCCGCGGACGAACTTGACCTTGGGCGCGGCGATGAAGCGGGTGGAAATGGGATAGGTGATCTGGTCCTCGACGAGATCGGGTGAACGGCCCTCCCAATCGGTGGAGATGATCACCTGCACGTCGCTGAGGTCGGGGATGGCGTCGAGCGGCGTGCGGTCGATGGCCCAGAAGCCGCCGCCGAGCGCGAGCAGGGTGAGGATGATGACGAGGAAGCGGTTGCGGGCGCTGGCTTCGATGAGCCGCTCGATGAGCGTCGGGCCGCGGTGGGGAAGGGGAGCGGACATGGCGGTCACCAGGATTGGAGCGCGCCCTGCACCTTGGATTCGGCGTCGATGAGGAAGTTGGCGCTGCTCACCACCCGTTCGCCCTCGGTCAGCCCGCTGGTGACGACGTCCACATCGCCGAACTGGCCGGCGAGCTCGACGAAGCGCGGCTCCAGCTTTCCGCCGCCCTTGTCCACAAACACGACGTTGTGCATGCCGGTCGGCAGCACCGCGGTGGCCGGCACGGTCAGGCCCGTCTGGGGCCGGAGCGGAAAGTCGACGTCCACGTACATGCCGGGATGGAGCTCGAGGTCCGAGTTATCCAGGTCGATGCCCAGGCGCGCGGTGTGCGTATCCGGTTCGATGTGATGATCGAAGATGGCGACCTTCCCGGTCAATTCGACACCGGGGAGCGCGGTGCTGGTGATTTTGACAAAAGGCTCATGGTCCATGCGTGCAAGGTCGTCCTGATACAATTCGACCCAGACCCAAACCGAGGACAGATCGATGAATGAGACCAGCTTGGCGCCGACTTTTACTCGCTGTCCCTGATTTACCGGCAAATCCTCGACAATGGCCGCCACCGGCGCGACAACCATGAGATATTCCTGCGTCTGGCGGGAAGATTCAATGTCCTCGATCTGACTGTCGGAAACCTCCCACTGTCGCAGCCGGTCGCGCACGGAGGTAATCAGTTCTTCGGTCCTTTCCACGGTCGCGGTAGCACCGTCTTTCATCGCCTTGTCGTGCGTGATCAGGAGGTCGATGAATTCTTTTTGCGTGGCGACAAAGTCGGGGCTGTAAATATCCATGATCGGCTGGCCCTTTTCCACCGTATCGCCGGCCGCGAAAACCTTCAAGGCATGGACGTAGCCCTCGGTGTGGGCCACGCGGGTCCATTGCAGTTGTTTTTGCGGTTCGACAAGACCGGTGACGCGGATGCTCGGCTCGAGCGTCCGCCGGGTGACGGTGGCGTAGGTCACGCCGATGAGTTGCTGGCGGTCGAGTGGCACGGTGAATTCGGCCGGCTGGCTTTCACCGGACGCAGTCTGGTCTTCATAGACCGGCACCATGTCCATGCCCATGCTGTCCTTCGCCGGTGTCGGGCTGGTTTCGCCCGCCATCATGGTGGACTTGTAGAATTTGATTTTGCGTTTACCCGAAGGCGCGGCCGCAGAATCGGCGTTTTTTTTGTGCACCGCCACCAAATCCATGCCGCAGATCGGACATTTGCCGGGCTCGTGCGCCCGCACCGAGGGATGCATCGTGCAGGTGTAATAATCGACGTCGCCAGCGGTCTCGCCGCCGGACGGATTTGCCGGCGCACAGGCGGCGAGAAAGACTGCGAGACCGAAGCCGAGGCAGGAAAAAAAGAAGGGCCTGAAAAATTTTCGATTCATGAGGACGCTCGGGAAAATAGGTTACGGTGATTGGGTGGGGTCGGCCGAGGGAGCGAAAGCAGCGAAGTCTTTCACGCCGGTGAGCAAGGTCAATTCCGCCAGCAGGCTCACCTGGGCGGCGGTGGATTGGGCGAGGATCAGCCGGTTGTCCAGCAGCATGCGATGGGTATCGAGGACGTCCTGGAAAAGTCCCAGATTGTTTTCCCAGGCGGCACGGGCGCTGGTCAAGGTCTGTTCGGTAAGCGGGATGATTTTGTCGCGATAGAGCAGCGCCTGGCGCCGGGCGTCGTCGAGATCGCTGGTGAGGCGGTGAAGTTCGCGACGGAGGGTGAGCGTATAATCGTCGGCCTCGCGTTCACTGGCCCGCACCATGGCTTCGTCGCGCCTAATGTCGCTGTCGTAGCGGCGGCCGTTGAACCAGGGCACGGTGAAATTCACGGTGAGCGCGCCGTCGCGAATTCCGCCGTCGCCGCTGTACTGCCGTGCCTCGAGGCCGACGCCGACCTCGGGCAGGCGCTGGCGGCGGGTCAGCCGCGCGGCCGCCTCGGCCGCGGCGATTTCCTGCTGCATGACCTTCAGCTTCGGCTCGGACCGCACCGTGGTGTTGACCAGCGCGTCGGAGTAGGGCACGGCGGGCGGGATGGCTGGCAGCTCCACAGCCGGCCATGGCGTGTCGAGGTCGCGGTTGAGCAGGCGGTTGAGCTCCACTTGCCGGTGATCGCGGTCGACCTCGAGGGATTTGAGATGATCGAGCGCCTGGGCTTGTTCGGTCTGGACTTTCAACCACTCGACCTGGCTGGACTGGCCGACCTTGTAACGGTGGTCGACGGCGTCCAGCAGGGTCTGCAGCCAGCCGAGGTCTTCCTGGGCGAATTCGATGGCCTTGTCGGCCAGGGCGAGATCGGCCAGTGCCGCGGTCAGATCACGGCGGAGGGCCTGGGTCTCATAATTGAGATTCAGCCGTTCCTTCGCCGCCTCGGCCTCGGCCATGCGCCTGGCCAGCGCGGGCTGGCCGGCGACCGGCAGCTTTTGCTCGATGCCGTAGATGATGTTGCCGGTTTGCGAGGCGGGCATGCCGCGTGGAGTCGACTTGTCCACGCCGAGGCTGACCATGGGATCCTCCCAGGTGCGGACCGAATCGACCGAGGCGGAGGCGGCGTCGGCGCGCGCGCCGGCAGCGGCGAGGGCGGGATTGCGACTCTGCGCCTCGGCCATGAGCCGATCGACGAACGCGGCGGTGACGGCAATGGGTCCGGACGACGGCGGAGGTTCGGCTCCGCAGAGGGCGAGGACCGGAAGGGAAATCAGAAATGAAAGACGGAGAAAATTTGTTTTCATGGGCGGATAGGCAGGTTGCAGGCGGACGCGAAAAGCCCGTGCATCGCGGGCGAAAGGCCGGACGAAAAAAGCGCGGTCGACCCGTCGAGGGGGACCGTTCAGCACGCGGGCGGAGCCTGGGCCAAAAGGCTCTTCTGCAATACCACCTCGGCAAAACTGCGTTCACCCGGTGGCGGCGCCGTGCTCCCGCCATCGACCAAGGGCGCCTGGATCAGGCGAATTTCCTCGCACGACAAAAAACCGACGACAGCCAGCGAGCTGGCGGCAAAGCGGATCGCTTCATGCGGGGAGGGGCAGGTTGCCTCCTGACTTTTGTATTTGTCGCAAAATGACGAAACCGGCTGGGCGCCGTTTTTGCCGTGGCAGAACGGGCAGCCGGAGGATTTTGCATCCGAGCGGGCGAGAATCGCGAAGGCGCACAGGTTCAGGCCCGTAAACCACAAGGCCAGCGCCGTCGCGGCGATGGCTAAGCGGTTTCTCTGGAAAAAACGCCTCATGTGAATATGCCCGACCTTATCAGATTTTGGGCGCGAAACACGCGATTTGTTCAAGATTACAAAAATTGCGGATCGAATGCCAAGAAGCGGGCAAGATTTTTTAATGGCATAAGCTCTTTAAGATCATAATTTTAATTTACGGATACGGAGGGCGTTGGTGATGACGCTGACCGAGCTCAGGCTCATGGCGGCGCTGGCGATCATCGGGCTGAGCAGCCAGCCGAAGAGCGGATAGAGCGCGCCGCCGGCGAGCGGCACGCCAAGCGTGTTGTAGATGAAGGAAAGAAACAGGTTCTGGCGGATGTTGGTCATGACGGCGCGGCTCAGATGCAGCGCGCGCACGATGCCGGTGAGGTCGCCTTTCACCAGCGTCACGCCGGCGCTTTGCAGGGCCACGTCGGCGCCGGTGCCCATAGCGATGCCGACGTCGGCCGCGGCGAGCGCGGGCGCGTCATTGATGCCGTCGCCTGCCATCGCCACCACGCGGCCGGCGGCGCGCAGCGCCTGCACGCGCGCGTGCTTGTCGGCCGGCTTCACTCCGGCCTCGATTTCGTCGAGGCCGAGTTTTTGGGCGACGGCGCGCGCGGTGCGCTCGTGGTCGCCGGTGAGCATGACGAGGCGCAGGCCGAGGCGGCGCAGTTCGGCGACGGCCGCGGCGCTGGTCGGCTTG